>NZ_PXWF02000032.1 GCF_003011895.2 Massilia glaciei | reverse complement strand
GAGCCCGGAGGAAGGCGTGCTGGCCTGGGCCGAGGCGCGCCGCGGCGCCCGCACGCTGGTGCAGACGGGTTTTTACACGACCGGGCAGCGGCTGGCCGGCGTGATGGTGGCCGGCGACGCCGCGCCCAGCCTGGGCCAACTGGTGATCGTCGAAGACGACGAGGCCATCTCGGAGCTGATGCAGGCTTACCTGACCCGCCGCAGCTACACGGTGCGCGCGGTCTCGGACGGCAAACAGGCGCTCGACATGCTGGACCAGCTGCCGATCCCCGACCTGGTCCTGCTCGACGTCAACCTGCCCTATGTGAACGGCTTCGACATCCTCGCCTACATGCGCAACCACGCCCTGCTCAAGCACGTGCCGGCGATCATGGTCACCGCGCAGGTGAGCGACGCCGACGTCCTGCGCGGCCTCAAGGGCGGCGCCGACGGCTATGTCTTCAAGCCGTTCGAGTGGCCGGTCCTGAACGACTGCGTCAAGCGCGTCCTGGCCAGCGTCAACGGCTAAGGCCGCGCATCGACCGCCTTACTGCGGCGGCGGCTCGAAGCGGTAGCCCACCCCGTAGACCGACTGCAGGCAATCGGCGTGCGGCAGCCGCGCGGCCAGCTTGCGCCGGATATTCTTGATGTGCGAGTCGACCGTGCGGTCGTTGATGTCGCGTTGGTCCTCGTGCGCGAAGTCGAGCAACCGCTGGCGCGAATGGACCCGGTCGGGATTGTCGATCAACTCTGCCAGCAGTCGGAATTCGACGACCGTGAGCTGCAAGTCCGCCCCCCGCGCACAGCACGCGCATGGTGGCGCGGTCGACCACGAACCCCTGCCCGGACGGCGCCGGCTGCGCGCCCGCGGCGATGCCGGCGCGGCGCAGGTGGGCCCGCACGCGCGCCACCACCTCGCGCGGGCTGAACGGTTTGCACACATAGTCGTCGGCGCCGATATCGAGCCCCATCAGGCGGTCGACCTCGTCCACGCGCGCGGTCAGCATGATGATCGGCACCGGCGAGAACAGCCGCACCGCCTTGCACACCTCGATGCCATCGAGTTCGGGCAGCATCAGGTCGAGCACCACCAGATCGACCGCGGACGAACGGATCGCCTCGAGCGCGCTGCGGCCGTCGCCGATGCAGGTCTGGCGATAGCCGGCCGCCTCGCAATAATCGGCCAGCAGCGCGGCGATCTTGGGATCGTCTTCGACATTGAGGATGTGGGCCTGGTTTTGCATCGGTGATCCTCAGTAGTTGGGGTCAAGCGGAATGCGGACCAGCATGCGCAGCCCGCCCAGCGGCGACGCCGAGGCGGCGATGCCTCCGCCATGCGCATCGAGCAGCGCCTTGCAGATCGCCAGCCCCAGCCCGCTGCCACCGCCCGCCGGCGTGGTGCGCGCGCGCGCGCTGTCGACCCGGTACAGGCGCTCGAACAGGCGCTCGTGGACGCCGTCCGGCACCCCGGGCGCGCTGTCCTCGACCAGCAATTCGGCCACCCCATCGAGTTTGGTCAGCGTGACGGCGATGGCGCCGCCCTCGCTGGTGTAGCGCACGCTGTTCTCGAGCAGGTTGACCAGGATTTGCGACAGGCGGCCCGAGTCGCCCCGCAGCATGACGTCGTTGGCGAGCGTCCAGCGCAGCTCGAGCCCGGCCGCTTGCGCGCGCGTGCGGTAACGCACAAGCAGCGGCAAGGCCAGCGCCCCCAGGTCGAGGCGCTGCCAGTCGTAGCGCAGTTCGCCGGCGTCGGCCAGCGTGAGCTGGTGCAGGTCGTCGACCAGCTGGTTGACCCGCAACACCTGCTCGTGCAGCGATTCGAGCGCGCCGGTGTCGGTGGCGCGGATGCCGTCGAGGAGCGCTTCGAGCTCGCCCCGCACCACCGTCAGCGGCGTGCGCAGTTCGTGCGCGATATCGGCGAGCATCTTGCGGCGCCGCTGCTCGCTTTGTTGGAGCGCCTGCGCCATCTCGTTGATGTGCACGGCCAGTTCGGCCAGCTCGCCGCGCGAGACCAGCGGGGCGCGCGCGTCGAACTCGCCGCGCGCCAGCCGCGCCGTGACGGTGCGCAGCGAGGCGATCGGGCGCAGCAGGTGGCGCGCCAGCCAGATCGACAGCAAAATGGCGCCCACGCCGAGCAGCGCGGCCAGCCACAGGATGTCGTTCAACTGCTTGCGCAAAAATCCGCTGGCGCCCGAGTCAACGCCGGCGGCCTGGCGCAGCGGGCTCAGACCGATGCGGCCCACGGTTTTGCCGTCGACCACGATCGGGAGCGAGACACCCGCGGGGAACTCGCGCGGCCCGATCACGGGCAGGCCGTCGGCGTCGGCGATCGAGACCCGGGGGGCGAAGCCCATCGGATCGCGCGCGCCCGGCGGATGCGGGGGCGGACCGCGTTCGCGGCCGCCGCCTTGGCCGCCCCGGTCTGGGCCGCGTTCCCCGGTCGGCTCCGGGCGCTGTCCGCCGGCGCCATCGGGAGGCGCCGCCCCGCGCCCGAATTGGTCGTCCGGATGGCGCGGCCTGCGTGGCTCCGGCGCCGCCTGTATCCGCGGATTCATCTGGTCCAACAGCTCGCGCAGGGCGCGCGGGCGCCGGCGCAGCCAGTCGAAATCGCCTTCGCGCCGGTGGCGCGCCTGCACCAGGTCGCGCAGCTGCCCGAGGTCCTGCGCCTGCATCTCGTTCAGGTAGGCGATGAAGCCGCGCTGCAGGTTGGAGGTCGTGACCCAGGCCATCGTCCCGACGCACAGCACCACGATCGCGATCACCGCGAGGGCGATCTTGCGCGCTATCGTCAATCGCATGCCACGCTTTTTTGGTTCGGCTTCATTCCTGCCCCTCGCTCTTATCGGTATCGCCATCATACCGGCCAATTGTGCTCGAATAATGGAGACGGACCTTCATTTGCGCCCGATGCCAGCCTCCATTTTTCCTGCACAATCGCGCCCCAGCATGGCGCCATCACCCATTGAGAGGAGCATCACCATGAAGAGCATAACGCCTGGATTACTGCTTGTCGCACTGCTGTCGGCCTGCGGCGGCGGCGGCGCCCCCACAACGGCGCCGGTTTCGCTTCCGACGATCGGCACCGGGCCGGCGCCGACTCCGGCGGCCCCGGGCGCGCAGGCCAACCGGGACGGCAGCGCCCTCACCACGACAGCGGCCGGCTTCATCGACACCGCAAACCCGTTCTTCAAGCCGCTCGGGAACGGGCGCTCCTGCGCCACCTGCCACGCCCAAGCCGAGGGCTGGAGCATCACGCCGCCCGCGCTGGCGGCCCGTTTTGCGAACACCAACGGCACCGACCCCGTGTTCCGGCTGATCGACGGCGCCAATTCGCCCAACGCGCTCGCCGTCACGCTCGACCAGAAGCGGCTCGCCTACAGCATGCTGCTGACCAAAGGGCTGATCCGGGTCGGCCTGCCGGTTCCGGCCGGCGCCGAGTTCACCCTGCTCCGGGCCGACGACCCTTACGGCTATGCGAGCGCGACCGAGCTGTCGTTGTTCCGGCGCCCGCTCGCGAGCACCAACCTGAAGTTCGCCAGCAGCGTGATGTGGGACAACCGCGAGACCACGGCCGACGCCAATTCCACCTCCTGCATCCGCGGCGCCGTGCCGGCCCTCTGCTTCGGCCCGATCGACGCCGACCTGCTGCACCAGGCCAACGGCGCCGTGCGCGGCCATGCCGAGGCGGCGCAGGACCTGACGGCGGCCGAGCAGCGCGCCATCGTCGACTTCGAAAAATCCCTGTTCACGGCGCAACTGACGTCCACCGCCGCGGGCGACCTGACGGCGGCCGGCGCGCTCGGCGGACCGGCCCTGCTGTCGCAGGGCGCCTTTTATTGGGGGATCAACGACGTCGCCGTTGGCGACTACCTGAGCGGCGCGCCTTTCACGCCCGCCGCGATGACCCTGTTCGGCGCGTGGCGCGACGCGGCGGCCGGGCCGAATCCGTCGGCCCAGAATCTGGCGCGCGCCTCGATCGCGCGCGGCGAACAATTGTTCAACACGCGCCCGATGAACATCGTGGGCGTGGCCGGTTTCAGCGACACCTTGCGCCAGCCGCTGCAACGGGGCACCTGCACCAGTTGCCACAACGCGCCCAACGCCGGATCGCATTCGGTGGCGCGCCAGTTCGACACCGGGGTCTCGGCGGCCAACCTGCGCACGCCCGACATGCCGCTCTACACGCTGCGCAACAACGTCACCGGCGAAGTGGTCGACACCACCGACCCCGGCACCGCGCTCATCAGCGGCAAATGGGCCGACATCGGAAAAATGAAGACCCCGGCGCTGCGCGGATTGGCGGCGCGCCCGCCCTACTTCCACAACGGCTCGGCCGCCACGCTCGAGGACACGGTGCGCTTTTACGACCGCCGCTTCAGGATGGGCCTGTCGCCGCAGGACGTCGCCGACCTGGGCGCGTTCCTGAAGGCGCTGTGAAAACCCCCGGCGCCGGTCAGATCCTTATCGGCGCCGCCCGCCAGATCTCGCTCGCGTATTCTGCGATCGTGCGGTCCGACGAGAAGCTGCCCATCCCGGCCACGTTGAGTATCGCCTTGCGCGCCCATTCCCGCGGCTGGCGGTAGAGCGCGTCGACCTGGTCCTGGGTCGCGACGTAGCTCGCATAGTCGGCCAGCAGCAGGTAATGGTCGCCCCAGTTGACCAGCACATCGTAGATCGACTGGAAGCGTCCCTTGTCGTCGGGCGAGAACACGCCGTCGCGGATCTGGTCGAGCGCCAGGCGCAACTCGGCGTCCTGTTCGTAGTAACGGCGCGACTGGTAGCCGGCGGCCCGCAGTTGCGCCACCTGCACGGCGTCGTTCCCGAAGATGAAGAAATTGTCGGCCCCGACCGCGTCGCGCATCTCCACGTTGGCGCCGTCGAGGGTGCCGATGGTGAGCGCGCCGTTGAGTGCGAATTTCATGTTGCCGGTGCCCGAGGCCTCGGTGCCTGCGGTCGACACCTGCTCCGACAGGTCGGCCGCGGGAATGATCATCTCGGCCAGGCTGACGCTGTAGTTCGGGATGAACACGACCTTGAGCTTGCCCTTGATGCGCGCGTCGTTGTTGACCAGCGCGGCGACATCGTTGATCAGTTTGATGATCTGCTTGGCCATGTGGTACGCCGACGCCGCCTTGCCCGCGAAGACCACCGTGCGCGGCACCCAGTCGGCGTCCGGATTGGCCAGTATCCGGTTGTAGCGCGTGACCACGTGCAGCACATTGAGCAGCTGGCGCTTGTATTCGTGGATCCGCTTGACCTGGACGTCGAACAGCGAATCGGGATCGAGCTCGATGCCCATGTTCTGCGCGACCCACTTGGCCAGGCGCTCCTTGTTGGCGCGCTTGGCGCCGCGGAAGGCGTCGACAAAGCCTGCCTGCACGGCCAGCGGGCGCAATTGCGTGAGCTGGTCGAGCTCGCGCCGCCAGTCGCGTCCGATGTGGGCGTCGATCAGGCCTGCCAGCGGCGGGTTGGCCTGCGCCAGCCAGCGGCGCGGCGTCACGCCGTTGGTCTTGTTGGTGAAGCGCTCGGGGAACAGGCGCGCGAAATCGGCAAAGATCGATTGTTTCATCAGTTCCGAGTGGAGCGCCGACACCCCGTTGATCTTGTGGCTCGCCAGCACCGCGAGGTAGGCCATGCGCACCCGGCGCCCGCCCCCCTCGTCGATCAGCGAGACCCGGCGCGCCAGCTCGGCGTCGCTGCCGTGGCGCTCGACCAGGCCGGCCATGAAGTGCGCGTTGATCTCGAAGATGATGTTCAGGTGGCGCGGCAGCACCCGGCCGAGCATCTCGACCGGCCAGGTTTCGAGCGCCTCGCGCATCAGCGTGTGGTTGGTGTACGAAAAAACCTGCTGCGCCAGCGCCCATGCCCGGTGCCACTCCAGGTGGTGCTCGTCGATCAGAATGCGCATCAGCTCCGGGATCGCCAGCACCGGATGGGTGTCGTTGAGATGGATCGCGACCTGGTCGGGCAGCTCGTCGAAGCCCTCGTGCGTGAGCAGGTAGCGCCGCACCAGGTCCTGCAGGCTGGCGGCGACGAAAAAATACTCCTGGCGCAGGCGCAGCTCGCGCCCCGACGAGGTCGAGTCGTCCGGATAGAGCACGCGCGAGACGTTCTCGGAGTGGTTCTTGCCCTCGACCGCCACAAAATAGTCGCCCTGGTTGAAGGCGCCCAGGTTGATCTCGCTGGCCGCCTTGGCCGACCAGAGCCGCAGCGTGTTGGTCGCCGCCGTCGCGTAGCCGGGGATGATGATGTCGTAGGCCATGGCCAGCACGTCCTCGGTGTCGATCCATTCGACCCGGTCGCCGCGCTGCTCGGTGCGCCCGCCGAAGCGTACCCGGTACTGCACCTCGGGGCGCGGGAATTCCCACGGGTGGCCGCCGGCCATCCAGTAGTCGGGCGTCTCGACCTGGCTGCCGTCGACGATCTGCTGGCGGAACATGCCGTAGTCGTAGCGGATCCCGTAGCCGAAGCCGGCGATGCCGAGCGTCGCCATCGAGTCGAGGAAGCACGCCGCGAGGCGCCCCAGGCCGCCGTTGCCGAGCGCCGCATCGTGTTCGAGTTCGGCCATCTGGCCGATGTCGACGCCCAGTTCGGCCAGCGCCTGCCCCACCTGCTCGCCGATTTCGAGCGCCAGCAGGGCGTTGGTGAAGCTGCGCCCGATCAGGAACTCCATCGACAGGTAATAGACCCGCTTGGCTTTTTGCTCGTACTGGGCGCGCGTGGTCTTCATCCAGCGCTCGACCAGGCGGTCGCGCACGGCCAGCGCGGTCGCGTGCAGCCAGTCGGCAGGCTGCGCCGCCACCGGGTCCTTGCCGACCCGGTAGACGAGTTGGTTGGCGATGGCGCGCTTGAGGTGGGCGACGTCGTTGAGTTGGGGGTCGTACTCGAAATCCGGTTGCGACATTGGTTGCGACATTGGTTGCGACATTGGTTGCGACATTGGTTGCGACATTGGTTGCGACATATTAGGTGTTGGCGATCTGCTGATAAAGGTTTAAAAACTGGGCGGCCGGGGCCTCCCAGCCGAATTGCTGGGCCATCGCGCGCGCCTGCACCTTGCGCCATTCGTCGGGCCGGCGGTACAGCGAGAACACGCGGCGCACCGCGGCGTCGATGCCCTGGGCGTCGAACTGGTCGAACACGAAGCCCGTGGCGAGCGCGTCGTCGAGGTTTTCGAGCGAGGCGTCGTGCACCGTGTCGGCCAGGCCGCCCACGCGCCGCACCAGCGGCAGGGTGCCGTATTTGAGTCCGTAGAGCTGGGTCAGGCCGCACGGCTCGAAGCGCGAAGGCACGAGGATGACGTCGCTGCCCCCGATCAGCGCATGCGCGTACGCCTCGTCGTAGCCGATGCGCACCGCCACCGACTTGGGATGGGCCGCCGCCAGCGCGCGGAACGCGTCTTCGAGCGCCGCGTCGCCGCTCCCCAACAGCGCGAGCTGCCCGCCCGCGGAAATGATGCGCGCCACGCTGGCCAGCACCAGGTGCAGCCCTTTTTGTTCGGTCAACCGGCTGACCACGCAAAACAGGGGCGCGTCCGGGACCAAAGCGAGGCCGCAGTCGCGCTGCAGCGCGGCCTTGCAGCGCGCCTTGCCGTCCATCGCCGCGGGTGAATATGGCGCCGCGATCAGCGCGTCGGTCGCCGGGTTCCACACCGCGTCGTCGACGCCGTTGAGGATGCCGGCCAGGTCGCCCGAGCGCGCCCGCAGCAGGCCGTCAAGGCCGCAGCCCTGCTCCTGGCCCTGGATTTCGCGCGCGTAGGTCGGGCTGACCGTGGTGATCTTGTCGGCGAAATGCAGGCCGGCCTTGAGAAACGATACCTGTCCATGGAACTCGGCGCCCTCGATGCCGAAATAGGCGCCCGGCAGCCCCAGTTCGGGAAACACCTCGGGCGGGAACACGCCCTGGTAGGCTAGGTTGTGGACCGTGATCACCGAGCCGGCCAGGTGCTTGCCGCTTGCCTCGCGCGCCGCCCGCAGGTAGGCCGGCGCGAGGCCGGCGTGCCAGTCGTGGCAATGGAGTATGTCGGGCGACCATGCGGGGTCGAGCCGCTGCGCCATCTGCGCCGCGACCCAGCCCAACAGGGCGAAGCGGCGGTAGTTGTCGGGATAGGCGCGGTGCTGCGCGTCCGCGTACGGATTGCCCGGCCGGTCGAACAACGCGGGCGCGTCGATCACGTAGGCGGCAATGCCGGAGTCGGGCAGCAGACCCCGGTACAGGCGGATGGCGTCGACGCCGAAGCGCGGCGCCAGCTCGGCCACCAGCTGCTTGTGGGCGACGCCTGCCATCAGCGCCGGAAAGCCCGGCACCAGCACCCGCGCGTCCAGGCCGGCGGCGGCCTGCGCCGCCGGCAGGGCGCCGGCAACGTCGGCCAGGCCGCCGGTCTTGAGCAGCGGGTAGATCTCGGTGCTTACATGAAGTACGCGCATGGTTCGCCTTACAGTGCCGCCAGCATGGCCGCGGTGACCAGCACCACGCCGGTCTCGCTGCGGTGGAAGCGCTTGGCGTCGAGCTCGGCGTCGTCGCCGATCACCATGCCGGCCGGGATCGCGCAATTGCGGTCGACCACGACCTTGCGCAGGGTGCAGCCGGCGCCGATGGTGGTGCCGGGCAGCAGCACCGCCTGGTCGACCGTGCAGAACGAGGCGACCCGCACGTTCGAGAACAGCACCGAGCTCTGGACGTGCGAGCCCTCGATGATGCAGCCGCCGGAGACCAGGGTGTTGACGGCGACGCCGTGCTGGCCGTTTTCGTCGAACACGAATTTGGCCGGCGGCAGTTGCTCCTGGTAGGTCCAGATCGGCCAGTCGCGGTCGTACAGGTTGAGTTCGGGCGAGATCGACGCCAGGTCCAGGTTGGCCGACCAGAACGCGTCGACAGTGCCGACGTCGCGCCAGTAGGCGGTGCCGTCTTCGCAGGCGGGCACGCACGACATGCCGAACGGGTGGGCGATCGCGTTGCCCTCCCCGACCACGCGCGGGATGATGTCCTTGCCGAAGTCGTGCGACGAGTCCGGGTTGGCGATGTCCTCCTCGAGCAGCTTGTAGAGGTAGTCGGCGTTGAAGATGTAGATCCCCATCGAGGCCAGCGTGGTGTCGGGCTTGCCCGGCATGGTCGGTGGGTCGGACGGTTTTTCGACGAAGGCGGTGACCTTGCGCGCGGTGTCGACGTCCATCACGCCAAAGGCCGACGCTTCGGCCTTGGGCACCTCGATGCAGCCGACGGTGCAACCCATGCCGCTCTTGGCATGGTCCATCAGCATCAGCGAATAGTCCATCTTGTAGATATGGTCGCCGGCCAGCACCAGCACGTATTCGGGTTTGTACGAGCGCAGGATGTCGAGGTTCTGGTAGACCGCGTCGGCGGTGCCGCGGTACCAGTGCTCCTCGTCGACGCGCTGCTGGGCCGGCAGCAGGTCGATGAACTCATTGAGCTCGCCGCGCAAAAAGCTCCAGCCGCGCTGCAGGTGGCGCAGCAGCGAGTGCGATTTGTACTGGGTGACGACGCCGATGCGGCGGATGCCCGAATTGAGGCAGTTCGACAGGACGAAGTCGATGATCCGGAATTTGCCCCCGAAGTAGACGGCCGGCTTGGCGCGCCGGTCGGTCAGCTGCAGCAGGCGCGATCCGCGTCCGCCGGCCAGCACCAGCGCCACGGTGCGTTTGGGCAGCAGGCGCGCGAGCGTGGCGTTGTTCCGTTCTTGCATCGTATCCATTTTGTTTCTCCGTGGTTATTGTTAATTTTTCTCGTGTGAACTTGCCAGCAGCAGCGCGTGCGGCGGCACCGCGGCGCGCCCCTGCAGGATGTGGGGCGGCGCGGCCGGGTCGGCGCTGTCGAGCAGCAGCTGCCAGGCGCCGGGCGGCAGCGTGAAGGCGACCGCGTGCGCGGTGGCGTTGACCAGCAACAAGCAGGACTCAAGGCCGGCGCCGAGCAAAATGGCGATGCTGCGCTGGGCGCCGCTGTGCCAGTCGGCGCCGTCGAGCGGCGCGCCGTCGAAGCGGGTCCAGGCGATCGGGCACTGCCAGGTCGCGCGGCGCAGCGCCGGCAGGCGCTTGCGCAGCCCGACCAGGCGCGCCACGTAGTGGCCCAGTTCGAGGTCGGCCCCGGCCCAGTCGATCCACGAGACCGCGTTGTCCTGGCAGTAGGCGTTGTTGTTGCCGCCCTGGGTGTGCCCCAACTCGTCGCCGGCCAGCAGCATCGGCGTGCCTTGCGAGAACACCAATGTGGCCAGCAGCGCGCGCCGCAGCCGCGCGCGCAGCGCCAGCACGGCCGGGTCGTCGCTCTCGCCCTCGGCGCCGCAGTTGGCGCCCAGGTTGTGGTTGTGGCCGTCGCGGTTGCCTTCGCCGTTGGCCTCGTTGCGCTTGTGCTGGTAGCTGACCAGGTCGCGCAGCGTGAAGCCGTCGTGCGCGCAGATGAAGTTGACGCTCGCCGCCGGCGCGCGCGCGTGGTGCTCGAACAGGTCGCTCGAGCCGGCGAAGCGGCGCCCGAACTGCCCCATCGTGACCTCGCCGCCGAGCCAGAAGGCGCGCATGGTGTCGCGATACTTGTCGTTCCATTCGAGCCAGCCGTCGGGAAAATTGCCGAGCTGGTAGCCGCCCGGGCCGATGTCCCAGGGCTCGGCGATCAGCTTGACCCGGGCCAGCACCGGGTCCTGCGCGAGCGCGGCCAGAAACGCCGCGCGCGGCGAAAAGCCCTGCTCGTAGCGCGCCAGCGACGGCGCCAGGTCGAAGCGGAAGCCGTCGACGTGGAATTGCTGCACCCAGTAGCGCAGCGAATCCATCACCAGTTGCAGCACCCGCGGCTCGGACAGGTTCAGGGTGTTGCCGCAGCCGGTCCAGTTCTCGTACAGGGCGCGGTTGCCCGGCCGCAGATGGTAGTACACGGCGTTGTCGATCCCGCGCAGCGAGAGCGTCGGCCCCTCCTCGTCGAGCTCCGCGCTGTGGTTGTAGACGACGTCGAGGATCACCTCGATGCCGCGCCCGTGCAGGGCCTTGACCATGTCGCGCAGCTCACTGGCGGCGCTGCCGCCGGCGCGGCCCGACCAGTAGCGCGTCTCGGGCGCGAAGAAACCGACGGTCGAATAGCCCCAGTAGTTGGACAGGCCGGAGCGCGCAAGGCGCGCCTCGTCGGCGCGCCGCTGCAGCGGCAGCAGGCTGACGGCGGTCACGCCGAGCCGGGCCAGGTGGTCGAGCGCGGCCGGATGCGCCAAACCGGGATAGCTGCCGCGCAGCGCCTCGGGCACGCCGCCCAGCAGGCGCGTGAAGCCCTTCACGTGCAGCTCGTACAAGATGGTGTCCTCGGGCGCGGTGCGCGGCGCGCGGTCGTCGCCCCAGTCGTAGGAATCGTCGACCACCCTGCCCTTGAACGCGCCGTCGATGCCGTCGTGGCCACCGACGACGTCGCGCGCGTATGGATCGAGCAGCACCAGGTCGGGATTGAAGCGGTGGCCGCGCTCGGGATCGAACGGGCCGTGCACGCGGTAGCCGTAGACCTGGCCCGCGCCGACGCCTTGCAGGAGGCCGTGCCAGACGCCGCTGGTCTTGGCCGGCAGCGCCAGGCAGGCGCTCTGGCGCGCGCCGTCGGCGTCGAACAGGCACAGCTCGACCTTGCCGGCGTTTGGCGCCACCAGCGCGAAGTTGACCGCGCCGCCTTGCACGCTGGCGCCAAGCGGATAGGCGGCGCCCACGCTCAGGGTCAGGGCTGGTTCCGGCGGCATCAGTTCTCCAACACCAGCATCAGGGTCGCCAGCGGCGGCAGGGTCAGCGCCAGCGATTGCGCGCGTCCGTGCATGCCGCTCGGGTCGGTGGCCAGCACGCCGTTGCCGACGCCGCTGCCGCCGTACTGCAGCTGGTCGGTGTTGATCAATTCGCGGTAGCGCCCGGCCGCCGGCACGCCGATGCGGTAGCCGGGCCGGCACACCGGCGTGAAATTGCAAATCACCAGCACGCAGCTGCCGTCGTCGGCGCGGCGCACGAACGAAAGCACCGAGTTCTCGCGGTCCTCGTGCGAAATCCACTCGAAGCCGCGCTGCTCGAAGTCGACCTGGTGCAGCGCCGGGTAGGCGCGCAGCACGTTGTTAAGGTCGCGCACCAGGCGCTGGACGCCGGCGTGCGCCGGGTCGTCGAGCAGGTGCCAGTCGAGGCTGGCGTCGGCGTCCCACTCCCTGGCCTGGGCGAACTCGCAACCCATGAACAGCAGCTTTTTGCCGGGATGGCCCCACATGAAGCCATAGTAGGCGCGCAGGTTGGCGAAGCGCTGCCAGTGGTCGCCGGGCATGCGCGCCAGGATCGAGCCTTTGCCGTGCACCACCTCGTCGTGCGAGAGCGGCAGCACGAAGTTCTCGCTGAAGGCGTACACGATGCCGAAACTGATCTTGTCGTGGTGGTGCTTGCGGTTGACCGGGTCCTCCTGCATGTAGCGCAGGGTGTCGTTCATCCAGCCCATGTTCCATTTGTAGTGGAAGCCCAGCCCGCCCATCTCGAGCGGGCGCGACACGTTCGGAAAACTGGTCGACTCCTCGGCCATGGTGATGGCCTCGGGCCGCTGCGAGCAAACCAGCTCGTTCATTCGGCGCAAAAACGCGATCGCCTCGAGGTTCTCGCGCCCGCCGTGGATGTTGGGGACCCATTCACCCTCTTTGCGGCTGTAGTCGCGGTACAGCATCGAGGCCACCGCGTCGACCCGCAGGCCGTCGATGCCATAGCGTTCGATCCAGTACAGGGCGTTGGCGGCGAGGAAGTCGCGCACCTCCTGCCGGCCGTAGTTGTAGATCAGCGTGTTCCAGTCCTGGTGGAAGCCCTCTTTTGGGTCGGCGTGCTCGTACAGGTGGGTGCCGTCGAAGCCGGCCAGCGCGAACGCGTCGGTCGGAAAATGCCCCGGCACCCAGTCGAGCAGCACGCCGATGCCGGCCGCGTGCGCGGTCTCAACCAAAAAGCGGAAGTCCTCGGGGCTGCCGAAGCGCGAGGTCGGCGCGTACAGGCCGGTCGGCTGGTAGCCCCACGAGCCGTCGAACGGGTGCTCCTGCACGGGCAGCAGCTCGATATGGCTAAAGCCCATCTGCCGCACATACGGCACCAGCTGCTCGGCCAGTTCGCGGTAGTTCAGCCAGCGCCGACCATGGTCGGCGCGGCGCCATGAGCCAAGGTGCACCTCGTAGATGCTGACCGCCGAGTTGAGCGCGTTGGCGCGCTGGCGCTCCGGCGGCGCCGGCACGACCGCCGGCAGCGCATGCACCACCGAGGCGGTTTCGGGGCGCAGCTGCGCGCGGAACGCGTACGGGTCGGCCTTGAGCAGCGTGGCG
This sequence comes from Massilia glaciei, assembly GCF_003011895.2. Classification (GTDB taxonomy): domain Bacteria; phylum Pseudomonadota; class Gammaproteobacteria; order Burkholderiales; family Burkholderiaceae_D; genus Telluria_A; species Telluria_A glaciei. Next base: position 5,304 of record NZ_PXWF02000032.1, on the reverse strand, counting down.
CCGAAGGCGGTCTTGATTTCGAATTTATACAATTCGCCGGGGCCGATCTGCGGGATGAAGATCTCCCACACGCCGCGCTGCGGATGCAGGCGCATGCCGTGACGCCGGCCGTCCCAGCTGTTGAAGGCGCCGACGAGGGCGACGCGCCGCGCGTTGGGCGCCCACACCACGAAATTGACGCCGTCGACGCCATCGATGCGGGTCGGATGCGCGCCCATCGCCTCGTAGGGGCGCCCGCCGTAGTCGCCGGTGAACAGCGACGGGAAGCGGTACGCGTCCTCGTGCTCGTGGAGCGTGCCATGCCAGTCGACCCGCAGGCGGTAGGGGAAAGGCGCGGCGCGACCCTCGGATGGCCCCGCGGATGGCTCCGCAACGGCGCCGGCGAAAACCGCGCTCGCGCCGCAGCGTTCGAGCCTGGCCAGCGTGGCACCGTCGGCCGCGTCGAGCACCCATACCTGGTCGGCCCCAGGCAGCAAGGCGCGCACCACCAGGGCGCCGCCTTCAAAATGCATGCCGAGCACCGCGAACGGGTCGGCGTGGTCGCCCGCCATCAGGGCGTCGACCAAAGCAGTGTTGAATATCATCTGAGCGCCTTTTGCTATTCAATTATTGACGTGTAAGCATTGCGCCTCGTCACTACTTGTAGCAAAATAACACCATCCATTTGCCATGTCAACAGCTCACGCCAGTCTATACAAGCTGGAAATGTAGTAAAACAACGTATTTAATGTGGCAATCTTAAGACCATCAAACCTGCCCTGCGACCCAGCGCACCAGCACCTCCCCGGCGTCGTCGACGTAGCTGTCGCGGTGCGCGAAGGCGAGCTTTTGCACCACCCGCACCGAGGCCAGGTTCGCGGGGTTGATCTCGGCGACGACGAGGGTCGCGCCGCCGGCGAACGCGCGCGACAACAGTTGCCGCACCGCCTCGGTGGCGACGCCCTGCCCGCGGCTGGCCGGCGCGATCGCGTAGCCGATTTTTACCTTGCCGTCTTCGGGGTCGCCCTTGAAGCCGCAGCCGCCGACGAGCATTTTGTCGCCCTGCCTGAGCACGTAGAAGGTGGCGCACCAGAACTCGGCGCCGCCGCGCGCGATCGTGTCGAGCGCGCGCGCGGCCACGAACGCGGGCGGCAGCGCGTCGGGCTCGCTGGAGTAGCCGAGCGTGGCGGGCACCCTGCCCTCGGCCAGGGCGCGCAGGTGATCGAGGGGGACGGGGATGAGGACGATCGACATTCTGCTTTTGCCACCTTATTTTGCACGTTTCAACAAAAGCATGACTATATACTACGCGCCGTCCCCGAGACCCTGATCGAGCCGCCCGCCACGGGCCCTATTTCGGCGCGCAGGCGCGAGCGCATGCCCATATCCTCGCCCTGCACGATGTCGATCGCGCCGCCGTGCGGCCAGCCGAGATCGCGCAGGTAGCCGGCCAACGCCGCGGCGGCCGCGCCCGTGGCGGGGTCCTCGTAGACCCCACCCGAGGCGAACGGATTGCGGGCATGGAACAGCCGGTCGTTTTCGGCAAAGGCGAGCATGATGGTCACCAGGCCGGCGCGCGCCATCAGGCTGCGTCCGGCCGCCAGATCGTAGCGCATGGCGGCGAGCGCGGCACGGCTGTTAAGGCAAACGACAAGATGGTCGGCGCCGCCGTGCGCGAGCGCGGGCGCGATGCGCGCGTCGAGCTGACCGGGCGTGTAGCCGAACAGGGCGAGCGCCTCGGCCACGAGCGCGGGAGCGGCCGGGGCGCTGCGCGTGGGCGGTGATTGGAGCGCCACCTTGAGCGCGCCGTCGCACAGGCGTCCCTCGACCGTGATGTTTGCCTGGTTCAGTTGCAGCGAGAAGACGCCGGCGCCGAATCGGCGCGCCAGCACGGCGCCCAACGCGATGGTCGCGTGGCCGCAGAATGGCACCTCGGATTCGGGCGAAAAATAGCGCACGCGCCAGACGCCGCCCTCGTTGACGGCGAACGCGGTCTCGGAGTAGCCGACCCCGGCCGCGATGGCCTGCATGCGGGCCGCCGCCGGGTGCGTTTGGCCGACCCACACGCCGGCCGGATTGCCGCCCGCGCCGCCATCGGAAAACGCGGCGACGCGCTCGATCTGCGCGAGGTCGGCGCTCAAGCGGCGAACCCTCGTTGCGGTTGCTCGGTGCTGCGTTTTTTCATGTTCATCGGGGCCGCCATCACGCGACCGGTTTAGTTGCCACAGGGGTCGGCCGGCATGTTCGGACCGGCCCTCAAATTCTGGTGTTTACGGCGCCTTGGCTTTTTTGTTCTTTTTGACGGGCCGCTGCTTGGGCGCGAGCATGGTGCCGCTGCACGTCGGAGCGCCGCAATGGCAGGCGAAGGCGGCTTTGACGGCGCGCGTGTGCGGGCCGTCGTAGATCAGCGGGTAGCTATAGTTAAGCTCGGCGCCTGCCGCAATGTCTTGCATGGCGTAGATGAAGACCTGGCCGTCCTCTTCGAAGGCCTCGCAGTTGGGCTCGCACGAGTGGTTGATCAGGCGCGAATCGTTGCCGCCTGACCCACCGTCGATGACGCGCCCGTCCTCGAGGCTGAAATAGAAGGTGTGGTTGACCGGGCCGCCGCTTTGCGCCGAGCGCCGGATCGCCTCGTCCCATTCGATGCGCTCGCCGGTGTACTCGATGATGCGCTCACCCGCGTGCAGGTCGCGCCCGGCGAAGACGCCCTGGCCGTGCACGGGGGAGTTTCTGGCGACGCAGGCCGGGGCGGCGTCGGATGGCAGTGGCGTGTCGGTCATGTGGGGCAATTGGGTGAGAAACGATGGGCGGCTTCGCCCGGATGCGAGTGAACCGCTAGCTTACACGTTTCATCCTTTTTGAACAGAGGCATGCTGAAATTGTGCGCGATCACTTTTTCACCCAGCCACTGTCGGGCGGAGGACAATTGACCTGCTTCGGGCGCGCGCCGCCGCCCATGTAGCAGACTGCGCCGCCGGCGCGGGTGATGCGCGTGTACGAGACGCCGTCGGGCGAACGGTAGGTGTCCATGCTCATCGACTTCGAGCGGTCGATGTGGGCGCTGGCCATGATCCGCTCGAAGCGGGCGACCGGCGTGTCGGGCCTTTGCGCCGGCACGCCGGGCGCGCCGGCGCGCAGCGCGCGGTCGATTTTTCCGACGTCGCGCAGGGCGCGCTCGATTACCAGGGTCGGCCCCGGCGCGGGTTTGATTTGCAGCTCGTCGACCTCAACTGCGGCTTCAACTTCGGCGGCGGCCGGCGCCACCGGCGTCTGCGCCGCCGCCTGCCCGGGCACGGGCACGGGCACGGGCACGGGCCGGACCGGCGATTGCCTTGCCGGCCGTGGCGACGGCGGGCTGCGCGCCACAGAAGCAACCCGGCGCTTCGGGGGCGCCGCCGCGCGCGCGGGGAACAGCAGCATCACCACCCGATCGGCCGCCGGCCGCACCCCGCCCGCGGGCTTGGAACCGGCGGCGGCCAGCCAGCCGCCGACCAGCAGCAGGTGCAACAGCAGCGTGAGCGCCAGCGGCGCCCAGCGCAGGCGCCGAGCGCCCTCCCATACGATGCCGCGGCTCAAATTTGCGGACAAAGACTCGCCGCCCGCGTCGTCCGCGAGAGCTCGTCGCTCGCCATGACCGCGCTCAGGTACAGGCGTCCGGTCAATTCGCCCAGCAGTTCGCTCTGCTTGAGGCGGTCGAGCACCGGCCCCTTGACCTCGGCCAGATGCAGGGCGATGCCGCGCAGCTTGAGCGCCGGGTTCAGCTCCTTGAGCGCGAACAGGGCGGTGGTGTCGATCGAATTGACGGCCGACATGACCAGCACCAGGTGGCGCACCGCGGGGCGGGCCTGCAACTCCTCCTCGATGCGCGCGTTGACCGCGTCCACATTCCCGAAAAAAAGATTGGAATCGATGCGCAGCATCAGGATCTCGGGCACCGTCTCGGCCGCGTAGCGCTCGATGTTGCGGAAATGCTCGGTCCCGGCGATGCGCCCGAGCACCGCGATGTGCGGCCGGCTGGCGCGCCAGATCAGCGTGCCCATCGACAGCATCACGCCGATGACCACTCCCGCCTCCACCCCCAGCACGAGCACGCCGGCGGCGGTCGCCACGAGGGCGAGCGCGTCGCCGCGGTCGTAGCGCCACGCGGTGCGCAGCGTCGACAGGTCGAACATGCCGAGCACGGCGACGATGATCGTCGCCGCCAGCGCCGGCAGCGGCATCAGCGTCAGCCAGCCGGTCGGGGCCACCAGCGCCAGCGCCAGCAGGACCGCGCTGATGACGCTCGCCAGCGGCGTCTGGGCGCCGGCCGCGAAATTGACGGCCGAGCGCGAAATGCTGCCCGTCACCGGCAACGCGCCCGTGAGCGCGCTGCCGATGTTGGCCACGCCCACGCCGATCAACTCGTAGTTGCTGTTGACTTTTTCCTGGCGTTTGAGGGCCAGCGTCTGGGCCGCCGACATGCTGATCAGGAAAATCATGAAGCCGATCAGCAGCGCCGGCTGCAGCAACGCTCGCCAGTGCCCGTGCGACAGGGCCAGGTTCAAGCCCGGCAGGCCGGACGGCACATCGCCGGTGACGGCGACGCCGGCCTCGTGCAGGCCGAGCAGAGGCACCAGGATGGTCGCGCCCACCACCACGACCATCGGCGCGAGGCGCGCGCCGGTGTCGGCAGCGCCCGCGCCCATGCCGAGGCGCACCAGCAGCGGCGCGAGGTACTGGCGCGCCAGCAACAGCAGCGCGAGCGAGCCCAGGCCCAGCGTGAGGCTGGGCAGGTGGACGGCGGGCAGGTCGGCGCCCACCAGCGGTTCAATCTGCCCCTGGGCGATCACGAGCGCGGCGCCGATGGTGAAGCCGCTCATCACGGGGCGCGAGAAGAAATTGGCGACAAAGCCGAGCCGCAACAGGCCGCACACGAGCAGCACCACGCCCGACAGCAGCGCCAACTGGGCCGCCAGCACACCATACAGTCCCGAGCCGGCCGCCGCCAGCGGCGCCAGCGCGGTGGCCGTCATCAGCGAGATGATGACCATCGGCCCGACCGATTGCGTCATGCTCGACCCGAACAGCGCGTACAGGATCGGCGGCAGGATGCCCGCGTAGAGGCCGACCACCGGCGGCAGCCCCGCCACCAGGGCGTAGGCCATGCCCTGCGGGATCAACATCATGGCGACGACGATGCCAGCGCCTATGTCGCCCGCCAACAGTTCGCGCCGGTACCGCCTCAGCCATTGCAGCATGTGTGATCCGTGCAAAAGGCGCAAGCCTACCATGCCGCGCGCGGACCGCGCCAGCGTGGCTTTCGTCCGCCCAGGGCGATTGCATGAA
>NZ_PXWF02000319.1 GCF_003011895.2 Massilia glaciei | reverse complement strand
AAACGACGCTCGTCACCTTCACCTTCTCGGAGGCCGTGACCGGCTTCACCAATGCCGACCTGACGGTCGCCAACGGCACGCTGGGCGCGGTCGGCTCGATCGACGGCGGCATCACCTGGACTGCGACCTTCACGCCAACGGCCGCCACCACCGACACCAGCAACGTGATCACGCTGACCAACGCCGCCGTGCTTGACGCCGCCGGCAACGCAAACAGCGGCAGCACCGACTCGAACAACTATGCCGTCGTCACGGCCGGCCCGACCGCCACCATCGTCGTCGCCGACGGCTCGTTGACGGTCGGCGAGTCCACGCTCGTCAGGTTCACGTTCTCGGAGGCGATCACGGGGTTCACCAATGCCGACATCAGCGTCGCCAACGGCACGCTAAGCGCCGTCGCGAGCGCCGACGGCGGGGTCACCTG
>NZ_PXWF02000318.1 GCF_003011895.2 Massilia glaciei | reverse complement strand
CGTTGCGAGCGCCGATGGCGGGGTCACCTGGAGCGCCACGTTCACCCCGACTGCGGGCGTGGCCAACCCGGCCAACCTGATCACGCTCGACAACACCGGCGTGTTCGCCGGCGGCGGCAGCCCTGGCGCCGGCAGCACCAGTTCGAACAGCTTCGCGATCGACACGATCCGCCCAGATGCGACCATCGTGGTCGCGGACGGCGCGCTGACCGTCGGCGAAACGACGCTCGTGACGATCACGTTCACCGAGGCGGTGACCGGCTTTGCCAACGACGACCTGACGGTGACCAAC
>NZ_PXWF02000317.1 GCF_003011895.2 Massilia glaciei | reverse complement strand
AGTGGCCAACGGCACCCTCGGCGCGGTCAGCTCGGCGGACGGCGGCGTCACCTGGAGCGCCACCTTCACGCCGACTGTAGGCATCGCCGACACCAGCAACCTGATCACCCTGGCCAAGGCCGGCGTGAGCGACGGCGCCGGCAATGCGGGCAGCGGCAACGCCAGCTCGAACAACTACGCGATCGACACCGCGCGCCCGAGCGCCGCCATCGCGGTCGCCGACAACGCCTTGTCGGCGGGCGAAACCTCGCTTGTCACCTTCACGTTCTCGGAGGCGGTCACCGGTTTCACCAATGCCGACCTGACCATCGCCAACGGCACCCTGAGTGCCGTCAGTTCGCTCGACGGCGGCGTCACATGGAGCGCGACATTCACG
>NZ_PXWF02000316.1 GCF_003011895.2 Massilia glaciei | reverse complement strand
ACGCCAGCTCGAACAACTACGCGATCGACACCGCGCGCCCGAGCGCCGCCATCGCGGTCGCCGACAACGCCTTGTCGGCGGGCGAAACCTCGCTTGTCACCTTCACGTTCTCGGAGGCGGTCACCGGTTTCACCAATGCCGACCTGACCATCGCCAACGGCACCCTGAGTGCCGTCAGTTCGCTCGACGGCGGCGTCACATGGAGCGCGACATTCACGCCAGGCGTGGACATCACCGATACCAGCAACCTGGTCACGCTGACCAACGGCGGCGTGTTCGACGCGGCCGGCAATGCGGGCGGCGGGACGACCGATTCGAACAACTACGCGATCGACACAGCACGCCCGAGCGCCACCATTGTCGTCGCCGACAGCGCATTGTCGGCCGGCGAAAGCACGCTCGTCACGTTCACCTTCTCGGAGGCGGTCGGCGGATTTACGCATTCCGACCTGACAGTTGCCAACGGCACCCTTGGCGCGGTCAGCTCGCTCGATGGCGGCCTCACCTGGACCGCCACGTTCACCCCGGCGGCGGGCACCACCGACGCCAGCAACCTGATCTCACTGGCCAACGCCGGCGTGCAGGACGCGGCCGGCAACCTGGGCGCCGGCAGCACCGATTCGAACAACTACGCGATCGACACGGCACGTCCGTCCGTCGCCATCGTGGTTGCCGACAGCGTGCTGGCGATCGGCGAGACTTCGCTCGTGACGTTCACGTTCACGGAAGCGGTCACCGGCTTCACCAACGCCGACCTGGCGGTCACTAACGGCGTGCTGGGCGCGGTCGGCTCGGTCGATGGCGGCATCACCTGGACGGCGACCTTCACGCCGAGCGCCAATGTGACCGACACCAGCAACCTGGTCACGCTGGCCAACGCCGGCGTGCAGGATGCCGCCGGCAACGAGAACGCCGGATCGACCGTGTCGAACAACTATGCGATCGACACGGCGCGTCCGACGGCCAGCATCGTCGTTGCCGACAACGCGCTGGCGGCCGGCGAAACCTCGCTCGTGACGATCACGTTCTCGGAGGCGGTCAGCGGCTTCACCAATGCCGACCTGGCGATCGCCAACGGCAGCCTTGGCGCGGTCGCCTCGCTCGACGGCGGCGTCACCTGGAGCGCCACGTTCACGCCGGGCGCAAACACCACCGACGCCAGCAACCTGATCGCGCTGGCCAACGCAGGCGTGCGGGATGGCGCCGGCAATGCGGGCAGCGGCAGCACCGACTCGAACAACTATGCGATCGACACGGCGCGTCCGAGCGCCACCATCGTGGTCGCCGACAGCGCCCTGTCGGTCGGCGAAACCTCGCTCGTGACGATCACTTTCTCGGAGCCGGTCACCGGCTTCACCAATGCCGACCTGACCATCGCCAACGCCAGCCTGAGCGCGGTCAGCTCGCTCGACGGCGGCCTCACCTGGTCCGCCACCCTGACGCCGACGGCAAACACCACCGACGCGGGCAACCTGATCACGCTGGTCGACGCCGCCGTGCGGGACGGCGCGGGCAACACCAACCCCGGATCGACCGCGTCGAACAACTACGCGGTCGACACCGCGCGCCCGACCGCGGTCATCGCCGTGGCCGACAGCGCGCTGTTCGTGGGCGAGACCTCGCTGGTCACGATCACCTTCTCCGAAGCGGTGACGGGCTTAAGCAATGCCGACCTGGCGGTCGCCAACGGCACCCTGGGCGCGCTCGGCTCGGGCGATGGCGGCATCACCTGGAGCGCCACCTTCACGCCGGCGGCCAACGTGGCCGACACCAGCAACCTGATCACCCTGACCAACAGCGGCGTGCGGGACGGCGCCGGCAACGCGGGCGCCGGCTCGACCGACTCGAACAACTTCGCAATCGACACGGTACCGGCGCTCACCCTCGGCGCGCCGCTGGTGCCTGAGGCGAGCGACGCGGGCGGCGCCAACGGCGGCCGCCTTAGCAACGACAATACACCGACCATCACCGGCAGCGCCGCCGACGGCATCACCGTCACGCTGTACGACACCGACGGCGCGACCGTCCTTGGCAGCGCGGTGGCAAGCGGCGGGGTCTGGTCGATCACCAGCACGGCGCTGGGCGAGGGCAGCCACACCCTGACGGTGATCGCGACCAAGGACGGATTCAACCCAAGCGCCCGATCGGCCGGCGTGCTGGTCACGATCGACACCATCGCGCCGGTGGCGCCGGGCCGGCCCAACACCGCCGACGCCAGCCCGGTGACGCACAACACCTCGCCCGTGTTCAACGGCTCGGGCGCCGAGGCCAACGCGGTGATCACGATCCGCAACGGCGCGACCGTGATCGGGACCGCCCAGGCCGACGCCGCCGGCAACTGGACCTCCGCGCCGATCGCGCTGGGACGCGGCCTGTTCCAGATCACGGTGAGCGCCACCGACGCCGCCGGCAATACCAGCGCGCCCTCGCCGGTGCACGCGCTGCGCATCGCCGCGCCGCCGCAGCCGCTCGATCCGCTGCCGCATGCGCCGCACAAC
>NZ_PXWF02000315.1 GCF_003011895.2 Massilia glaciei | reverse complement strand
AGCCGCTCGATCCGCTGCCGCATGCGCCGCACAACGGAACCGGGTTCAGCGATCCGTTCGCGCGGTCCGACGAGAACGACTTGGCCCGGTCCGGCGACGACGGCATCGCCCCGATCAGCTTGGCCATCGAAGGGACATTGAGCGGCTCGCCGCTGGGTGCCACGATCGACGCCGCGGTGGGCCGGGCCATCGACGGCGCCAACGAAAGCGGGGCATTCCGCTTGTACTACGACGATGCGGCGAGCGCCGGCAGTGTTGTTTTCACGCTCCCCCGCAATATCTTCGGCGGGCGCGAGCTGGTGTCGCTGCGCGCCACCCTGCCCGGCGGCCAGCCGCTGCCGCTCTGGCTGCACTTCGACGCCGCCAGCCGCACCTTCAGCGGCGAGGCGCCGGTCGGCGCGCTGTCGTTCATCACGATCGAACTGGTGGCGGTCGACACCGATGGCAACGAGCTGCGCGCCACCCTGACGCTGGGCGGCGAGCCGGCAGCGGCGGGGCCGCCGCCACAGAAACAGTCCGGCCTGTCCGGGCTCGACCTGCTCAAGGCGCTGGGACTCAAAGGGCTCGAGCGCGGCGACCAGGCCTTGCCCGAGGCACCGCCGCGTGCGGCCGACGGCCCGGCCCCGGCACGCCACCTGAGCGAACAACTGCAGCGCCAGGCGCAGCGTTTCGCACGCGGTTCCGACGCCACAATGCGCCATCTGGAGCAGATTGAACAAAAAAATATCGTCAGGCCGCACGCATGAGCACCCAAAACAACGCTACCATTCACCCCGCACCCACTGGAGAATCCCCAATGTCGCTTCCTTCGTCCCTTCGCCGCTCGCCG
>NZ_PXWF02000314.1 GCF_003011895.2 Massilia glaciei | reverse complement strand
CTTTTGAATTGAGAACTGCTGGCGGCAGCTGGCAGCAGTAGTGACGCCAGTTCGCCGTCGAGTACAATCGGCAGCGGTCGGCCAGGAGCCGTCGTTCGCGCGGTTAGCCGATTAAGCCAACGCGAGCATATAGCGTGGCCTCCTGTAAATGGCTCTTGAAAACCGCCTAAAGTTGGCTTTATTACGCGGATTTCCAAGCGGCATAATTGATTCATCTTCGGGGTCCAGTGTTCTTGGGTTGACGAGCGGAGTACGGCAGCCGTATTTTTGAAGACTCAAAAAGACGAGTTGGAGAAAACGTGATGGAGCCGATAGGACGCTTTTTTTCTGTGCGCGCGCTGCCGCAAACAAACGGTCATTTGTAGTGCGTGTGACCGGGGTCAAATATATTGTTCGTCGGCGTGCTCAGAGCCAATACGCCGCATTTGCGTGCGGGAGGCTGGTCAACGCTATCAAAGTAGCGAACGTGGTCGTGCCAACCATGCTCAGCGTATGAAGCGGTACCGTGAAAATCGAGCGCGGGTGACGCATCAGGGTCCTGTTTCCGGTCCAGATGATGTCGTTTTGGCAGCGCCAACGGCACAGCCCGTTACCCCGGCGGCGCCGAGGGACCATACCCTAACAAGCAGCTCGCCTTGGCGCTGCGAAGCCTGTAAGTGCACTTGCTCGGCCTTTGTGCGATTGGGCTTCCTGTATGTGCGTCCCGCCCTTCAGATCGCACCAGGCGCCTCTCATGCAGGCGGAGCTACCAGCCGTCGAAGTGCCGGCAGGGGCGATTTGAGCCGAGCGAAGGCGAGGTAGCCCGTTAGGGCGTACCCCTGCGTGGACCCCGGCGCTCCTCCAGAGCGGCCGGCCACTTACTGCGAATCTCTTACCCACTTCGTTGCCTCAGCTACGTAGTCGCAAATTCCGAAGGCGAGCACGGCAGGTCATGAATTGCGCGCTTTTTTAGCCAGATTTGCGCGCATTTGTACCGCCGCTAACACCTCCGGAGTGGTTTGATGAGGACTTTCGACGCCGACGTCAAATTGACCTAGGCTACCGATCTCAACTGACCCATCGAAATCGGAACGACGCCACACGAGGCTTGGGCTTCGAAGAAAATGGGTGGGGCAACAAATTTCGGCGTTCTGGGTCAATTTGACGTCGGCGCCAACAGCCGGCAGCCTTCATTAGTCGCGCTACGCGGTTCTCACTGCACGCGAGACCAGCGTCTAGAACATCATGCACAACGCGGGGCGAGCCATAGGTGCGGTCGCTCGCTTCATGGTTATCTTTGATGACCTGGAGGAGCTTGGCATTGTGGCGCTCGCGCTGGCTTGGCGGCCGTTCGAACCAATCGTAGAAGCCACTGGACGACACGCCCAGTACCTTTCCTTCACGCCAAGCAGCGAAGACGCAGATCCGCCTTGGCCAGAGCGGCTCGAACATTTCAAGACTCAATCGTTTCAACCCTATCCCACACGCGAGCAGTTCACTTCGTAATGGAGTCCGGCCTACATTACAACTCTCAAAAACGGTAGCTCGGTACTTCGTGCGGACCTGGCGTTGTTGTTTCGGTTTTCGGGCGTCCGGGAAGCGCTTTATCTGCCCGGCTTAAGCACTACTTTGGTCCACCCAGCTGCCCGCTTGTCGAACTTTTCATAGCCCTTCGGCGCCTCGTCCAGCGCCAGTTCGTGCGAGATGATCGCCGACGGTTTGGCGCGACCGGCCTGGATCAGCTTGGAAAGGTGGCGGTTGTAGGCTTTGACGTTGGCCTGGCCGGTGGCGATACGCTGCCCCTTTAACCAAAGTTGGCCGAAGTCGAAGGCCAGCTTGCCTTCTTTGGCGAGTTCATCTTTGGCGCCCGGATCCTGCGGCAAGAACACGCCCACCACGCCGATCCCGCCGGTGGCCTTGACCGTTTGGACCAGATTGTTCATCGTCAGGTTCGGCACTTCCTTGCCATGCTTGTCGCAGCACTGGTAGCCGACACATTCGCAGCCGCAATCGGCCCCCTTGCCATCGGTCAGATCAAGAATCTGCTGCACGCCGCCCTGCTCGGTATCGTCGATCGCGATCCCGCCCATTTTTTCGGCCAGCTTCAGGCGGTCCTTGTGTGTGTCAACCACGAACACTCGGCTGGCGCCCTTGAGGTAGGCCGACATGGTCGCCATCAAGCCGACAGGGCCGGCTCCATAGACTACGACCGAGTCGCCGGGTCGCATGCCGGCCAGCTCAGTGGCGTGGTAGCCGGTCGGAAAAATATCGGACAACATGACATAATCGTTTTCCTTTTCCTGCGCGTCGTCCGGGAGCACGAGGCAGTTGTAGTCAGCGTAGGGTACGCGCAGCAATTCGGCCTGGCCGCCGCTGTATGGGCCCATGCCGGCAAAGCCGTAGGCCGCACCGGCAGTGCCTGGATTGGCCGTGAGGCAGAATCCGGACAGGCCGCACTCGCAGTTTTCGCAAAATCCGCAACCAATATTGAATGGAAGACACACCATGTCGCCGACCTTGACGCGGTCGACTGCCTTGCCGACTTCGATCACCTCGCCCATGTTCTCGTGACCAAGGATGCGGCCGCTCTCCATGCTGGTGCGACCTTCATACATATGCAGGTCGGAGCCGCAAATATTGGTAGTAGTAATGCGCACCAGCACGTCAGTCGACTTTTCGATTTTTGCATCCGGCACCTCCTTGACCTGGACGTCGCAAGGGCCGTTATAGACGAGTGCTTTCATGATAATCCTTCCGGGTTGAAATTTTTTGGTCGCGGCAGGGCGCCGCCACCCAAGCTGTCCACTGTGGGGCCCGCCCCCGATCGGCGCGGTGCGCTAACTAACAGAGGCATCGATTTCAGTGTTGCCAAGATAGACGTCGCGGTTCAGTCGTCGGGGCAGTGGATTGAAAATCCTTTTGTCGGTGGTTCGATTCTGCCCCGGGCCACCAAGGAATAACCTTACAAAACGCCATCCCTCACCGGTTGGCGTTTTTTCGTCGAACAAAAAGTCTTTGTACCCGGTCTACTTTAGGTTTGCGGCCGAAAGGTCCACCACTCCTCCCGCTGCTTTTTCTAACGCGCCGTAAAAAACGTACATCGTTTTCCCAGAGACATACGCACGTTACGAACGATCACGAAATGCTAATTTCGCTCAGGAGCATCTGCAAGCAGTCACACAATTGCAGCCATAATCGTGCAGATCGGCGTGGACTGTGCATCCCAACCAGGGTGATACGCTTGATGATTTGGTGTTAAGCGCCTTAGGGTGACTAGCGGCCAGTTCGCCTTAAGTAACGGCTCCGCGCTGTTCACCGGAGACACGGGCAAGGGCGAGAGCAACATCCGCCGCTGGGTGCTGGAGAACGACTGACTCGAAGTCATCATCGCCCTGCCACTGACCATCTTCTACAACACCGGCATCGCCACCTACATCTGGGTGCTGGCCAGAAGCAGCCATTGGGACGGAGGCACATCTATCGCGCAGTCGGCCGCCATGTCATGGACCAGCTTCTCCCACAACGCCACGTCCCTGTCGTCTTCGGATGAGGGGAATTTCGCAATCCACAGTTCATTCGCCTCTGAAAGGTTCGCTTTCGGTCGGGCGCCACCGAGCGACGCACCTGGCGCGACGAGGATTTTGAGCCACTGCTTCAGCTTCGACATGTCGTCGAACTTCTTTCGCGACAGCTCCCACGCAACCGCCTGCAGCTCGGCCAAGCTCGTCATCGGTGGCGCCGCGCGGAGTTCGCAAGCGAGGAAAATGTCCTCGTCTTCAGCGCTAAATCGTAACGCGCCCATACGCGTGTGGTCCTGCACGCCGCACAGAAATTCCCATGTGCCGATTTGCTGAAGCGGCCCAAAGGCGGGGTCGTCGAGCCAGACCTTCAAGCGGGGCTGCGCTTTTTTGGTCGCCATTACGCGCCTTCTTTATTGTCGTGACCAGGGGCGGTTTCAGCGGTTTGGACGCTTGTTTCATTCGACCTTGCTGCAGCATCTTCCTTGATTTGCGCCGCAGTCCTCCGTGGCGCCCGACGCCGCTGTGGAAGCTCTGCATCTTGGAGTCGACGGCCGAGCACATCGTCGCGTGCCACCAGATTCATATCCTTGTCCAGCCCGAGGACGACGAGGACTTGAAAGTAATTTCCCATCGTGACAGATGCATTCCCCGACTCAATTTTAGTCAGTGTCTGCCTGGTGATGCCCGCGCGCGCCGCGACCGTCTCTGCGGAGAATTGGCGGCGTAGACGCGCATCTTTCACACGTTCACCAAGGGCGCGCAGGGTGCGCGCCGAGCTAGGATAGAGGATTGTGGCTGGTCTCGGCATAATGGAATCTATTCTATACAAAAAACAGCTATTTTGCTTGTTATAGAATACGTTATCTTGCTCGGCATTGGGCTCCTTCAAGAGCAGGGGGAGCGCGCCTAGAAAGTGGATAAGGTATCTTATATTCTGCAGAAATAGCGGTTTTTGTGTGTAATAGCTTACGTTATGCTGCAAGGAACACGACGGTTGTGCCCGATGCGAGGGCCCGCCCGGGACCGAAAGGCGGCAGCGCGTTCAGCTGCGTGGATCGCCCGCAGGCAGAACCATGATTTATCGCCCCCTACTCGACTTCGGTGACCTTGCCCCCGACCACAAAGGTCTCCTTGATCCCCAGTTTTTCCGCAAGCTCGTAGGCGATATAGTTAAACGGCACGATGTTGGTCAATACCGAGAAGTGTTCGCTCACTTCCGGCTCTTCGATGGTGAATACATGGGCGCCGGCGCGGGAGATGGTCTCCCCCAGCTTCTGGCCGCGCTCGTAGGAAGCGCCTCGGGCCAGGATCTGGATCACGATGCTGTCGGCCGCGGTCTCCTTCGGTCCATGGTCGTATTGGGCCATCGGCATGCCGGTAAAACTGAGCTTGGTGCTTTCACTCAAAATGAGTGCGGCTTGATAGGCGGTGGCGACATTCGGACCGCTGGCGACGACATAGATGCCGTGGATCTTGCGTGTGTTTATCAACTCGAAGATGGCATCGGCAATGCGCTCGCCAGTCCGGCGGTAGGCCGGCACATTCCTGCGCAGCACTTGGAGCGCCGGGGCGGGGTCGATGCCAAAGCCTTTGAACAACGCCAGCAAGGTGTTCACATAGGTTTTCGACGATGAATATTGCTCGTCCTCGGCCAGCAAGTCCACCGTGAGGAGCGCCTTCGGGTTGCTGCCCAAGGCGCTTTGCGGCTTGTTGGTGATGGCCACATACTGCTTGAACAAGCGGCGGGCCCACAGCGCTTCGGTGCTGCGGCCCGATTGCGACAAAATCACTGCGTTCTCACCAAGCGCCATTGGCACCAAATAATTCACATATTCGGAGGCGATTTCAGGCTGGATCGGCACGCCCATGTATTTGAATGCGAGGGGCGCAAAATACGAGGACCCCATGCCCAGATACGGCACATGCAGCGGCAGTGCATAGGCCGGCGAGGTGGCCAGGAAGTGTTCGGCCTTGGGCGCGATATCGTCGATTTCTTCGAGCATTCGATTGGTCATGGCTGGACAGTTTGATTGGAAATTAGGGGAGCCGCTGCCGGCTTCTTTTCGACCGAGAGGAACAACGAGCCGAGAATCGCCAGGGCGATGCCGGCGCATTCGATCAGGCCGATCGATTCACGCAGGAACATGATCGCCAGGACGATGGTAAATGCCGGCTGCATGGCGCCGGCGACGGCGGTTACCAGCGCGGCCTTGCCCTCCGAGCGGTAGGCGGCATAGGCGGCCAGCACCCCCAGGCCATTCATGGCACCGGACAGCGGGCCGGCCACCAGCGTGGCGTTGGTGAACGTGTACTGGACCAAACCCGCCGCCATGAAGCCGATTGCCAGCAGCGCCGAGGCAAGCACGAAGGCGACGTAGGACCATTCGGCCGAGATATGATTGGTGGTGACCTTTTGCGCGGCGCTGAAAAACCCCCAGAACAACATCGCGACGAGGGCGTACAGAATCCAGTCGGCCAGCGCAAAGGTCGCCAGGTATTGGGCGGGATCCTCGAAGATCAACGCTTCGCCCGACAGCATGGTGATTGCCGGCAGCACCAGCAGCACGCCGATGCCGTTCAGCCAGTGCATTTTTTCCTTGAACACCAGCAGGGCGATGATGATGGTCGCCAGCGGATACAGATTGGTGATCGGGATCACCGTCGCCGCCTGGCCGCCCGCGCCGAACGACAGATAGAGTGCGACATTGCCGGCGATCGCCAGCACGCCGGCGACCAGGCCCCAGACCAGGCCGCGGCGGTTTAGCTCTGGGCGTTTGCACCGGGGCAGCACGAAGGGGAGGGTGAACAGCATGCCGAGCGAGAACAGCACATGGTTGGTATAGGCATTGATATTGGCCGAGATGAATTTGGCCAGCACGCCCCATACGCCCCAAGCCAGGCCGGCAACGATGGCGTACACCAGCCAGCGTCGTTCTTCGAGTAGTTTTCGCATATTTTTGTTCCCTTCTCTTGTTATCTTCTGTGGGTAGTTGCTGCGGGGAGGTCAGTGGAACAGGGCCGCGCAGCCGAGAATGCCGGCATGCTCGTCGAGCTCGGACAAGACGATCGCGACCTCGTAACGCTTGAACGGTTTGAGGGCCTCGACCACGGCGATCCGGTCCAGATAGGGCCGCATGCCCTTCGACACGCCGCCCCCGATCACGATCAGGTCGGGCGCGTAGATGTTGATGTAATTGCCGATCCCGGTGTGCAGATGCGCGAGGAAGGCGTCCACCACGGCGGCCGCGCGGGCGTCGCCAGCTTGTTCGGCCTGAAAAATAGCTTCCACGCCGAGCGCCGACGCCGGCAACCCGAGCCGGCCGGCGGCCTGCACGATCGCCGGCGCCGCCACCAGCGACTCGAGGCAACCGGTCTTGCCGCAATAACAGGACCGGCCGGCGGGGTCGATCGCCCATGTGCCCGGCCATATGGGCGTAGCCGAGCGGCGTGTCGAAACGCCCGTTGGCGACGAAACCGACGCCCAGCCCGGTGCCCAGGGTCAGCACCAGCACCCGTTCGTCCGCCTTGCCGGCGCCGTACAGCGCCTCGCCCAGCGCGACCACGCGCGCGTCGTTGCCGGCCCGGCACGGCAGACCGCAATGGCGCGTGATGTGGTCCGACAGGGGGTAGTCTTCCATGAACTCCAGGAAACCATAGGTGGAATCGACGCTGCCGGCCTGGTCCACAAAACCGGTCACGCCGACGCCCACGCCAAGCAGGGGCGCCACAGCCTGCGCGGCGCGGGCGCGCAAGGCGTCGATTCCCTAGTGAATGGTGTGCAGGAAGCGCTCGGAGGAGTGTTTCTCGGTCGGTGCTATGCGCATGTCCAGCACCTCGCCGCCGTGCAGATCGACCAGGCCCAGCTTGGTGCGCGTTCCCCCGATGTCGATTCCGATGGCTAGTTTCTTCATGGGCTGCGCCTTCTAAAGGCAAACGCGGACCGATGATTGTAGCGAGCTTGGCGCAAGGAAAGATTGCGTTTTTTTTCGAGCGGTATGTTGTTTTCGCGGTCAGGCGCTCCCTTGCGGCCCGGCTGGCGGACTGCAGTTAGCGCGAGCACGCCGCCATGGAAGCGTCTGGGCGATGCGGTTTATGCGGCGCGCTTCCAGTACGGCAGCACCACGCGGCCATTGCGTTTGGCGCGCATCAGCAGGACGAAGGTGGCTGCCGCCGTGACCAAGAGGGACAGGACAGAACCTTCGACCCCGAAGGCGCCGCCGGTTAACCAGTCCGGCCCGCTGAAGGTGCTCTCAAGCAGACCGTGGACCGTGCCGCCCGAAACGGCGGCCGAAAACACACCACCCTGTACGAAGTTCCACGCGGCGTGCATGCCGACACACATCCACAGGCGCCCCGTATTCATGTACGCGGCCGCCAGCAGCAGGCCCGTCGAGACGACGGTGGCCATGCCCACTACGCTGACGTTGTCGTTGACCAAATGGCCGGCGCCAAACGCCAGCGCCGACAGCAACAGGGCGATGACGCTGCCGAGTGAGCGCTCGATGATGCGGAAGAAAATGGCGCGCATCAGCAATTCCTCCAGCATCCCGACGGTCAGATGCATGATTAGTGGCGCGACCATGACCGAGGGGCTGTTGATGGCGTTGACGTGATAGGCGCCGAGTACGGCCAGCACGGCCATGATCGACCCAATCAGCAAGGCACCGATGAATGCGCCGCCAAAAAACTCACGGGCGGCGTTATCGTGCGACAGTTCGCTCACGTCGCGCTTTTCGACCTTGTGCACGTAGTAGCAATACAAGGCGTAGGAGCAGCAGATGCCAAGAAACTGGCAGACTTTGACTACCAGCGATTTGTGCTCGAGTAGTTTGAATGCGATACCCTGAACCAGCAGGAAGGGAACCATGACGCAAAAGAAGGCAATGATGATGCGAGTCACTGGAAAGGCCAGCACGCGTTGCAGCGCGCTGGACGGCGTAGAAAGTGTGGTCATGGACGGGCTCGCTGTTTTTCGCAGTGCGCTGCGCTTATGTGCTTATGTAGTTGGGTGGTGATGTAGTTGACTATAACAGTCAAATATATTTTCGTCAACTTAATGAAACTATCCACGCACCAAGTCCAACGTCATCGTGATGACGGCAAAGCTTGTGGTTCACACGGCCTTGGGCAATGTGGATGCGCCAGCCAACACGCATGAATCCCTGGAGGGGGAAGTCCCGCCCGGGCCTCAATTTTTTCGGCGATGTCGTGGTTTGACGCTGTGGGATTGAGGGGGAACTCCTCGAAGTGCAGCGCCAGGGCGTCGAGGAGAAGCTTGGCGCGACAGTGATCGCACGACGCCTCGGCGTCGGGCGCGTCGTCGGTCAGGCAGATGGGCGGGGATGGTTCGCGCGTCGCGCCTTTTGATCCAAGGTATGTTGCCTACGGATTTTTCTCGACGAGTTGCTCCAGGATCGCGTGGGCTGCCTTGATGCGGGCGGGGCCCGGCAAGCTCTTGTTCGCCAGCATCACGATGCCGATCTTTTCCGCCGGCACGAAAGCGACGTAGTTGCCGAATCCGCCGGTCGATCCGGTCTTGTTGAACAAGGTCGGTCCGGACGGCGCCTCCGGCGGCGTGAGCGGCTGCGCGGCGTTGGGTTCCGAACTCATGATGCGCGAGTTGCCGGCCAGCAGACGATCGAGGGCGATGGGGTAGGCATACTGCTCCCAGCCGAGCCCCTGCACCATATCGCCCACCCTGAAGTGGCCCACATGGGTGGCCTCGACGGCGCGCCGCATCGGCGCCTCCAGCCGGCTTGGTGCGATGTTCAACTGCACGAAGCGGATCATGTCGGCGGACGACGACTTGACGCCATACGCCTCGTCATCGAACACGTCGGGGTTCACGCGGATGGGTTTGTTCGACTTGCTGTATCCCCACGCATAGTCGGCCTTCGCGCCGTCCGGTACGCGGATATAGCTGTGGCGCAGGCCAAGCTGCGGGAAAAGCGCGGTTTCCATGGCGTCGGCAAAATCGCGCTTCAGGGCGAGGCTGGTGATGTGCCCGAGCAGGCCGATGCTCGGATTCGAATATGTGCGTTGCGTGCCGGCAGCGGCGTCCGGTTTCCAATCCCGGAAATAGGCGTTTATCTGATCATCTTTCGAGATCTCATCGGGAAATTGCTGCGGCAACCCGCCCGCCGTGTAGGTGCCGATATTGATCAGGCTCGCCTTGTCGATCGGGCTGCCCCTAAGCTGTGGGATGTACTTGCCGGGATGGTCGGTCAACGATAGTTTTCCGAGCACCTGCGCATAGGCGGCCAGCGTGCCTGTCAAAGTCTTGCTGACGGATCCGAGCTCGAACAGGGTTGCCTCGCTGACGGGCGTGTTCTTCTCCCGCGAAGCGACGCCGTAATTGAAGAAATAGGATCGGCCGTCGACCGTGACGGCGACCGCCATGCCGGGCACGTCGTGTTCGGCCATGACCGGGCCGATCGCATTATCGACGATCGCGCGGATCCTGGCGGAATCGTCGGCGGCCCAGCTGGTGCAGGGAAGGAAGCAAGTCGAAACGAGGGCGATTGCGAGGCTGCGGTTTAGGATTGTCATTTTTTGTCGTGGGAGAGTGTATTTAAAGCGCGGCCGACCACGCTGACAGATCGCGCAGGAAGGCTTGCTTTACGCGGGGACCCGCCGCGCTGGTTTCCTGTTTTTGATCGAGCGCCAGGCGGGCGAAAACCACGGTGCGTTCGCCCTTCTGTGCCCAGCCAACATACCAGCCGTATTGGCGTTTTCTGTCATCCTTGCCATCAGGCAGGACCGGATACGCGGTGCCGGTTTTACCGTGGACCACCCAGCCATTAGCCAAGGTCTCGGACGTCAAGATGCGGGTCGTCATGTCATACGCTTTCGGCGTCAACGGGAGCTGTCTGTTCACGAGCTTCCTCAGGAAAGCCACCTGTTCGACCGGCGAAATTTTTAGGCTCGAGCCGACCCATGAAAGCGTGAGACCGTTATTTTTGCCGGGATCGCCGGTTACATCACCGTTCCCGTAATCGAAGCTTTTTATATAGCCCTGGAAGCGTTCGGCGCCAAGTTTGGACGTGACCTGCTGGGCGTACCAGACGACCGAATTGCTGATCCAGCTGGTCGGGTCGGTCGTCGCGCGCCACGATGGTATCCAGGCGGGATAGCCGGCCTTGAATGGCAACGCGGGCGCGTGCTCGTCGCGCAGGATTCCACTGTCATAGCCCATCAGGCTGACAACGATATTGAATGTCGATGCCGGCGTGACGCGCTCGTCGCACCGGCCCTCGTGGACCAGCCGCCTGCCGCTGGCGGCATCAACCAATGCGGTGCAGTTGAGCGCCGCCGGGGGCGCGGCATCGTTGAAAGGCCAAGGCGTTTTTGCGAGCGTAGGGGGCGCAAGCTCCGGCACCGGATCGATGCGCCAGGCAAGCGCAGGTTGGAAGGCGAGGCTGCCGACAAAAATGCCCGCCAGACCGCCCAGCGCGGCAATGCGCGCCCCCCGGCCCCGCGAGCCAGTCACCGGTTCGCGGATCAGCGCGATCCGGCCTGCCAGCGTACTCGCGCTGACACCGCCGAAAGCCAGTGCCGTTCTGACCGAGTGGTGCTGCATTTTTAGTTGCGCCACAAGCGCAGCCGCATACGCCTTGCGTTGCGCCCGCGGGCGGTCACGCAGCACGTCGCGGTCGCATCCAAGCTCTTGCGCCCATGACAGGTTCTCGCGCAACAGCCGCATGAAGGGATTGAACCAGAGCAGTGTCTGGAGGAAGATGCCGGCGGTCATCCATTGCAGGTCGCGCCGCCGCAGATGGGTGAGTTCATGCTCGACGATCATTTGCTGCTGCAACACCTCAAGCCCACGCAAATGCCGCGGCAACAGCAGGCGCGGCCTGAACAGGCCGAACAGCATGGGCGAAATGGGCGCGTCGACTTCGATGACCGCCACCGCGGGCGCGCCCGCGAGCGCACCGGCAAGCGCATGATGTTGGTCGAGGGCGCTCACTCGGCATCCGGCGGCGGCCAGGCCGTTCAACATGCGCCGCGCCTGCAACAGCCTGATGAGCGAGTAGCCAAGGCCGAGCAGATACACCAGCAGCCAGGTTTGTGCGCCCAGGACCAGCCAGGAACGCTCGACCGTCTCCGGGGGCGTGGCACTGGCAGCGCCGGTGGCAGGCGCCGCCGCCAGTGCCGCGGTCGTCTCCGGGGCAACCGACTGCGCCTGCGTTGCAAGCTCGATGTCGATCGGCGGCACCACTCGCAGCCGTTCACTGTGCGGCAGCAGAATCACCAAAAACGTCGCCACCACCGTGATCTGGCTTAGCAGCCACATCGATCGTTGCATCGGGAAATCGGGCAGGCGGCGGCAAAGCGCCGTCACCGCCCACACGCCCAGTCCCGCGGCCACGCAGCCGCAACTGGCCAACAGAAATCGGAAAATCAACAGGTCGATGGGAGTCATTTTGCCTCCTCATTGCCTTCCGGCCAGTCGTGCAGCAGTTGTTCGAGTTGCGCGAGTTCGGCTCCGTCGACAAGCTTGCTGCCGGTGAACATGTTGACGGGCAAGGGCGCGTCCATCTCCATCACGCGCTTGCCAAAGTCGTGCGCAAAGGCCGCCAGGGTGCCGACCTTCTCGAGCGCGGCCTCATACACCTGCACGCCATGGAGGGTGGCTTGGCGCACGGAGCCCTTGTCCAACATACGTTCCAGCGTTTTGCGGGTCGAAGAGTAGGACCAGCCAAGTTCACCCTCAATTTGCTCGTGGATTTCGCGTGCGCTCAGGGGGTGCTGTCGCCACAGCGACTTCAGTACAATTAGTTCAGAAATTGAGGGTATTGCCATGTAAGAGCTCCTTGTGCGACTATTGCCGCCATTATGCGACATGTGTCGCTAAAGGGTCAAGAAACAACTTTCAAGCCTTTGATGATTGCGCCAAACGCGCCTTACAGGTGATATCAAACAACCCGCCGGAGCGGAACGCTTTCTGCGGACAACTGCGGACGACACCGAGTCCGCACGCAAGCGCCCGCCCTGCGGCTTAACGGGGAAGTTGAGAAATAGGATCTGGCGGAAAAAAAACCCGCAGTAGCATCTGCGGGCTTTCCGTTCCAGCGCACACTGTTTGCCACCTCGCCAAAGAGCGGCGGATTGGACGGGACAGGCTCAGGACGAGTTGATGATCTTGGCCATCGTTGGCGTTACAGTCGCTCGGTCAATGTCTGCAGCTAGCGGCTTGCCGGGATGTAGATCGAAATAATAATCGGCGCCTGCGCCGGCGCCTGGAGCACCGGCCGCTTTTCGCTTTCTTCCCGGAGATTGAAGTCGTGCACCCGTTGGTTCCCGCCGATCTGAATTGTCATCGACTTGGTCTCATTCATATTCGTCGCAAGGTTGATACGGTTGAACGAATAGAACATGATGCGTCCGCCCTGTTCGGCAGCAAGCGGGTAAATGGCAGTGCCGCTAGGTGCCCCAAAAAGGGAGTTAACATCGGCCATAGTGCTTTCGTGCTTCTTGATCTCGCCGATTTTGCTGGTATCGAAATTTGTCGAATCCGATTTAAAGCTGCTATTGAGGTGCATCCCAGTCACTTTGTCGGCGACGGTGTACACATGCAGATTGCGCCGACCGAAAAGAGCCGCTTCAATGGGTGGCTTCAGCGGGTCATTGCTGGAAAACCAGTACTCGATGTCATGCACAATCAGGGGTGACGGCAGTTCTTTGCCGGCCATATCCTTGCGGTAAGTATTGACTGTTTCGCGCGCCGGTGTGCCCAGCAAGGCGATCAGTTCGGGGCGCGTGGTCTGGCCTAGCACGATACTGCCAAACTGGGCCGTCGAGAAATCCCGGCCGAACTCGCGCGGCGGCGTCGTGCAGCCTGCGGACAGCATGGCAAGCGCAATTGCAAGGAGGGTCGACTTTAAATAGTACATAGACGTCTACTTCACATTAACTTTTAGATCGAAATCGGACACCTTCTTTTTCGCGTCAAAGTAGACCGTGAAGATCTTTGTGTGGAATTTATTCGTGACATTGTTCATGCTCACGCGGTAGTAGCTGATCCCCGTGCCGTCGACGTCCGACGTGTAAGGATGGATCGAACGGCCAGACGGCGTGCCCATCACTGCGACGACCTCCGCCTCCGACATGCCCTTGGAAATTTTGCCGACCTTGTTTTCATCAAAATCGGTCGACTCCCCGGCGAAGGTGCTGCTCAGGCGGTAGTGCACCAGCATCGGGCCAGCGAAATGAACCGACAGCACGCGGGCCGCGCGCATGTTTTCCTCGGCTGCCTTGGGCGCTTTGTCCGAATAGTAGTAATTTGCATACTCGATGACTATCGGGTTAGGCAGATCCTTGCCGGCGGTGTCCTTCTTTGCGGTGAAAATCTCCGGGTTGCGCAATTCGCCGATGCTTTGGATAACTTCACTCTTGGTAGTCTTGCCTGGCACCAGACTGGCCGCGGATTGGGCGCTGAAGTTTTTCCCATATTCGGTGGTGGCGGGGGGTGTTGGCGCAACCTGGTAGAAAGGTCGCAGCTGCAAGTGCGCATACGGTGACGAGAGTTTTCATAGTTTGTCTTCGGTTTTTTTAGGTATTTATGACGTTAAGCAGCAGAATGTACTGGAAATTGCTGTGACAAATTCAATATTGTCGACAGGCGACACCAGCGCCAAGGTGATAATTCGAGAGAATATGAATGCAGCATCGGTTCCGTGTACATCTTCAAGAATGTATGGGTACGCGCGATTTGAAATGGTCATCGATGCTTCATCGACGGTCTTCGAACACGCTGTTTCGGCGGCAGCCGGCATAGGCGAAGCTTCGCTAGGACAATGGTAGTATGCCTGTGCATGCTTTGCGACCAGCGTTAACTATTCCAAAGAAAACCAATGAAATCTAAGCAATACCTCGGCGCGATCAGCGCCGCCGCCATCCTCGCTTGCGCACCATTGCTGCCGGCCCACGCGACGAGCAAGCCGCCCCTGGTCGCCGCGCCCGCCTCCCCCTTGCACGCCAAGCAGCTCCAGCAATTGGTCGCCGACTACTATGCGGAGAACACGCGCTTCGATCCTCTGAGCGCGACGTTTTGGGGGGACAACCGCTTCGACGATCAGCTTGGTCTGCCGATCTCTCCCGAGAATCGCGCGCGCCACTTTGCGGCGTACCGGAAATTCGCCGAGCGTCTGCGTGCCATCAAGCCGGACCACCTCGGCGCGGCCGACCGCACCAGCTACGACGTGCTCGACTACAGCCTGAAAACCGACCTCGCCGGCGCCGCATTTCCAGAACACCTGCTGCCGCTCGACCAGATGGACAGCATCCCCGTGATGATCGCCAATCTGGCCAGCGGAAAGTCATCGCAACCGATCACCACCCCTAAAGAATACCGTGCCTACCTGAGCCGCCTGAGGCAATTGACGCCGTGGCTGGAGCAGGCGATCGTCAATATGCGCGAGGGTATGCGCAGCGGCGTCGTGTTACCAACGGCCATCATCAAGGCGGCCCTGCCGCAGCATCGGAACCTGGTCAGCGCCACGCCCGAAACGAGTGTGTTTTACACGCCGGTCAAGAACCTGCCGGCCAGTTTCTCCTCCGAAGAAAAACGCAGCCTGGGCGCCGAGTACAAGGCGGAAATCGGCGGCCGGCTCAATCCGGCCCTGGCCAAATTGGCGCGCTTCCTGGAGAAGGAGTATCTGCCGGTCGGGCGCGACAGCGCCGGCATGGGCGCGATGCCGAACGGTAGCAACTGGTATCTGGCGCGCGTAGCCTCGCGCACCACAAGCGCCTTGCAGCCCGACGAGATTCACAACACGGGCCTCAAGGAAGTGGCGCGCATCCAGGCCTTGTTCGCCGTCCTCGGGCCCAGAATGGGTTACAAGGGGCCGGCCGCCGGCTTGCCGAAATGGGTGGCGGCACAGGAGAAATTCCGCCCCTTTAAGAGCGAGCAGGAGATCCTCGAGGTCTATCGCAAGCTCGACCTGACGCTTGAGCAGAAACTGCCCGCGCTGTTCTCGCTGATGCCGAAGGCGGCGCTCGAACAGCGCCTCGAACCCGAGCTGACGCGCGCGACGGCGTCGGACCATTACCTGCCGGCGGCCGCCGACGGCTCGCATCCCGGGGTGTTCTACGCGGTGGTCAACGACCCGAAGGATTACAGCCGCACCGGCATGACGACGCTTTTCCTGCACGAGGGCCAGCCCGGCCACCACATGCACGCGGGCCTGCTCAAGGAACTCGATCTGCCGGACTTCCGCAAGTTCAACACCGAAAACGCGAACAGCGCCGCCTTCACCGAGGGCTGGGCCCTGTATTCGGAGGCGCTGGGCAGCGAATTGGGCCTGTACGACAATCCCGAGGCGTACTTCGGCCACCTCAACGACGAGTTGATGCGCGCCGTCCGGCTGGTGGTCGACACCGGCATGCACGCCAAGGGCTGGAGCCGCGAACAGGCGATCGCGTACATGCAGGAGGCGATCGGGTACAACGAGGCGCGCGCCACCAACCAGATCCAGCGCTACATGGCGCTGGCCGGCGCAGGCGCTGGCCTACAAAACCGGCTCGCTCAAGATCATGGCGCTGCGCGAGCAGGCACGTGCGGCGCTCGGCGACAAGTTCAGCCTGCCCAAGTTCCACGAGATCGTCATCGGCACGGGCACCCTGCCGCTGCCGGTGCTCGAGGCGCGCGTGAAGCGCTGGATCGCCGCGGGCAAGTGATACAACCGCAACGCACACAGGAAACAGATACAGGAAATACATGCAAACACTGCAACAACTCCAGTCGGGCGAACTGGCTGGAGCAAGCGCGCTCGCCTTATCGTGCGGGCTCACGCAATTTCCGGATGCGATCTTCGATCTGGCGGACACGCTCGAGCATCTTGACCTCTCCGGAAATGAATTAAGTTCCCTGCCCTTTGATTTCGGCCGCCTCGGCAAACTCAAGCGGCTATTTTTGTCGCAGAACCGCTTCACCGAGGTGCCCGAGGTCATCGCCGACTGTCCGCAACTGGAGATGGTCGGCTTCAAGGCGAACCGGATCGCGACCATGTCCGAGCGGGCCGTGCCGCCCAACACACGCTGGCTGATCCTGACCGACAATTGCCTCGAACGATTGCCCGATGCGATCGGCCAGTGCCCGCGCCTGGAAAAACTGATGTTGGCCGGAAACCGGTTGACGGCGCTGCCGGCGTCGCTGGCGGCGTGCGTCAATTTGGCCTTGTTGCGCATTTCGGCCAACCGTCTCGAGCAACTGCCAGCCTGGCTGCTGACGATGCCGCGCCTGTCGTGGCTCGCCTTCGCGGGCAACCCGTGCACCGCCGCGCCCGCCATGCCGGCCGATCTGCCATGCATCGACTGGCATGAGCTTGAGTTGCAGACACAGTTGGGCGAGGGCGCCTCGGGCGTGATCTCGGAGGCGCTCTGGCTGACCGAAGGCAGGCAGGTCGCGGTCAAATTGTTCAAAGGCGAGCTCACCAGCGACGGCTTGCCGGCCAGCGAGATGGCGGCCTGTGTCGCGGCCGGACGGGATCCGAATTTGGTCGCGGTGCTGGGCAAGCTCGGCGGCCATCCGGGGCGACGCGAGGGCCTGGTGCTCGAACTGATCGATCCGGCCTACGCCAACCTGGGCTTGCCGCCGACGTTTGCCAGCTGCACGCGCGATGTGTACGCGCCGGGAAGCACGTTTTCGGCCAGACAGATTGCCGACATCGGCATCGGGATCGCCTCGGCCTGCGCCACCTTGCACGCCAAAGGTCTCATGCACGGCGACCTGTACGCGCACAACATCATGGTTGATGCGACCGGACCGGCGTTGCTGGGCGATTTTGGCGCCGCCACGTCCTACGAGCGCGCCGGGCCGCAGGCAAGCCAGCTAGAACGCATCGAGGTCAGGGCGTTTGGCTGCCTGCTGGAGGACTTGCTCGCGCAGCAAACAAATGATTGGGAAAGAGCACAAACCCCCGTCGTCTCGGGCTCGGCGCCCCCCTTCACGGGGACCCATAGAACGGTGGCTCAAAGCAACTGTTCCATGGGTCCCCGCCGTCGCGAGGACGACGGGGCGCATTGGGCGCGGCTCAGGGATGCTTGTCTGGATGAAGTGGTCGAGCGCAGGCCCGACTTTGCGGCCATCGTCGCGGCGCTGGAGGCGGTGCCCGTGGGCGCCGCCTGAATCAGATGCCCATGCTCGACAAAATATTGCCCAGCTCGCGCAGCGCCGGCTCGAGGCGCGGGTGCTGCGCCGCGAATTTGGCCGACAGCTCCTGGCTGCGCTCGGCCAGGCCGTAGGTGGTGCTTTCGTCGTTCTCGTCGACGGCGCGTTTTTCCAGCAGTTGCTTGATGTCGGCGTCGAGCTGGCGCAGCAGTTCCTGCAACTCGACGTCGACCTCCTCCGTGTTGGCCATGTTCGCGTGAAGGGTCTTGAGATGCGCCTTCAGATTGTTTGCTTTTTCATTGAACATGTCGGTCCTCGTGTGTGGTGAACTGGGTGTTCAAATATAACTCTTCGACCCGGGCGCGGGCCCAAGGCGTCTTGCGCAAAAACTTCAGGCTCGACTTGATGCTCGGGTCGGACGTGAAGCAATTGATGTCGATCCGCTTGGCCAGTCCATCCCAGCCGTAATGGTCCACCAGCCGCGTCAGCAGCGCTTCGAGGGTGATGCCGTGTAAATCTTGAACGCTCATTGAAACGCTGCTTCCTTGTCACTGGGTTGCCACTGTTTTGGCACTGGGTTGTCACTATTGCGGATAACCATACCGCACTATAACCCGAAGCGGCGGGACGGCACCACGGCACGCCCCGCCCGGTTCGTCACTCGGTGTCGAGGCCGCGGCGCTCGAGCAGCGGGCCGACCGTCGCGTCGCGCCCGCGGAAGGCGCGGAACATCTCCATCGCATCCATCGTGCCGCCGCGCGAGAGCAGCATCTTGCGGAAGTAGTCGCCGTTCTTGCGCGTCAGGCCGCCCTGCTCGTTGAACCAGCCGACCGTGTCGGCGTCGAGCTTTTCGCTCCACAGGTAGCCGTAGTAGCCGGCCGGGTAGCCGCCCGAGAACACGTGCGAGAAGTAGGTCGTGCGGTAGCGCGGCGGCACCAGCGCGAAGTCGACGCCGGCGTCCTTGAGCGCGGCCGCCTCAAAGGCGAGCACGTCGGTCGGCATCTGCGCCGCGCCCAGCTGGTGCCAGCGCTGGTCGATGATCGACGCGGCCAGGTACTCGGTGGTGCGGAAGCCCTCGTTGAATTTCTTCGCGGCGAACACCTTGTCGAGCAATTCCTTCGGCATCGGCGCGCCGGTCTTGTGGTGCCTGGCGTAATTGGCCAGCACCTCGGGCCAGACCGCCCACATCTCGTTGACCTGCGACGGGAATTCGACGAAGTCGCGCGGCACGCGGGTGCCGGCCAGGCGTGGATACTTGACGTCCGAGAACATGCCATGCAGCGCGTGGCCGAACTCGTGGAACACCGTGGTCAGCTCGTCGAAGGTGAGCAGGGTCGGCTCGCCGGCGGGCGGCTTTGGAATGTTGAGGTGGTTGGCGATGACCGGCTTGGTGCCCATCAGTTTCGATTGCGACACGTAGGCGTTCATCCAGGCGCCGCCGCGCTTGTTGCTGCGCGCGTAGAAGTCGGCGATGAAGATCGCCAGCGGTTTGCCGTTGGCGTCGAACACGTCGAACACGCGCACGTCCTGTTGGTAGACGGGCAGGTCGCGGCGCTCCTTGAACGACAGGCCGTAGAGCTTGCCGGCGGCGAAGAACACGCCCTTGTTCAGCACGTTGTCGAGCTCGAAATAGGGGCGCAGTTGGGCCTCGTCGAAGCTGAAGCGCTCGGCGCGCACCTTGTCGGTGTAGTAGGCCCAGTCGGCGGCGCCGGCCTCGAAGCCGCCTTTTTCGGCGTCGATCATCTTCTGGATCTCGGCCGCCTCGCGGCGCGCGTTCTTGACCGCCGGCTTGGCGAACTCGGCGAGCAACTGGTTGACGGCGGCGGGGTTGCGCGCGGTCTGCTCCTCGAGCACGTAGGTCGCGTGGTTGGGGTAGCCGAGCAGGGCGGCGCGTTCGGCGCGCAGCGTGGCGAGCTTGAGCACGACTGCGCGGTTGTCGAATTCGCCGCCGCGGCTGCCGCGGCCCATCGAGGCCTCGAGCAGGCGCTGGCGCACCGCGCGGTTGGTCAACACGGCGAGCGGGGCCTGGCCGGTGGTGTTGGTCACAGGGACCACGAATTTGCCATCGAGGCCGCGCGCCTTGCCGGCCGCGGCGGCGGCGTCGATGGCCGCCTCGCTCATGCCGGCCAGCTCGGCGCGGGTGTCGACCACCAGCGCGGCCGCGTTGGCCTCGCCCTGCACATTTTGCTTGAAGGTGGTCGAGAGCATCGCCAGCTCGGCGTTGTAGGCCATGAGCTTTTGCTTGTCCTGGTCCGACAGGCGGGCGCCGGCGCGCACGAAATCGACGTGGTAGCGCTCGAGCAGCATCAGCGATTCGGGGTCGAGCTTGAGATTGGCGCGGTTCTGGTACAGCTGGTCGATACGGGCGAAAAGCTTTTTATTGAGGCGGATGGCGTCGTAGTGGGCCGACAATTTCGGCGACAGCGCGCGCTCGATCTGCTGCATCGCCGGGTTGCCGTTGGTGCCCGACAGGTTGCCGAACACGCTGCTGACCCGTTCGAGCAGCTTGCCCGAGCGCTCCATCTCGACGATCGTGTTGTCGAAGGTGGCGACGCCGTGCCGTCCCAATATGAAGCTGATCTCCTCGGCGTGCTGGCGCATGCCTTCCTCGTACGCGGGCGCGTAGTGGGCGTCCTTGATCTTGTCGAAGGCGGGGTAGCCGAACGGCAGCGTGCTGGCCTTGGCGAACGGATTCGACGCGGTGAACGCCCCGGCCGCGGCGGCCGGGGGCGCGGCGAGCGCGAGTTGTGGAACAGCAAACTGGGCGACGGCCAGGCTGGCGGCGAGGAGAAGCATGTGGGGATGGGTCATGGTGTCCTTCTTGGTATGGAGGGAGGTCGAGCGCCCGTGGCAGGGTTTGCCACGGGATGGTGCGGGCGGCGCGCCGATCGCGCGCCACCGGATTACTTGGCTTTCAGGCCGCGGCGCTCGAGCAAGGCCTCGATCTTGGCGTCGCGTCCGCGGAAGTTGCGGAACAGCTGCAGCGCGTCGGCGGTGCCGCCGCGCGAGAGCAGCGTCTTGCGGAAATGGTCGCCGTTCTTGCGGTCGAGGCCGCCGTTGTCGAGGAACCACTGGACCGTGTCGGCGTCGAGTTTCTCGCTCCACAGGTAGGAGTAGTAGCCGGCCGAATAGTCGCCCATGCTGTGCGAGAAGTAGGCGCTGCGGTAGCGCGGCGGCACCGGCGCGAAGTCTACCCCGGCGTCCTTGAGCGAGGCGGCCTCGAAGGCGAGCACGTCCTTTGGCATCTTGGCCGGATCGAGCTGGTGCCAGCGCTGGTCGAGCAGGGACGCGGCGAGGTATTCGGTGGTCAGGAAGCCCTGGTTGAATTTCTTCGAAGCCATGACTTTCTCGAGCAGTTCGCGCGGCATCGACTCGCCGGTCTTATGGTGTTTGGCGTAGTTGCCGAGCACTTCGGGCCAGATCATCCACATTTCGTTCACTTGCGACGGGTACTCGACGAAGTCGCGCGGCACGTTGGTGCCCGAGAAGCGCGGGTAGGTCACGTTTGAAAACAGGCCGTGCAGCGCATGGCCGAATTCGTGGAACATGGTCTTGACCTCGTCGACCGTGAGCAGGGTCGGTTCGCCGGCCGGCGGCTTGGGCACGTTGAGGTTGTTGGTGACGACCGAGGTCGTGCCCATGAGCTTGGACTGCGAGACGAATTCGTTCATCCACGCGCCGCCGCGCTTGTTGCTGCGCGCATAAAAGTCGGCCAGGAAAATCGCGATCTGCTTGCCGTCAGTGTCGAACACGTCGAACACGCGCACATCCGGGTTGTACACCGGCAGGTCCTTGCGCTCCTTGAAGGTGATGCCGTACAGCTTGGTGGCGGCGAAGAACACGCCGTTGACCAGCACATTGTCCATCTCGAAATAAGGCATCAGTTGGGCCTCGTCGAAATTGAAGCGCTCGGCGCGCACCTTGTCGCTGTACATGGCCCAGTCGTGCGCGGCGACCTTGAAACCGCCCGGTTTGGCGCCCGGTTCGGCGCCCGTCTCGGCGTCGATGATCTTTTGGATCTCGGCCGCCTCGCGGCGCGCGTTGGCCACCGCCGGCGCGGCCAATTCCGACAACAGGGTGTTGACCGCGTCGGTCGTCTTGGCGGTCTGGTCCTCGAGCGAATAGGCGGCGAAGGTCGGATAGCCGAGCAGGGCGGCGCGTTCGGCGCGCAGCTTGGTCAGTTGCAGGACCACGTCGCGGTTGTCGAATTTTCCGCCGCGGGTGCCGCGCGCGAGCGAGGCGGCCATCAGGCGTTCGCGCACCGCGCGGTTGGTCAGCACCGACAGCGGCGGCTGGCCCGAGGTGTTGACCAGCGCGACGACGAACTTGCCGTCCAGCTTGCGGGTCTTGGCCTCGGCGGCGGCGGTGTCGATGGCCGCCTCGGACATGCCGGCCAGTTCGGCGCGGGTGTCGACCACCAGCGCGGAGGCGTTCGCCTCCTTGAGCACGTTCTGCGAGAACTTGGTTTGCAGGGTCGCGATCTTGCCGTTGAAGGCCTTCAGCTTTTTCTTGTCGGCGTCCGACAACTGGGCGCCGGCGCGCACGAAATCCTTGTGGTAGCGCTCGAGCAGGTAGGCCGACTCGGGATCGAGGCCGAGCGCGGCGCGCTTGTCGTAGAGCGCCTTGACCCGTTTGAACATTTTTTGATTGAGGTACTTGGCGTCGGAGTGGGCCGCCAGCCGTGGCGCCATGGCGCTGTCGATGTCGTTGAGCGCGTCGTTGGTGTTGGCTGCGAGCATGCTCGAGAAGGTCGCGTTGACGCGCGTGAGCAGTTGCCCGGAGCGCTCCATGGCCACGATCGTGTTGTCGAACGTCGGCGCCTGCGGGTTGTTGGCGATGGCGTTGAATTGGCGCAGGTCCTCGCGCATGCCCGCGTTGAACGCCGGCATGTAGTGCTTGTCCTGGATTTTGTCGAAGGCCGGATAGCGGAACGGCAGGGTGCTCACCTTGGCGAACGGATTATCGGCGGCCATGGTTGGCGCGGCGACCACGCTGACGGGCGCGGCGGCGAGATTGACGAACGCCAAGCTGGCGGCGAGGATAAGCATCTGAGGACGGATCATGGCATCTTTCACGAGCGGCTGGAATAAGGCTGCCATTGGGTAAACGGACAGCGCATGAGGCCATGATGATAGCAGGACGCTCCTAAAGCGTCATCCGCGAGAACATATGCATGTGTGGGAAAAAAGCCCGTATTGACGGGCGTACTTACGAGGCGGCCTCGGCACGGGTGGGCGCCTGTAAGCTGGCTGGCAACATTGATGCGGTGGCAATTGCGAAAGATTCGCAATGCGTTCGCGACGCTCTTGCAATGTTTCTGCAATGGGCGCGCGACGAATCAATAGTGCGGCGGCCTGTCGTTGACGGGGTTCGGGCCCGACTGCGCGTTGTTGCGGATGTGCTCGGCCAACTGGCTCACGAGGAGCTCGAGCTTGTCGATGCGCTTGGCTTGCTCGTAGACGACCTGATTCAATGAATCGACCATGTCCTCCTGGTGCGCGAGCTTGATCTCGATATCGACAAAACGGTCTTCGTTACTCACGGGCGTGTCCTTGGCGGCAAAGGCAGCATTATGCCAGCCGGGCGCGCCGCGCCGGGCTTTGGCTTGCCCCGTATTACCCGTAGGTATGAATTCGATGCAATTGGCGATCGACCCACCGGCCGAAATCCAAGGTACACGTCATTCCCTCGAAAGAGGGAACCCATACCGAGTGAGCAGTTATGGGCCGCTCAAAAATTCGGACACGAACGCCACGGGCCGGAAGGGGCGAACGCCGCGTTTGCACAAGCTCAATATGGGTCCTCGCTTCCGCGAGGATGACGCTGCTATTTGTGGGCATTCTCGCATCGTTATTTGTGCGTCATTCCCGCGTTGCGATTTGTTCGCCATTCCCCGCGTTGTTATTTGTTCGCCAATCCCGCGTTGCTATTTGTTCGCCATTCCCCGCGTTTCCTAGCTGCGAAAATTAACCAACGTCATCCGCGTCGTCTTAGGCATGACGGACCTAAGGCCGAGCAAGAAGGCCGCTCAGGCTTTCGGCGTGTTGAGCAGCGCCTTCAGGTTCGCCAGCCGGTCTTTGGGCGAGAGCGTCTCGGCCTCGGTCGGCGCGGCCGTGCCGACGTCTAGCGCCATCTCCTTGATGAAGCGCGAGGGGTCGCAGTGGACCTGCTCGCCCGCCCGCTTGCGCTTCTTGCACCACGTGATATGCAGCGTGCGCTGGGCCCGCGTGATGCCGACGTACATCAGGCGCCGCTCCTCCTGGATGCGCGCGCCGATCGTCTCGACCGAGGCGTCCGGGTCGCCCTTGTGCGGCAAGATGCCCTCCTCGACCCCGACCAAAAACACATGCGGAAACTCGAGCCCCTTCGACGCGTGCAGGGTCGACATGCGGACCGCGTCCTGCTCCTCGTCCTTGCCTTCGAGCATGGACATCAGGGCCACCATCTGGGTCAGCTCGAGCAGGTTCTTCTCCTCGCCGGACTTGTCCTTGCCGCCGCAGCCGCGCTCCTTGAGCCAGTTGACGAATTCGAGCACGTTCTGCCACTTGGCCTGGGCCGCGCGGTCGTCGAAGGTGTCGTACAGATAGCCCTCGTAGGCGATCTCCTTCATCATGTCGTCGAGAACGGCGGCCGCGTTCTCGCCGCTGCCCGAGGGGCCGGGCCGGCTCGCGCGCGACTCGAGCTGGTTGATGAAGGTGCAAAAACTGCGCAGCGGCAGCAACTGGCGGTCGGGCAGCTTGGCCTCGAGGCCGCCCTTGAAGGTCGCCTCGAACAGCGAGCAGTTCCATTGTTTGGAGAAAGCGCCGAGCACCTCGAGCGTGGCCATGCCGACCCCGCGCTTGGGCACGGTCACGGCGCGGATGAAGGCCGGGTCGTCGCCGTCGTTGGCGATCAGGCGCAGGTAGCTGATGATGTCCTTGATCTCGGCCTTGTCGAAAAAACTCTGGCCGCCCGAGATCGTGTACGGGATGCGCTCCTTGCGCAGGCACTGCTCGATCACGCGCGCCTGGTGGTTGCCGCGGTACAGGATCGCGTAGTCGGACCATTTGTTCTTGCGCTGGAAGCGGTCGCCCGAAATCATGATCGCGACCTGCTCGGCCTCCTGGTCGTCGGTCTGCATGCCGAGCACCTTGATCGGCTCGCCCAGGCCGTGCTCGGACCACAGCTTCTTGTCGAAGATTTTCGGGTTGTTGCCGATGACGGCGTTGGCCGCCTGCAGGATGCGGGTGGTCGAGCGGTAGTTCTGTTCGAGCTTGATCACGCGCAGGTCGGGGAAGTCGTCGCCCAGCGTTTTCAGGTTCTCGACCGAGGCCCCGCGCCAGGCGTAGATCGCCTGGTCGTCGTCGCCCACGGCGGTGAACATCGGCTTTTTGCCGATGCCCGTCACCAGCAGCTTGACCAGCTCGTACTGGCAGGTGTTGGTGTCCTGGTACTCGTCCATGAGCAGGTAGCGCAGGCGCCGCTGCCACTTGTCGCGGATCGGGTCGTTGTTGCGGAACAGCTCGACGGGCAGGCGGATCAGGTCGTCGAAATCGACCGCCTGGTAGGCCGCCAGCGTCGCCACGTAGCTGCGGAACACGCGCGCGGCCGTGGCCTCGTCCTCGTCGCTGGCGTCGCGGATCGCGTCCTCGGGGTCGACCAGGCCGTTCTTCCACAGCGAGATCGAATTCTGGATGCTGCGGATCAGCTGCTTGTCGGTGGTGATCGCCAGGTCCTGCACCAGGCCGTAGCAATCGTCGCTGTCCATGATCGAAAAGCGGTCCTTGAGGCCGACCCCGGCCGCCTCCTGGCGCAGGATTTTGACGCCCAGCGAGTGGAAGGTCGACACCGTGAGCTGCTTGGCCTGGCGCGGCTGCTTGAGCAGCTTGGCGATCCGCTCCTGCATCTCGAGCGCGGCCTTGTTGGTGAAGGTGAGCGCGGCGATGGTGCGCGGATCGTAGCCGCGGTCCTCGATCAGGTGCGCGATCTTCTGGGTGATCACGCGCGTCTTGCCCGAGCCGGCGCCCGCCAGCACCAGGCACGGGCCGTCGAGGTACATCACCGCTTCGCTTTGCGGTACGTTCAGGCCGAACTTGGGGGCGTTGGACATCGGGGGAGACACTTCTCTTCAGACACAGCCGGCCATTGTAACGTACCGCGTGCCGCTTCGACCGGCGCGCCGTCCCCGCCCTACGATGCCGCGCACCCGCGCGACTGGCGTAAAATAGCTCTATGAAAAAACTGACATCGGTCCTCCTGTGCGCGCTGGCGCTGCTGGCGCTGCCCGCCGCGCGCGCCGGGACCGTGCTGGTGGCGGCCGCCTCCGACCTGGCCTACTGCATCGACGCCCTCGGCGCCGCGTTCGGCAAGCAGGTGCCGGGCGCGCGGGTCAAGGTGTCGCTGGGCTCGTCGGGCAATATCTTCGCGCAAGTCCGGCGCGGCGCGCCGTTCGAGGTCTTCATGTCGGCCGACATGGCCTATCCGGCCAGGCTGGCGGCCGAGGGCGGGGCAGACGCCGCCACTTTGATCCCGTACGCGGTCGGGCGCATCGCGCTGTGGTCGCCCGACGCGCGCTTTGGCCACGGGAGCGGCCTGCGGGTGCTGCTCGACGCGCGCGTCAAGCGCATCGCGATCGCCAATCCCGACGTCGCCCCGTACGGGCGCGCCGCGCGCGAGGCGCTGCGGGCGCAGGGCCTGTGGGACGCCGTCCAAGCCAAGCTGGTGGTGGGCGAGAACATCGCCCAGACCGCGCAGTTCGTCGAAAGCGGCAACGCGCAATTCGGGATTTTATCGATGTCGACCCTGTCGGGTTCGCGCCTGAAGGGCACGGGCAGCCACTACCTGATTCCCGACGCGGGCCTGGCGCCGATCGAGCAGGGCGCAATCGTGACCACGCGCGGCAAGGCCAATCCGCTGGCCGCGCGCTTCGTGCGGTTCCTGCGCTCGCCGGCGGCGCGCGCGATCTTGCTCGGCAACGGCTTCGCGCTGCCCGCGCCGGCGCCCGCGCATGGATGATTGGTCGTTTCCGCCGGAGCTGTGGGAGGCCATCGGCCTGACCCTGCGGCTGGCATTGGCCTCGTCGCTGGTGCTGCTGGTGATCGGCATCCCGCTGGCCAACTGGCTCAACACCAGCCGCATGCGCGGCATCGTCTTTGTCGAAACCCTGGTCGGCCTGCCCATCGTGCTGCCGCCGACCGTGATCGGCTTTTACCTGCTGACCGCGATGGCCCCGCAGCAGCCGCTGGGCGCGGCCTGGGTCAGCGTGTTCGGGCAGCCGCTGCCGTTTTCGTTCGCCGGGCTGGTGGCCGGCTCGGTCGTGTACAGCCTGCCGTTCGCGGTGCAGCCGTTCCAGGCCGCGTTCAGGGGCGTCGGGCGCGAGCTGGTCCAGTCGGGGCTCGCGCTCGGCCTGACGCGGCGCCAGGTGTTCTGGTCGATCGTGCTGCCGCTGTCGCGGCACGGGATCCTGACCGGGGTCTCGCTCAGCTTCGCGCACACGATGGGCGAGTTCGGCGTGGTGCTGATGTTGGGCGGGAACATACCCGGGCAGACCCGGGTCGCCTCGATCGCGCTCTACGACGAGGCGCAAAAACTCAACTACGACGCCGCGCACGCCTACGCGATCGTGCTGCTGGCGATTTCATTCGCGATCCTGGTCGTTATCGCCCTGGTGCAGCGCCGGCAACACCGGCACATGAACCTGGTGTCGAACTAGGAGGCTGTCGGACTTAGGGAGTCGAAGCGAAAAAAGTGCCGGGCGAGGATAGATTTTGACGATTTCGCAGTGCCAATAGCGAGCTATTGGCCGAGAAAGCGGCGAAATATGGACCGTCCGACACTTTTTGCAGCCGACGATCCTAAGTCCGACAGCCTCCTAGGCCGGCATTTTTTTGAGCAGCGCCAGCAGCTCGTCGATGCGCTCTCCATGGGCGTCGATTTTCTCGTGCATGGCCATGATCTCGAGTTCAGCCTTGAGGTTGACCTCGTAGTCGTTCTCCATGCGCTCGCGGTCGATCTTGCCCTGGCGGTTCTGCGACATCAGGATCACCGGCGCCTGGATCGAGGCCAGCATCGACAAAAACAGGTTCAGCAAAATATAGGGGAAGGGGTCGAACGGCTTTCCACCGGACTTGGCCAGCAGGACCGAATTGACCCCCACCCACGCCAGCAGCACCAAAGCGAACAGCATGATGAAAGTCCACGAGCCGCCGAAGCGCGCGACGGCGTCGGCGGCGCGCTCGCCAATGGTGGAGTCGTCGGCCTCCTCCATCTGGCTGCGGGTGATCGAACTGCGCGTGGCCATGTGCCTGGCCACCTCGTCGAAGCTGCGTTTGTAGGTCGCGTGCCGGGGCGCGGACTGGATCGGAAGCGGATTTTTGGACGGCGTCATGGTGGCTCTTGTTATTGGGGGTGCGGCCGGTGGCCGCTGTGCTGCGAGTATAGCGGCGGGAAAAGTTCGAGAACGCACAACTGGTTGCGCACCGCGGGGTTGCGCGCCACGGCGATGGCCGGCATCGGTTACCATCTTGGATCACGGCGCCGCCGGGCCACCACACCAGATTAAAAGCCATGGAATTCGAACATCTAGTCGAAATCAACGACCCACTCAACCCGCTGATCGACACGCTCACGCGCGAGCAACTGTGGCGCGGCCTGGTGCTGCACGCCGAGTCGCCGATGCTGTTCGTGCCGCACCTCGACGAATGCATGCTGGGCGAGCGCAGCGAACCCGGCACCTTCACGCGCCGGCGCCGCTTCGGCGAACTGGTGATCGACGACCGCGTGATTTTGACGCCGCTGCAGCAGGTGCTCTACGAAGTGCACGCGCAGGGCGAGATCAGCGCCTCGAGCCTGACGGTGTCGATCGAGGCGCCGTCGGACGACACGCTGTTCGTGCGCTTCAAGTACGACGACGGCCACGACGCCGCCGCCGACGCGGCCAACGCCATGTACGACGACTTCAAGCGCTCGGCCTACCAGGAGGCCGACATCGACACGATCCGCATCCTGCGCGAGATGGCCGCGCAAGGCCGCCTCGACACGACCTACCTGAACTAGGAGCCTGTCGGACTTAGGATCGTCGGCTGCAAAAAGCGCTGTGCGGTCGATATTTCGCCGCTTTCTCGGCCAATAGCTCGCTATTGGCACTGCGAAATCGTCAAAATCTGTCCTCGTCCAGCACTTATTTCGCTTCGACTCCCTAAGCCCGACAGGCTCCTAGTCTAAGCTAAACCCCGGGCGGACAGTCTTCGCAGTCCTCTTCGGGCTGCGCTTTATCGAGTTCGCCGGAGAGGTCGCGCAGCGCGGTGCGCACACCCTCCTCGATGACCGGATGGTAGAACGGCATGTCGAGCATCTGGTCCACGGTCAGGCGCGCCTGGCAGGCCCACGACAGCAGGTGGCCGAGGTTCTCGGCGCGCGGCCCGATCATCTCGGCGCCCAAAAAGCGGCGGGTGCCGTATTCGGCGTACACGCGCAGCATGCCGCGGTTTTGCAGCATCACGCGGCTGCGGCCCTGGTTCACAAACGACACCTGACCGACCGCGAATTTTGGCTTGCCGGTTTCGCACAGCTCGCGGTAGCTGGCACCGAGGGTGCCGATTTGCGGCTCGGTGAAGGCGATCGCGAGCGGGGTGCGGCGCAGGCCGGGGCGCACGTCGGGATAGCGGCCCGCGTTGTCGCCGGCGATGCGGCCCTGGTCGGACGCCTCGGGCAGCAAGGGGCGCTCGTTGTCGGCGTCGCCGGCGATGAAAATATGGCTCGCGCCGCACTGCATGGTGCGGCTGTTGAACACGGGGATGCCCTTGGCGTCGAGCGCGAGGCCGGTGGTCTCGATGCCGATCCGGTCCACGTTCGGGGTGCGCCCGGCGGCCACCAGCACGAACTGGAAGCGCTCCTCGCGCGCATCGGCGCCGGCCGCGCGGGTGGTCAGCAGCACCTCGGCGCCGTCCTGGCGCGCGGACACGATCTCGGTCTGGAAGTGCAGGTCGAGTTCCTCGGCCAACGTTTTGGCGGCCACGTGCAGCACTTCTGGATCGCTGATCTGGGCGACGCTGCCGCTGCGGGCGAACACGCTGACGCGCACGCCGAGCCGGTGCAGCGCCTGGCCCAGTTCGAGCCCGATCACGCCGGTGCCGACGACCGCGACCGAGGTGGGCAGGTCGGTCCAGTCGAAGACGTCGTCGCTGACGATGACGCCGGGGCCGACATCGGCGAGCGCGGGCGGGATGGCTGGGCGCGAACCGGTGGCGATGACGACGCGCGCGGCCGTCACGAGCGAGTGCTCGTCGACCTGCAGTGTATTGGGGCCGGTGAAGCGCGCGTGGCCACGCAGCTTGTCGGCCTCCGGGAAACCGTCGACGCTTTCGAGCACGAAGCCGACGAAGCGGTCGCGTTCGGAGCGCACGCGCGCCATGACGGCCTTGCCGTCGATGCGGACGGCGCCCGGGTGGACGCCAAAGCCCGGGGCGGCGGCCAGCATATGGGCCGCCTCGGCGGCGGCGATCAGCAGCTTGCTGGGCATGCAGCCGACCCTGGCGCAGGTGGTGCCGTAAGGCCCGCCCTCGATGAGCAGCACGCGTTTGCCATGGGCATGCGCGGCGCGGTAGGCCGACATGCCGGCGGTGCCGGTGCCGATGACGGCCACATCGACGTGAAATTCTTTCATATTATTGCCCCGGTTTCGAATTTAAGTTACCGGCAGACGATACGCCATTTTTAGCTTAGCCGTTCGCTTCCAGAAAAATGTTCCCAAACCGGGGTCTGACCCCACTTATGAAACATTTCTTAAATTGGAAACCGGGGTCTGACCCCACTTTTGCTCACTTTTGCTAAACCGGGGTCTGACCCCACTTATGAAACATTTCTTAAATGGGGAACCCGGGGTCTGACCCTGGGTCTGACCCCGGTCGTCAACGCGGATCGCCGCCGCTCGGTTCAGATGTCGAGCGGGTCGACTTCGAGCGACCATTTGACGCGGCTTTTCATTTGGCGGATCGCGGCCAACCATTCTTTCAGGAATGCTTGCAGCGCCGGGCGCGAGGGGCATTCGACCAGCAGCTGGGCCCGGTCGACGTTGTGCACCCGCGTCATCGTCATCGGGATCGGGTCGTTGACCGTGATCCCTTCGTGCCCGATGCAGTCGCGCGCGTTCTCCAAAAATTCGATCGCCAGCGCCAGCTCCGGCGCTTCGGCCCGCAGCAATGCCTGGTACAGGTAGGGCGGCAGCGCGGCCTGGCGCCGCTCTTCGAGCAGGCTGGTGGCGAAGCGGTCGTAGTCGTGGCTGACCACCGCCGAATACAGGGGATGGGCCACGTAGCGCGACTGCACCAGCACTTCGCTGACGCTGCCGCCCTCCGCGCGCGCGGCACGCCCGGCCCGACCCGCCACCTGCATCAGCTGCGCGAACAGCCGTTCGCTGGCCCGGTAGTCCTGCGAAAACAGCGCCGTGTCCGGGTTGAGGATGCCCACCAGCGTCAGCTTTTTGAAGTCGTGGCCCTTGGCCACCATCTGGGTGCCGATCAGGATGTCGACCTCGCCCCGGTGCACGCTGTCGAACGCCTCCTGCGCGCTGCCCTTGCGGCGCGTCGAGTCGGCGTCGATGCGCAGGATGCGCGCCTCGGGGAACAGTGCCTGCAGGCCCTCCTCGACGCGCTGGGTGCCGCGCCCCAGCGGCTGCAGGTCGACGTTGCCGCAGTCGGGGCAGG
Organism: Massilia glaciei; assembly: GCF_003011895.2. Classification (GTDB taxonomy): domain Bacteria; phylum Pseudomonadota; class Gammaproteobacteria; order Burkholderiales; family Burkholderiaceae_D; genus Telluria_A; species Telluria_A glaciei. The sequence goes on along the minus strand of NZ_PXWF02000314.1, from coordinate 40,681 downwards.
CGCGCGGGATGCGCAGCTCGAGGCTGCAGTGGTGGCAGCGCAGCCGGTGTTCGGGCTTGTGCAGCACCATGAACGAGGTGCAGCGGGTGCAGTTGCTGATCCAGCCGCACGCCTCGCAGCAGATCACGGGGGCGTAGCCGCGCCGGTTCAGAAACAGCAGCGACTGCTCGCCGCGCTCGAGCCGCTGGCGCAGCGCCGCCACCAGCGCCGCGGTCAGGCCGTCCTTGGGCCGGTCCTTCTCCATGTCGAGCAGCTTCACCCGCGGCAGCACGGCGTCGCGCACCGCCCGTTCGCGCAGTTCGAGCTTGCGGTAGCGCCCCGAGCCGGCGTGGTGCCAGCTCTCGAGCGACGGCGTGGCCGAGCCGAGCACGATCGGGATGCCCAGCTGGCGCGCGCGCCAAACGGCCAGGTCGCGCGCCGAGTAGCGCAGCCCCTCCTGCTGCTTGTACGAGGGGTCGTGCTCCTCGTCGATGACGATCAGTTTCAGATTCGGCAGCGAGGCCAGGATCGCGAGCCGGGTGCCGAGGATGATGCGCGCGCGCCCCTCGTGCGCGCCCAGCCAGTGCAGCATGCGCTCGCCCTCCGACAGGCTGCTGTGCAGCGTGGCCAGCATCACGCCCGGGAAGCGCGCGCGGATGTTGCCCTCGAGCTGGGGCGTGAGGTTGATCTCGGGGACCAGCACCAGGATCTGCGCCCCGGCGTCGCGCGCCAGCACCTGGGCGCAGGCCTGCAGGTAGACCTCGGTCTTGCCGCTGCCCGTCACACCGTACAGCAGCAGCGGCGTGAAGCCCAGCGCGCCGCCGATGGCGTCGGCCGCCTCCTGCTGCGCCGGGTTCAGTTCGGGCATGTCGCGCGGGGTGGCGTCGTGCCCGAAGTCGGCCTTGGCCAGCTTTTGGATGGCGCGGTCGAGCGCGACGGTGGTGAGCACGCGCAAATTCTTCGGCAGCCCCGGCAGCGCCACCTCGCCCAGCGGGCGCTGGTAGTAGTCGGCGGCGAAGGCGACCAGCGCCAGCCATTGCGGCGACAGCGGCGCGAGCTGGCCGCGCACCGCCAGCGCGTCTTTGAGCTTGTCGGCGGGCACATCCGTGTGTTGGCCCACGCCAACGATGAGTCCGACTACGTCGCGCCGCCCGAACGGAACCTGCGCCAGCTGCCCCACGCGCGGCGGCGCCTCCGGCCCGTGTTGCCAGCGGTAGTCGAAGCAGCTTGTCAGCGGCGTGTCGAGCGCGATTGTGAGGATGCAGCTTGCCATCGGAGCCGTTCGGGTGGGGTCAATGCGGGTTTGGGGCGGTGTTCATTGGAACCGGCCCAGCTTGTGGACAACTTTGTGGACAAATCGTTTCCGTTTTACCAAAACATTTGTTTGAACGCAACAGTCTCCTTGCTTTACCAATGTGCAACTTTAAATAGTCGTTTATTTTCAATTACTTGCAAACGCGCCCCCAGTGGGGACAACTATTCGCCCCGCGGTGATTCATTGTGCATAAGTGAATGGGCCGTGGTAGTTTTTGTCGTCGAAGTAGGCCGTTTTCCCAAGCCCGGCATGACTGGCCGACCACCTCCACGGGCCGCGCCAGATATACGCTTTGGCGCCAGCAGGACCGTCGCATATTCGATATAAAAATATCATGCATTGCAGCGGCAACCTCATGTGAAACCTTCACATCTCGCCTAAGTCACGGTAAACGCAGCACTTTTTACTTTTATCCACAAATCCTGTTGATAACTTTGTGGACAAGATTCTCAAAACCGTGTTTTCACTCTGCGCCCGCGCCACCGGCGCGCCTGAACAAGCGCAAGCATCAAAATTTAATTCGTTAAAAATCAAGCACTTACGAATAAATAAAAAATCCGGCGCACAAACGTCCACAATCTAGTTGCCTTGCGGAAAAATGTGCATAACTGTGGTTTTTGGCTACAGGGACGGGGCCGCCGGCGGCTGTGATTCAGACCTTTTCGTCCGCGCGGCTTTACCCAGACTACATCACTGGCCGCGCTGCTTGCGGCTGTGGCTGTGCACCGCCTCGACCATCGCCGTGACCGACTCCGGCGGCGTGAACTGTGAAATCCCGTGGCCCAGGTTGAACACGTGGCCCGAGCCCGCGCCCGGCACGCCGTAGGCGTCGAGCGTGCGCTCGACCTCGGCGCGGATCTGGTCCGGGCTGGCGAACAGGATGGCCGGGTCGAGATTGCCCTGCAGCGCCACCTTGTGCCCGACCAGGGCGCGCGCGCGCGCGAGGTCGACCGTCCAGTCGAGTCCGACCGCGTCGGCGCCGATGTCGGCGATCTGCTCGAGCCACAGGCCGCCGCCCTTGGTGAACACCACCGCCGGGATGCGCACGCCGTCCTTGTCGCGTTTGAGCTGGCCGACCACCTGGCGCATATAGTCGAGCGAGAATTTCTGGTAGGCGCCGTCGGCCAGCGCCCCGCCCCACGAGTCGAAGATCATGACCGCCTGCGCGCCGGCGTCGATCTGGGCGTTCAGGTACTCGGCCACGGCGCGCGCGTTGGTGGCCAGGATGTGGTGCATCAGGTCCGGGCGGCTGTAGAGCATCTTTTTGATGGTGTGGAATTCCTTGGAGCCGCCACCCTCGACCATATAACAGGCCAGCGTCCAGGGGCTGCCCGAAAAACCGATCAGCGGGACCCGCCCATCGAGCGCGGTGCGGATCTGGGTGACGGCCTTGAACACATAGTCGAGCGAGTCGAGGTCGGGCGCGCGCAGGGCCATGACCTCGGCCTCGGTGCGCAGCGGACGCTCGAACTTGGGGCCCTCGCCATCGGCGAAATACAGGCCCAGGCCCATCGCGTCGGGCACCGTCAGGATGTCCGAGAACAGGATCGAGGCGTCGAGCGGAAAGCGATCGAGCGGCTGCAGCGTCACCTCGGTCGCGTAGTCGGGGTTTTTCGCCAGCCCCAGGAACGATCCGGCGCGCTCGCGCGTGGCGCGGTACTCGGGCAGGTAGCGTCCGGCCTGGCGCATCAGCCACACGGGGGTGTAATCGGTGGGCTGGCGCAGCAGCGCGCGCAGGAAGGTGTCGTTCTTGAGGGGGGCGAATTGTGGCATGTCTGACAATGGGAGCTTGGAGAAAGCCGCTATTATCGCATCCTATGCCCCCGCCACCCACGCTGCGCAATTGCGCCGGCACCGGGGATTAACTATCATGCGGTACCTTGTCCAATCAGAGCCCCCTCCCATGACCGCCTCCCCACCTAAACAAGCCGCCGAATGCGGCATCTGGCCCTCCCCGATCAGCGCGAGCGTGGTGGCGGCCGGCGCCACGGCGCTCTCGCAGCCCATGCTCGACGGCGCCGACATTTACTGGCTCGAGGGGCGCGCGAGCGAGGGCGGGCGCACCACCCTGATGCGCCGGCGCGGCGGCGTGGTCGCCGAAATGACGCCGGCGCCCTTCAATGTGCGCACCCGGGTGCACGAATACGGCGGCGCGGCCTGCCTGGTGCACGGGGGGGTGGTGTATTTCTCGCACTTCGCCGACAACCGCGTCTACACCATCACCGACGACGGCGCGCCGGTCGCCCTGAGCGCGGGCGGCACGCGGCGCTATGCCGATTTCTGCCTCGACAGCGTGCGCCGGCGCCTGATCGCCGTGTGCGAGGACCACAGCCGCAGCAGCCTGCAGCCGGCCAACACCCTGTGCGCGATCGGCCTCGACGGCAGCGAGACGGTGCTGGTCGAGGGCGCCGACTTCTACGCCGCGCCGCGCCTGTCGCCGGACGGGCGCCAGCTCGCCTGGCTCAGCTGGAACCACCCGCACATGCCGTGGGAGGGCACCGAGCTGTGGGTGGCCAACGTCGCGCCCGACGGCAGCCTGTCGGACGCGCGCGTGATCGACGGCGACACCGACGTCTCGATCTGCCAGCCCGAATGGTCGCCCGAGGGCGTGCTCCATTTCGTGTCGGACCGCAGCGGCCACTGGAATCTGTACCTCATGGCCGGCTCGGCGCCGCAGCCGCTGTGCGCGCGCGCGGCCGAATTCGCGACCCCGATGTGGACCTTCGGCGGCAGCATGTACGGCTTTCGCAGCGAGTTCGAGATCATCTGCAGCTATATAGAGGACGGCGTGAGCCGGCTGGCGCAGCTGTCCACTGTCAGCGGCGAACTGCGCCCGATCGAGCACCCGTACCAGGAAATCCGCGAGCTGCGCGTGTGCGGCGGCACGATCGCCTTCCTGGGCGGCGCGCCGACCATCGCGCTCGAGCTGGCGCGCATCGACCTGTATGGCAAGCGCCGCGAAATCCTGGCGCGCTCGATCGCCCAATTGCCGCCGGTCGCCATGCTGTCGGTCCCCGAGAGCATCAGCTACCCGAGCGCCGGCGGGCGCACCTCGCACGCCTTCTACTACCCGCCATGCAACGCCGGGTTCGAGGCGGCGCCCGGCAGCCTGCCGCCGCTGATGGTGATAGGCCACGGCGGGCCCACCAGCATGGCCAGCAACACGCTCAAGCTGGCGACCCAGTACTGGACCAGCCGCGGCTTCGCGGTGCTGGACGTGAACTACGGCGGCAGCAGCGGTTTCGGGCGCGCCTACCGCGACGCGCTCAAGGGCCAGTGGGGCGTGATCGACGTCGAGGATTGCGTCGCCGGCGCCCAACACTTGGCCGCGCGCGGGCTGGTCGACCCCGAGCGGCTGGTGATCCGCGGCGGCAGCGCGGGCGGCCTGACCACCCTGTGCGCGCTGACCTTCCACGACGTGTTCAAGGCCGGCGCCAGCTACTACGGCGTGTCCGACCTGAAGGGGCTCGACTCCGATTCGCACAAGTTCGAGTCGCACTACACCCAGTACCTGATCGCGCCGCCGCCCGAAGCCGAGGCCCTGTACCAGTTGCGCTCCCCGATCAACCACGCCGAGCGCCTGAAGCGGCCGATGATCTTCTTCCAGGGCCTCGACGACAAGGTGGTGCCGCCGCAGCAATCGGAGGTCATGGTCGAGGCGCTGCGCAGAAGCGGGGTGCCGGTGGCCTACATGACGCTCGAAGGCGAGGGCCACGGCTTCCGCAAGGCCGACAGCATCATCGCCACGCTCGAGGCGGAGCTGTACTTTTACCTGCGCATTTTCGGCCTGGCCTCGGGCGCCGGCGCCGCGATCACGATCGAGAACCTGCCGACGCAATGAGCGAACCGGATCTGCTGACGCGCTTCGAACACGCCGGCGAGCACGAACAGCTGATCGTGGCGATGCTCGCGCTGGCCGGCGAGCCGATGGGAAGGGTGCGCCTGCTGGAGCACTTGGCCGCGGCCCATGTCTTGGACAAGGAGGCAACGCTGTCAGAGCTGCTGGCGCGGATGCGCAAGGACGGCATGGTCGGCGAAATCACCGGACGCGGTTTCGTGCACACGCCGGAGCTGGGCTGGCCGGCGCTGCGGCGCGCGCTCGACCAGGGCAAGTTCTACGCACTGGGCGCGGCGTACACCAGCCTTACCCCGCTGCGCAAGAACTGGCAGGGCTTGGTGGTGCTGCGCAGCTACCGGCAGGGCATGGCGTTGCTGCGCATGGCGCTGGTCGGCGGCGACGAGCCGAAGACGGTGATGCCACTGCTGGCGGCGTGCATGAATTGCCACGAGGCCGGCTACCTGCACCCGCTGGTCGACATCTGCGGCCGTCCGTTCGACCAGGGCATGTTCGCCCGCATCCATCCCTCGATGCGCGACGAGGTGCTCAAGGTGCTGCTCACCAACGCCCAGTTCGAGCCGTCCGACGCGCCGCGCCTGCGCGACTTCGCCACCAACCATGTGCGCCAGGGCGCGGCCTCGATGGCGCTGCGCCTGGTGCTGGCCGAGCACCTGATCCTGTGCGGCCGGCTCGACGACGCGGCCGCGCTGCTGCACGAGCTCGACGATTCGCTGGCGCTGTTCTTCCGCAGCGTGATCCTGCTGCTGCGCGACCAACACGGCGAGGCGCTGGCCGGCTTCGAGCAGTCGCTCAAGCTGGCACGGCGCGAAACGGGCAAGCGCAAGATGGTCTTTCCGGGCATCGGCGGCCACCTGTACGTGCTCGCGCTCATGCGCAGCAGCGACCCCAAACACCACAAGGCGGCCGAGGCCTATCTCGAGCTGGTCGCGCGCGCGGCGCAAAGCCACGACACCGCCGTCTACCAGCAACTGAGCATGCTGCGCCAGATCCGCGGCGGCACCGTCGACGCGGCGGTGCTCCCCTCGCGCAACTGGGAGACGGCGATGCAGCCGTTCATGTTCCGCGCGCTGCTGCACTACTGGCTCGGGATCGCGCAATTGCAGGACAAGCGCGCCCAGCTCGAACAGATGCTCGAGGCGTCCGAACGGGCCGGCTTCGACCTGATCTCGGCGCAGCTCGCCGCGGTGCTGGGCCGGATGGACGGCGTCGGCCACGAGATGCGCGCCATCGCGCTGCGCCAGCGCCACCGCATCCCGGACATGTGCGGCTGGTTCGAGCGCGAGGAAGCCTGGCAGCGCCAGCTCAACGCCCTGATCAACCTGCAGCCGGCGGTCAACGTCGAGGCGGCGGTCAAGGAGACGCGCTTGATCTGGCTGATCAAGTTCGATCCGACCTACGGGGTGCAGGACCTCGAGCCGCGCGAGCAAAAGCGCGACGCCCAGGGCGGCTGGAGCAAGGGCCGCGCGGTGGGCCTCAAGCGCTTGTCCGAAGACGCGGCCGAACTCGAGTTTTTGAGCGCGCAGGACGTCGCCGTGGCCGCCACGCTCAAGGCCTGGAAGTACTACAGCAGCAGCGGCGCGCGCTACGAATTCGACATCGACAAGGCGGTCGCCACCCTGATCGGCCATCCGCTGCTGTTCTGGGCCGACTCGCCCGGCACCCGGGTCGAACTGCTGCCGGGCGAACCCGAACTGCTGGTCAAGGCGCGCGCCGGCCAGGTCACCATCAGCATGCAGCCACCCGTGACCGAGGACACCGACGACACTTGCGTCACGCGCGAGACGCCGACCCGCCTGCGGGTGGTGCAGATCCGCGAGGAGCACCGCCGCATCGGCGCCATCGTCGGCACCGGACTGGTGGTGCCGCTGCACGCCGAAAAACAGGTGCTCAAGGCGATCAGCGCGATCTCGTCGATCGTGACGGTGCAGTCAGACATCGGCGGCAGCGCAATCGACATCGCGCAGGTCGACGCCGACGCGCGCGTGCATGTGCACCTGCTGCCGTACCAGCAGGGCCTCAAGATGCAGGTGCTGGTGCGGCCCCTGCCAGACGCCGGCGCCTACTACCCGCCCGGCAGCGGCGCCGAGTCGGTGATCGCAGATGTGGGCGGCGCGCGCATCGAGGCGCGCCGCGGCCTGAACGCCGAGCGCGAGGCCGAGCGCGAACTGGTGGCAGCGTGCCACGCGCTCGAACAGGCCGAGGCCGAGCATGGCGAGTGGCTGCTCGGGCACCCAATCCAGTGCCTCGAACTGCTGGCCGAACTGCAGGAGCTCGACCCGGCCAAGGTGCTGATCGCCTGGCCCGAGGGCGAGTCGTTCCGGGTTTCCAAGCGGGTCGACAGCAAATCGGTGCGCCTTAAGATCAAGCGCGACAAGGATTGGTTCGCCGCCAGCGGCGAGGTCCAGATCGACGAGGAGAAGGTGATGGACCTGCGCCACCTGCTCGACGCGATCAAGGACAGCAAGGGGCGCTTCGTGGCGCTCGGCGACAACCAGTTTTTGGCACTTAGCTCGGAGCTGCACAAGCGCCTGATGGACCTGGCCGCGTTCAGCGACGCCGATGCCGACGGCGTGCGCGTGCACCACCTGGCCACTTTCGCGCTCGAGGAGCTGGCCGCCGACGTGGGTGGCGTCAAGGCCGACAAGGTCTGGAAGGAGCACCTCGCGCGGCTGGCCGACACCGCCACCTTCACGCCGCAGCTGCCAAGCACCCTGCAGGCCGAATTGCGCGACTACCAGGTCGACGGCTTCGCGTGGCTTGCGCGGCTGGCCCACTGGGGCGTGGGCGCCTGCCTGGCCGACGACATGGGGCTGGGTAAAACGCTGCAGGCGCTGGCCCTGATCTTGTCGCGCGCGCCGCAAGGGCCGACGCTGGTGGTCGCGCCGACCTCGGTGTGCATGAACTGGGTCAGCGAGACGGCGCGCTTTGCGCCCACGCTCAACGTCAAACTGTTCGGGGCCGGCGACCGCGCCCAGATGCTGGGCGAGCTGCAGCCGTTCGACCTCGTGATCTGCAGCTATGGACTGCTGCAGCTCGAGGCGGCGCAGTTCGCCAAGGTCGACTGGAACGTGATCGTGCTCGACGAGGCGCAGGCGATCAAGAACAACGCGACCAAGCGCTCGCAGGCCGTGATGGCGCTGCAGGGATGCTTCCGCATGGTGGCCACAGGCACCCCGCTCGAGAACCACCTGGGCGAGCTGTGGAACCTGTTCCGCTTCATCAATCCGGGGCTGCTCGGCACCAGCGACCAGTTCAACCTGCGCTTCGCCGGGCCGATCGAGCGGGCCCAGGACAAGCTGGCCGAAGCCGCTGCGCGGGCGCGCCTGCGGCGCCTGATCCAGCCGTTCATCCTGCGCCGCACCAAGCGCCAGGTCCTGGCCGAACTGCCGTCGCGCACCGAGATCGTGCTGCCGGTCGAACTGACGGCCGAAGAGACCGCGCTGTACGAGTCGCTGCGCCGCGACGCGCTCGACAAGCTGGCCTCGCTCGAGGCGCCGGCCAACCAGAAGTCGATCCAGATCCTGGCCGAGATGATGAAGCTGCGGCGCGCCTGCTGCAACCCGAACCTGGTCGCGCCCGAGCTGGGTCTGCAGAGCAGCAAGCTGACGGTGTTCGCGCGCCTGCTCGACGATTTGCTCGAGAACCGGCACAAGGTGCTCGTGTTCAGCCAGTTCGTCGACCATCTGAGCCTGATCCGCAAGCACCTCGACGCGCGCGGCATCGGCTACCAGTACCTCGATGGCGCGACCCCGATGCAGGAGCGTAAAAAGCGGGTCGACGCGTTCCAGGCCGGCCAGGGAGACGTGTTCCTGATCAGCCTCAAGGCAGGCGGCGTGGGCATCAACCTGACCGCGGCCGACTATGTGATCCACATGGACCCGTGGTGGAATCCGGCGGTTGAGGACCAGGCGTCGGACCGCGCCCACCGCATGGGCCAGCTGCGCCCAGTGACGATCTACCGGCTGGTGTCGCGCCACACGATCGAGGAGGGCATCGTCGACCTGCACAAGCACAAGCGCGATTTGGCCGACAGCCTGCTCGAGGGCAGCGACCTGGCGGCGAGGATGTCGCCGCAGGATATGCTCAAGATGCTGCAGGAGGGGAGAGCAGGGGTTTAGCGATGCGAAGCATTGCTCCTGCGAGCCGGTCTGCGCATGCTTGCGCAGACTCCCTCCCTACAGGGACACAGGGGAGAGCAGGGGTTTAGCGATGCGAAGCATTGCGCCTGCGAGCCGGTCTGCGCGTACTCGCGCAGACTCCCTCCCTACAGGGACACAGGGGGAGAGCAGGGAATTCGTAATGCGAAGCATTGCGCCTGCGAGCCGGTCCGCGCATGCTCTCCGCATACTTACAGCGACAGTAGGGTTTGGCGTACACCCCTATTTCGTGACATCATCATGGCCTCAGCGTGACAAACCGCGTTCGCGCCAAAGAACAAGAAGGACAAAGATGGAACAAGACAACGCAGGACAGGTCGGCGCTGGCGCCATTGTGGTCGGCACCAAGTCGTGGGTCGCCTACCTCGGCACGCTGCTGCTGGCGGCGGTGCTGTTTGGCGGCCTGCTGCCGCTAGCGTTCATCTGGAACGAGACCGCGGCCGCCGTGGTGCTGGCCGTGTCGGCACTCATCGTCGGCTACCGCATCCTTTCGCTGCGCAGCGTCCAGCTGTACTACGATGACATCGGGGTCTGGGTCTATTCGGGCATTTTGCCCTGGAAAAAGGGCTTGGACGGCGTCAAGTGGCGCGACATGGACGAGGCCGTCTTCGAACCGGGATTCTGGGGCTGGGTCTCGGGCTCGTACTCGGTGCGCATCGGGCACCGCTTCACCAAGAATAGCGAAATCTACCTCACCCATATCGGCGGCGGGCGCGACGCGGTCGTCCGTCTAAACAAGAAACAACAGGAATTGATGCGCGCGGGCGTGATCGATTAATCGGCGCGCATTCCGTCTGCACAGTCGTCAATACAAATTGCAATTACAAGTCGCGACTTAAAAGTCGCAACTACAAGTCGCAACTACAAGTCATAAGGTGGTCTGAACATGTTGAAAAAGAAGATAGCGCTCGCCGTCGTGCTGGCGATGTTCGCCGTGGCACCGGCAAGCGCGGCCAAGTCGAAAAAAAGCGGCGCCAAGGCCAAGTCGGGCAAGACGGTCAAGGCGCGAGGCGCCAAGGCCAAGGCGCCCCTGCGCAAGGCCGTGGCCCCGCCGGTCGACACCGGCAGCCGCCAGGACCGCGCCTTCAATACCCTGAGCATGCGCTTCCTCGGCGAACTGTGGCGCGTCGACCCGGAAAGCGCGATCGCGGCCGGCAAATACGAAACGGCGGCCCGCCTGACGCTGCCCAACGTGGCCACCCGCGCGCAGCAGATCATGTTCGCCGACGACTGGCTCGAAAAATTCGGGCGCCTCGATCCGCGCCAGCTCTCGGACAAGCAACGCACCGACCTGGCCCTGCTGACCAACAAACTCAACGCCGACCGCTGGTACCTGACCACGTTCCGCGAGTTTGAATGGAATCCCTCGCTCTACAACGTGGCCGGCCCGATCGACATGGTCCTCAACGCCAGCTACGCGTCCAAGCCGCAGCGCCTGCGCACCCTGCTCGCGCGCGTCGCCAACGTGCCGGCCTATTACAAGGCGGCGCGCGAGAGCATCGTCACCCCGACCCACGAACACACCCAGCTCGCCATCAAGCAGGCGCCCGGCACGCTCTCGCTGCTGGCCGACCTGCGCAAGGAAATGCTCGAATCGATCCTGACCCCGGCCGAGAAGCGGCTGGCCGCCCGGCGCGTGGCCGCGGCGATCGACGCCGTCCACGGTTTCGTGTCCCACCTCACCACGCTCGACGCGCTGCAGCAGGCGACCAACAGCTCGCGCTCGTTCCGCATCGGCCAGGCCATGTACGAGGCCAAATTCAGGCACGACATCCAGTCCGGCAGCAGCGCCGAGCAAACCTACCGCAAGGCGCTGGCCGCGCGCGAACTGCTGCTGGTGCAGATGAACACCCTGGCCGACGAGCTCTGGACCAAGGTCATGGGCAATGCGGCCAAGCCGGCCGACCGCTCCGCCAAGATCGGCATGGTGATCGACCAGCTCTCGACCCGCCATGTGGCGCGCGCCGACTTCTTCCCCGAGATCCGGCGCCAGATTCCCCTGCTCCAGGAATTCGTCATCGCCAAGGACCTGCTCACGCTCGACCCGGACAAGCCGCTGATGGTGCGCGAGACGCCGATGTACCAGCGCGGCGTGGCCGGCGCCAGCATCGAGGCGCCCGGCCCTTACCGCCCGCAGGACCCCACCTACTACAACGTCACGCCGCTCGATGGCGACACGCCGGAGGCGGCCGAGAGCAAGCTGCGCGAGTACAACCACTGGATCCTGCAGATCCTGAACATCCACGAGGCCATTCCCGGCCACTACGCGCAGCTGGTGCACGCCAACAAATCGCCGTCGCTGATCAAGTCGCTGTTCGGGAACGGCGCCATGGTCGAGGGCTGGGCCGTCTACGGCGAGCGCATGATGCTCGAGAACGGCTTTGGCGAGAACGCCCCCGAGATGTGGCTGATGTACTCGAAGTGGAACCTGCGCAGCGTCACCAACACCATCCTCGACTACAGCGTGCACGTGCTGGGCATGCAGGAGCAGGAGGCGGTCAACATGCTGACGCGCCAGGCGTTCCAGACCCGCAGCGAGGCGACCGAAAAATGGCACCGCGCGAAAGTCAGTTCGGTGCAGCTGACCAGCTACTTCAGCGGCTACAGCGAGATCATGGAATTGCGCGAGGAGCGCAAGCAGGCGCTCGGCCCGCGCTTCGTGCTCAAGGAATTCCACGACAAATTCCTCAGCTATGGCAGCGCGCCGGTGCGCGTGATCAGAGAGCTCATGCAATAGCATGGGCAGGGCTGCCCGGCGCATGTTGAGCATCATCCTGGCGGGCGCGCTGATCGCCTACGCGCTGGCCTGCCTGGCGCTGTTCCTGATGCAGCGCTCGATGATCTACTTCCCGCAGCCGCGCAACCAAACCACGCCGGTCATGGCGCTCGAGGTGCCGGGCGCGCGCCTGAACCTGTCGGTGCTGCCGCGCGCGGGCGCCAAGGCGCTGGTCTATTTCGGCGGCAACGCCGAGGACGTCGCGGCCAGCCTGCCGTCGCTGGCGCGGCTGTTCCCGCGGCATGCGCTGTACCTGATGCACTACCGCGGCTACGGCGGCAGCACGGGCGCGCCTTCCGAGGCGGCGCTGGCGGCCGACGCGCTGGCGCTGTTCGACCGGGTCCACGCGGACCATCCGCAGGTGCTGGTCATGGGGCGCAGCCTTGGCAGCGGCCTCGCGGTGCGGCTGGCCAGCATGCGGCCGGTGGCGCGTCTGGTGCTGGTGACCCCGTACGACAGCATCGCCGCCCTCGCCGCCGGCCAGCTCCCGTATTTTCCGATCCGCTGGCTGCTCACCGACAAATTCGAGTCGTGGCGCTACGCGCCCAAGGTCGGCGCCCCGACCACGCTGCTGGTCGCGCAAGACGACACGCTGATCCCGCCCGCCAGCTCGCGGCAGCTGCTCGCGCGCTTCCAGCCGGGCGTGGCGCGCCTGGTGCTCATTCCCGGTGCCGGCCACAACACGATTTCGGGCGAGCCCGCCTACGAGGCCGCGCTCGCGGGCCTGGCCCGCGATTGATCAGTTACTGCGGCAAGCCAATCATTGGCTTGATCTAGCTCAATAGTAGGCGCTGTTTATTGCAGTTTTGCCATGCTACCCTTTCCTTCGATCAATTCCGTAACGGAGGTTCGAATGGGCATCAAAGAGCTGGGCATGGAGCTGGACAGCCTGCTGACGGAGCGCGCCGAGATCAACAACGACCTGGCGCTGGCCAAGAACGCGGGGCGCCTGACGGTCGCCTTGCACCTGCGCGAGTCGCTGTGCCATTACGACCGCTGGATCAGGGATAAGCGCGACGAGATCGCGCAGCTCGAGGCGGTGGTGGAGGAGCGCGTGGCCGATGCCATGGACGCACTGCGGCCGTTCCCGCTCGTGCAGCAGCCGGGCTTGCACCTTCCCTGAAGCTTGTTGCCCCCCGCCATGGGGCCGGTGCTAGACTGACGGGCCGTCCACCTGCCAAGGAATCCCATGCGCAAGCTGCTGCTCGCCGCCATCGCACTTGCCGCCCTCGGCGCGCAGGCGCGGGCGGCAGAACCCGACATCAACAAGCTCGCCTGGCTGTCGGGCTGCTGGCAGAGCGACACGGGCGAGGCGGGCTCGGGTGAAAACTGGGGCAGCCTGGCGGGCGGCACCATGCTCGGCGCGGGCCGCACGGTCAGGCAAGGCAAGACGGTCGACTTCGAGTTCATGCAGTTGCGTGCGCTCGACGATGGCAGGCTCGCCTTCGTGGCCCATCCGGCGGGGCAGCCGGGCGCGACGTTTCCCTTACTGCGGATCAGCGACGTCGAAGCCGTGTTCGAAAACCGTGGGCACGATTTCCTGCAGCGCGTGATCTACGCGCGCGAGGGCGCGGCCAAGCTGCGCGCGCGCATCGAGGGCATGCGCGGCGGCAAGATGAAAGTCATTGAATTCCCGATGAGCCGGGTCGGCTGCGATCAAGTGAAAATCATTACCGATTATAAGATTTCGTAACCGGGGTCTGACCCCACTTATGAAATTTTTTGCCGGATCGGGCGCTCCGCAGGGGCTGCGGCGTGGTCTGGCGCCAATTTATTCCTATATCGGGGTCAGACCCCGGTTTTAAAAAGGCTGTGATCTTTGGTTGCGATTGCGGCGGTGGGGGCTGCCGGCCGGCATGGCGGTCGGCGGCAAGGGCGGACTAGGCCGGTTCTTCCGGCGCCTGGGTCGCCTTGACGAACATCGGAGCGATCAGGATGCCGAGCTCGAACAACAGGCACATCGGGATCGCCAGCGACAGCATGCTCACGGCGTCGGGCGGGGTCACGATGGCGGCGATCACGAACGCGCCCACAAAGGCGTAGCGCCGCACCTCCTTGAATTTCTCGATGCTGACGATGCCCATGCGTACCAGGATCACCACGACCACCGGCACCTCGAAGGTCGCGCCGAAGGCGAGGCACATCGACATGACGAAATCGAGGTAGTTCTCGATGTCGGGCATGACCGCGATCGAGGCCGGCGCGATGGCGCCGATGAAGCTGAACACGCGGTTGAACACGAAAAAATAGCAGAACGCGACGCCCGCCATGAACAGCAGCGACGAAGAGACCACCAGCGGCAGCACCAGCCGCTTTTCGTGGGTGTACAGGCCGGGCGCGATGAACGCCCACAGCTGGTAAAACACCCACGGCAGCGCGATGATGAACGAGACCACCAACGCGACCTTCATCGGCACCATGAACGGCGAAATGACGCCCGTGGCGATCATGCTCGAGCCGGCCGGCAGGGCGTTGACCATCGGCGCGGCCACGTAGTTGAAGATCGCGGTCGGGCCCGGGAAGAACATCAGGGCCGCGCATATGACCGCCACGCCGATCACGGCGCGCATGACGCGGTTGCGCAGCTCGATCAGGTGCGAGATGAAGGTCTCTTCGACGGGGGCTTTGTCTGTCATTTAGAAGAGCAGGTTAAAAAAACGTCGAGGTGGAGGTGGCGCGGGGACGGTGTTTGCGCACGCGCGCGGCACCGGAGATGATATGCGTCTTGCCACCGTGGCGCTGCTTGTACCAGCCCGGCACCGCCGAATTGCGCGACAGTTTTTTGCGCCGGAAGTCGCGCGCCTTGCGCTCGAGGTCGGACATGCTCGCCTTTGGCGTGAAGCTGCCGCGCCAGGCCGCCGCCGCCGCGTCGTCGTCGACGTCCTCGACATGCTGGCCGAGCGACTGTTCGACCTCCTGCCGGATCGACTGCGCGCTGTCCTGCACCTCTTTTTTCAGCTCGCGCAACTCCTCGAGCTCGATCTCGCGGCTGACCTCCGATTTGATGTCGTGCAGGTAGCGCTGCGCGCGCCCGTACAGGGTCCCGACCATGCGCGCCACCTTGGGCAGCTTTTCAGGGCCGATCACGACGAGTGCCACGACGCCGATGATGGCGATTTTGGTGAGTCCGAGGTCGATCATTGAATGTCAAGGCAGCTGTCCGGGCGCACGCGGCGCGCGGGCATCAGTGCCTTGTTTTCTCTTTCGTGTCGACGTCGATGGTGGATTTATCGCCCAGTTCCTCGGTGCGCGCGGGCGGCACGTTTTTATCGTCCTCGCCCTTGATGCCGTCTTTGAAGCCCTTGACGGCCTTGCCGATGTCGCCACCCATGTTGCCGAGTTTTTTGGTGCCAAAGATCAGAATGACAACCACCAGCACGATGACCCAATGAATCCAGCTAGTTCCACCCATACTATTTCTCCTTGCAGCGCCGGGGCGCCCGCGAATTCGTCAAATGCCTCGAAATTGCCTCGATTGCGGCCAAAGCCGCAGCTCCAACCTGTTGTCAAGCACAGTATACGCGATGTGCCGGCGACGTGCGGCCGATACGCCGCGCCGGCAACGCCGATCTACCGCGGGCCGCGCCACGGCCGCGGCCCGCCGTACATATGCAGGTGCAGATGGTACACCTCCTGACCGCCGTCGGGGCCGCTATTGATGAGCGTCTTGTAGCCGCCCCCGGGCGTGCCGTCGGCGTCGTAGCCCACGGCGCAGCCATGCTCGGCCGCCAGCCTCGGCGCCAGCGCCAGCATCTTGCCCAGCAGCGCGGTGTGGCTGGCGTCGCAGTCGGACAGGGTCGCCACATGCAGCTTGGGGATGACGAGCAGGTGCACGGGCGCGGCCGGATTGATGTCCTTGAAGGCCAGCAGGTCCTCGTCCTCGTGGACGATCGTGGCCGGGATTTGTTTCGCGGCGATTTTGCAGAACAGGCAATCTGACATGCTCAACTCCGATTCAGTGTTTGTCGTTTTCGGCGGCGTCGCGCAGCGCGTCCTTGCGGGCGGCTTTTTCTTCGATGCCGGAGACGCCCTCGCGCCGCGCCAGCTCGTCGAGCACCTGCTGCGGCGTCAGGCCGAACTGGGCCAGCATCACGAGCGAATGGAACCACAGGTCGGCGCATTCGTACAATACCTTGGAGGCGTCGCCGTCGACGCGCGCGTCCTTGGCGGCCATCACGGTCTCGGTCGCCTCCTCGCCGATTTTTTTGAGGATGGCGTCGTCGCCCTTGGCGAACAGGCGCGACACGTACGAGGTGGCCGGGTCGCCGCCGTTCTCTAACTTGCGCGATTCGATGATCGCGGCCAGCCGGGCCAGTGTGGCGCTCATGGGGTCTTCTTGGTCTTGGGGGTGTAGAAAGTGGACGGGTCGCGCAGCACCGGGTCGGCCTCGACCCAGTCGCCGCTGGCGGCGTCGCCCTCGAATTTTTGGTAAAAGCACGAGTGGCGCCCGGTGTGGCAGGCGATGCCGCCGGTCTGCTCGATGGTGAGCAAAATGACGTCCTCGTCGCAGTCGAAGCGGATCTCGCGCACCTTCTGGATGTGGCCCGACTCCTCGCCCTTGTGCCACAGCTTGCGGCGCGAGCGGCTCCAGTAGACGGCTTCGCCGAGCTCCACCGTTTTGGCGAGCGCGTCGCGGTTCATCCAGGCGAACATGAGCACGTCCTTGGTGCCGGCCTCCTGGGCGATGACCGGCACCAGGCCGTTCTCGTCCCAGTTCACCTTGAGCAGCCACTTGGCGTTGCCCGCGCTCGGCGCATTGCCGGTCTGCGCATTTCCAGTCTCATTAACCATGCCGGGATCCTTGTCTCAAAACGTGGGCGGGCATCAGTCCAGGCGCATCGGAATGCCCTGCGCGGCCATGAAGCGCTTGGCCTCCTGCACCGTGTGCTGCCCGTAGTGGAAGATGCTGGCCGCCAGCACCGCGTCGGCGTGGCCCTTGAGAATGCCGTCGGCCAGGTCCTGCAGGCCGCCCACGCCGCCCGAGGCGATCACGGGGATGCCGACCGCGTCGGAGACGGCGCGCGTGAGGCCAAGGTCGAAGCCGACCTTGGTGCCGTCGCGGTCCATGCTGGTGAGCAGGATCTCGCCGGCGCCGAGCGACGCCATCTTGCGCGCCCATTCGACCGCGTCGAGCCCGGTGGCGCGGCGCCCGCCGTGGGTGAACACCTCCCACTTGCCGGGCGCGGTCCGCTTGGCGTCGATCGCGACGACGATGCATTGCGAGCCGTGCTTTTGCGAGGCCTCGAACACCAGCTCGGGGTTGGTCACGGCCGAGGTGTTCATGCTGACCTTGTCGGCGCCGGCGTTGAGCAGGCGCCGCACGTCGGCCACCTGGCGCACGCCGCCACCGACGGTGAGCGGGATGAACACGGTCGAGGCGACCGCCTCGATGATGTGCAAAATGAGGTCGCGGCCGTCGCTCGAGGCGGTGATGTCGAGGAAGGTGATCTCGTCGGCGCCCTGTTCGTCGTAGCGGCGCGCGATCTCGACCGGGTCGCCGGCGTCGCGCAGCTCGGTGAAGTTGACGCCCTTGACGACGCGCCCGTCGGTCACGTCAAGGCAGGGAATGATGCGTTTTGCGAGCATGGGTTCGGCCTACTCGCCGTCGGTCAGTTCGTCGGCGCGCAACTGGGCCGAGGCCAGGTCGAGCGTGCCCTCGTAGATCGAGCGGCCGCAGATGACGCCCTCGATGCCCTCCTCCTGCACCGCGCACAGGTCCTCGACGTCTTTGATGTTGTGCACGCCGCCGGAGGCGATCACGGGGATCTTGACCGCCTGCGCGAGCTTGACGGTGGCCTCGATGTTGACGCCGCCCATCATGCCGTCGCGCCCGATGTCGGTGTAGATGATGGACTCGACCCCGTAGGCCTCGAATTTTTTGGCCAGGTCGATGACCTCGTGGCCCGACATCTTGCTCCAGCCGTCGGTGGCGACCTTGCCGTCCTTGGCGTCGAGGCCGACGATGATGTGGCCCGGGAAGGCGCCGCAGGCGTCGTGCAAAAACCCCGGGCTTTTGACCGCGGCGGTGCCGATGATGACGTAGCTGATGCCGGCGTCGAGGTAGCGCTCGATCGTGTCGAGGTCGCGGATGCCGCCGCCGAGCTGCACGGGGATCTCGTCGATGTCGTTGTCGAGCGCGTACTCCTGCACCACCTTCAGGATCGCCTTGATCGCGGCCTCGTTTTTGGGCTTGCCGGCGAAGGCGCCGTTCAGGTCCACCAGGTGCAGGCGGCGCGCGCCCTTTTTAAGCCAGTGCAGCGCCATGTCGGCGGGGTCTTCGGAGAAAACGGTGGCAAGTTCCATATCGCCTTGTTGGAGGCGGACGCAGTGACCGTCTTTCAGGTCGATGGCGGGAATGAGCAGCATGGTGGTTGTCGTCTGGTTGGGTGGGTGGGTGGAAATCGGGGGTCGGAGGGGACGGCTCAGGGCTGCCAGTGCACAAAATTGCGGTACAGGCGCAGACCGGCGGCCGCGCTTTTCTCGGGATGGAACTGGGTCGCGAAGATGTTCTCGCGCGCGACCGCGCTGCAAAAATCGTCGCCGTAGTCGGTCTCGCCGATGCTGTGCGCGGGGTCCGCCGGCTTGGCGTAGAAGCTGTGCACGAAATAGAAGTAGGCGTCGTCGGCGATGCCCTCCCACAGCGCGTGCGGGCGCACCTGGCGCACCCGGTTCCAGCCCATTTGCGGCACCTTGAAGCGCGAGCCGTCGGCCTGCAGCCGGCCCTCGAGCTGGAAACGCACGACCTTGCCCGGCAACAGGCCGAGGCCGGGGGTGTCGCCCTCTTCGCTGATGTCGAACAACATCTGCTCGCCCACGCACACGCCCATGATGGGGCGCGTTTTGGCGGCGCGCAGCAGGGCGTCCTGGACCCCGGACTCGCGCAGGCTGCGCATGCAGTCGCGCATCGCGCCCTGGCCCGGCAGCACGATGCGGTCGGCGCTGTCGATGTCTTGGACCTCGCCCGAGATCAGCACATCGGCCTCGGGCGCGACCGCGCGCAGCGCCTGCGCCACCGAGCGCAGATTGCCCATGCCATAGTCGACGACGACGATCTTGTTCATACGGTCCCGTTCATGTTTACAGGCAGCCTTTGGTCGAGGGGATGGTGCCGGCGGCGCGGGCGTCGAGTTCGGCGGCCATGCGCAGCGCGCGGCCGAAGGCCTTGAACACGGTTTCGCACTGGTGGTGGGCGTTCTCGCCGCGCAGGTTGTCGATGTGCAGCGACACCAGCGCGTGGTTGACGAAACCCTGGAAGAATTCGTGCGCGAGGTCGACGTCGAAATTGCCGATCATGGCGCGCTTCCAGGGCACGTGCATCTCGAGCCCCGGACGGCCGGAGAAGTCGATCACCACGCGCGAGAGCGCCTCGTCGAGCGGCACGTAGGCGTGGCCGTAGCGGCGGATGCCCTTCTTGTCGCCGATCGCCTGCGCCACCGCCATGCCGAGCGTGATGCCGGTGTCCTCGACCGTGTGGTGGGCGTCGATGTGCAGGTCGCCCACGCATTCGATGTCGAGGTCGATCAAGCCGTGGCGCGCGATCTGGTCGAGCATGTGGTCGAGGAAGGGCACGCCGGTGTTGAGCTTTTGCTGGCCGGTGCCGTCGAGGTTGATCGCGACGCGGATCTGCGTCTCGTTGGTGTTGCGCGTGATTTGTGCGGTGCGGGTCATGGACGTGGTCTGTGGGTGCGCTGATTAATACGACGGCAACGAGGCCTCAAGGGCGTCGAGGAATGCTGAGTTTTCTTCCGGCGTGCTGACCGTGACGCGGATGCAATCGGCAAGCAGGCTATGCATTTTACCCATATTTTTGATTAATACCTTGTGGGCGAATAGTTTCGCGCATGCATAGTCGGAATCGGGCACCCGGATCAGAAGAAAATTCGCCGCCGACGGAAACACCTCGACCCCGGGCAGCTCGGCCAGGCGCGCCGCCAGCGCGGTGCGCGCGGCGTTGAGCAGGGCGGCCTGCGCGTTGAGCACCTCGACATGGTCGAGCGCGAATTCGGCCGCGACCTGGGTCAGCACATTGACGTTGTACGGCGGGCGCACCTTGTCGAATTGCTCGAGCAGCGCCGGCGCGGCCGCCATGTAGCCGAGCCGGATGCCGGCCAGGCCGAGCTTGGACAGCGTGCGCATGACCACCAGGTTGGGAAATTCGGGCAGGCGCGGCATGAAGCTGGTGCGCGCGAACGGCTCGTAGGCCTCGTCGACGACCGCGATGCCGGTCTCGCCGAGCGCCTCGATGACCGCGACCATGTCGGCCGCGTCGTACAGGTTGCCGGTCGGGTTGTTGGGGTAGGCCAGGAACACCACCGACGGCTTGTGCTCGGCGATCGCGGCGAGCATGGCCGGCAGGTCGAGCGTGAAGTCGGCCCTGAGCGGCACGCCGACGAAATCGGCGCCCGCGAACTGGGCCGAGCGCGCGAACATCACGAACGCCGGCACCGGCGCCATGATCACGGCGCGCCGGTCCTGGCGCGCGGTGGCCATCGCGATGATCGAGATGAGTTCGTCGGAGCCGTTGCCGAGGATCACGCTGTAACCGTCAGGCACGCCGAGCCTGGCGCAGATCTTTTGCTTGAGCGTGCCGTAGGCGGCGACCGGGTAGCGGTTGAGCACCGCGTCGGCCAGCCGCGCGCCGAGCTCGGCGCGCAGATGGTCGGGCAGCGGGTACGGGTTTTCCATCGAGTCGAGCTTGATGAAGCCGCTCGCGTCGGCGATGTGGTAGTTGCCCACCGCGCGCACGTCGGGGCGGATGGTGTTGCTGATCAGGTTTTCGAGAAAGGACATGTGTGCTGGGCTCTCCGGTGCCGTTTTTTTCATCAATCGTTTTGCTTAAATGAGCTCGAAATTCTCGCCCTGCTCGACCGCCCCGCCGGCAGCGGGCGCGGCCTTTTTGGACGCGCGCGGGCGTTTCTCGACCTTCGGGCGCACA
Source organism: Massilia glaciei (assembly GCF_003011895.2). GTDB lineage: Bacteria > Pseudomonadota > Gammaproteobacteria > Burkholderiales > Burkholderiaceae_D > Telluria_A > Telluria_A glaciei. The sequence goes on along the minus strand of NZ_PXWF02000314.1, from coordinate 19,660 downwards.
TACGGCCGGGCCGGGTTGTCGACCGCGACGAGCCGTTGTTCGATCACGGCGCAGTAGTCGGGGTTCAGCTCGAAGCCGACGTAATTGCGCCCGCAACGTTTGGCCGCGACCGCCGTGGTGCCGCTGCCGAGGAACGGGTCGAGCACCACCCCGCCCGGCGGGCACGAGGCCTTGACGATGCGCTCGATGATCTCGAGCGGTTTTTGGGTCGGATGGTCGGCCCGCTCCGGGTGCTCGCGGTGCAGGCGCGACACGCTCCACAGGTCCTTCGGGTTGTAGCCCAGCTCGAGCCACTTGGCGCCCACGAAGATCGAGCGCGAGCGCGCCTTTTTGGTCTCGGCGTCGTACGGGATGCGGATCGCGTCGAGGTCGAAGTAGTAGTCCTTGCGCTTGACGAAAAAACCGACCGTGTCGTGCACCGAGGTGAAGCTGCGCACGCTGCCGCCCATCGACGGCACCCGCCGGTCCCAGATGATCTCGTTCATCATCGTCAGGCGCTTCTTGAGCATGACGAAGATCTCGGGCGAGAAGCGCCAGGTCAGAAAGATGTACAGGCTGCCGTTGGCGGTCAGCTTGGGCAGCGCCGTGTCGATCCACTGCTCGGTCCAGGCCAGGTAGTCGGCCACGCTTCGCTGGTCCGAGTCGTTGCCGTAGTCCTTGCCCAGGTTGTAGGGCGGGTCGGTCAGGATCAGGTCGACCGAGGCGTCGGGGATGCGCGCCAGCCCGCTCAGCGCGTCCTCGCAGAAGACCTGGTTGAGCCAGTCGCTCATTGCGCGTTCCCGGCCGCGCCCTTGACGCGCAATTCGGCGCTGCGCGCGTGCGCCTGCAGGCCCTCGCCGTAGGCCAGCACGGCCGCGACCTTGCCCAGCGTCTGGGCGCCGGCCTCCGACACGTGCAGCATCGACGAGCGCTTCTGGAAGTCGTACACGCCCAGCGGCGACGAGAAGCGCGCCGTGCGCGAGGTCGGCAGCACGTGGTTGGGGCCGCAGCAGTAGTCGCCCAGCGACTCGGAAGAGAAGCGCCCGAGGAAGATCGCGCCAGCGTGGCGCACCAGGTCGGCCCAGCGCCGCGGGTTCTCGGCCGAGATCTCGAGGTGTTCGGGCGCGATCGTGTTGGCGATCTCGCACGCCTCAAGCATGTCGCGCACCTTGACCAGCGCGCCGCGCCCGCCCAGCGAGACGCGGATGATGTCGCGCCGCGTCATGCCCGGCAGCAGGCGGTTGAGCGACTCCTCGACGCGCGCGATGTACGCGGCGTCCGGGCACAGCAGGATCGACTGCGCCAGCTCGTCGTGCTCGGCCTGCGAGAACAGGTCCATCGCGACCCAGTCGGGATCGGTGCTGCCGTCGCACAGGATCAAAATCTCGGACGGCCCTGCGATCATGTCGATGCCGACGGTGCCGAACACGCGCCGCTTGGCCGCGGCCACGTAGGCGTTGCCGGGCCCGACGATCTTGTCGACCGCGGCGATGGTCTCGGTGCCGTAGGCCAGCGCGCCGACCGCCTGCGCGCCGCCGATGGTGATCACGCGCGTGACCCCGGCGATGGCGGCGGCGGCGAGCACCATCTGGTTCTTCACGCCGTCGGGCGTGGGCACGACCATGATGATCTCTTTCACCCCGGCCACCTGGGCCGGGATCGCGTTCATCAGCACCGACGAGGGATAGGTGGCCTTGCCGCCGGGGACGTAGATGCCGACCCGGTCGAGCGGCGTGACGCGCTGGCCCAGCACGGTGCCGTCGGCCTCGGTGAAGCTGAAGTCGCGCAGCTCCTCCTTTTGGCGCTGGTGGAACACGCGCACGCGCGCCGCCGCCGTCTCGAGCGCGCCGCGCTGGGCCGCGGGCAGGCCGGCCAGCGCGGCGTCGAGTTCGCTTTGGGGCACGTCGAACGCGGCCATGCCGGCGGCGCCGCCTGGAATGCGGTCGAAGCGGTTGGTGTACTCGAGCACGGCGGCGTCGCCGCGCGCTTTGACGTCGTGCAAAATGGCCGCCACCGCGCTGTCGATCGATTCGTCGGTGGTCGCCTCGAAGGCGAGCAGGGCGGACAGGCGCCGCTTGAAGTCGGGCTGGGCGGAGTCGAGTTTGGCGATCTGGAGCGGCATGGCGTGGTTCTTTTCCAAGTTAACTTTGCGGGGCCGAGGCGCGTTCGAAGGCCTCGAGGATCGGTTGCAGGCGCGCGCGCTTGAGCTTGAGCGCGGCCTGGTTGACCACCAGGCGCGAGGAGATCTCCATGATCTGCTCGACCTCGACCAGGTTGTTGGCGCGCAGCGTGCTGCCGGTCGAGACCAGGTCGACGATGGCGTCGGACAGGCCGACCAGGGGCGCGAGCTCCATCGAGCCGTACAGCTTGATCAAGTCGACGTGCACGCCCTTGGCGGCGAAGTGCTCGCGCGCGGTCTGGACGAACTTGGTGGCCACGCGCAGGCGGGCGCCGTGGCGCACCGCGTTCTCGTAGTCGAAGCCGGCCTTGACCGCGACCGACATGCGGCAGCGCGCGATGTTGAGGTCGATCGGCTGGTACAGGCCCTCGCCGCCGTGCTCGAGCAGCACGTCCTTGCCGGCCACGCCGAAGTCGGCCGCCCCGTGCTGGACGTAGGTCGGCACGTCGGAGGCGCGCACGATGATCACGCGCACGTCCGGGTCGTTGGTGGCCAGGATCAGCTTGCGCGAGGTCTCGGGGTTTTCGGTGACGCTGATGCCCGCGGCCTCGAGCAGCGGCAGGGTGTCCTCGAAGATGCGGCCCTTCGACAGCGCGAGAATGAGCTGGGAATTGTCCGGTCGGCTAAATGCACTCATGTTTTTGTTCTTATCGCTTTATTTGATGCGGACGATGTCGGCGCCCACCGCCGAGAGTTTGACTTCCATGCGGTCGTAGCCGCGGTCGAGGTGGTAGATGCGCTCGATGACGGTCTGGCCCTGGGCCGCCATGGCCGCGATCACCAGCGAGGCCGAGGCGCGCAGGTCGGTCGCCATCACGGGCGCGCCGACGAGCTTGTCGACGCCGCGGATGAAGGCGGTGTTGCCCTCGATCTGTATCGAGGCGCCGAGCCGGTTCATCTCCTGCACGTGCATGAAGCGGTTCTCGAAAATGGTCTCGGTGACGCGGCTGGTGCCGCCGGCGATCGTGTTGACGGCCATGAACTGGGCCTGCATGTCGGTCGGGAAACCCGGGTATTCGGTGGTGCGGAAGCTCACCGGCTTGGGACGCCCGCCCATCTGCGCGCGGATCGAATCACCTGCGGCGGTCATGATCAGGCCGACCTCGCGCAGCTTGTCGAGCGCCACGTCGAGGATGTCGCAGCGGGTGTTGGTGAGCAAAATGTCGCCGCCGGTGGCCGCCACCGCGCACAGGAAGGTGGCGGTCTCGATGCGGTCGGCGATGACCGCGTGGCTGGCGCCGTGCAGCTCGGGCACGCCCTGGATCGTCAGGCGGTCGGTGCCGATGCCCTCGATCTTGGCGCCCATGGCCACGAGCAGGTTGGCCAGGTCGGTCACCTCGGGTTCGCGCGCGGCGTTCTCGAGCACGGTCTCGCCCTCGGCCAGGGTGGCCGCCATCAGCAGGTTCTCGGTGCCGGTGACGGTGATCATGTCGGTCACGATGCGGGTGCCGCGCAGTTTTTTGCACTTGGCGTAGATGTAGCCGCCCTCGATCGTGATCTCGGCGCCGAGCGCCTGCAGGCCCTTGATGTGCTGGTCGACCGGGCGCGAACCGATCGCGCAGCCGCCCGGCAGCGAGACCTTGGCCTCGCCGAAGCGCGCCAGCAGCGGGCCGAGCACGAGGATCGAGGCGCGCATGGTCTTGACCATCTCGTAGGGGGCCTCGAGCTTGTCGATGGCGCCGCCGTTGAGGGTGACGCGCTCGCCGTCGCGGCTCACCTTGAGACCGGTCTGCCCGAGCAGGGTCAGCATGGTCTTGACGTCGTGCAGGCCGGGCACGTTGGTCAGCTCGAGGTCGCCGGCCGTCAGCAGGCCCGCGCACAGGATCGGCAGCGCCGCGTTTTTGGCGCCGGAGATGGCGATTTTTCCTTTGAGGCGTTTGCCGCCGACGATCTGAAGCTTGTCCATGTCGTTTCCTTTTCTTTTCTTGTCTTGTCTTTGTTGGCCTTGGGATTAGCCTTGGTATTCTTCGGGGGTGAGGGTCTTCATCGACAGCGCGTGGATCTCCTCGCGCATGCGGTCGCCGAGGGCCGCGTACACCAGCTGGTGGCGCTGGATCGGGCGCTTGCCCGCGAACGCGGGCGAGACGATCAGGGCGTTGAAATGCTGGCCGTCGCCGTCCACCTCGAGGTGGGTGCATTCGAGTCCGGCGGTGATATAGCTGTGAATCAGTTCTGGTGTGGTGGCCATGGTGTTCCCCGATGGTGTCGTTTGATGGTGTGGTTTAGTGGCGCAGCTTGTAGCCGCGGCTGAGCAGGTTGATGGCCGTCGCCGCGAGCAGCGCGAAGAAGGCCGAGACGACGGCCAGGCTGGTCCACGGCGAGACGTCGGAGGTGCCGAAGAAGCCGTGCCGGAAGCCGTCGATCATGTAAAAGAACGGATTGAAATGTGATACGGTTTGCCACACGGGCGGCAGCGAGTGTATCGAATAAAACACGCCCGACAGGAAGGTGGCCGGCATGATCAAAAAATTCTGGAACGCGGCGAGCTGGTCGAATTTCTCGGCCCACACGCCGCAGATCACGCCCAGCGTGCCGAGGATCGCCGCGCCCAGCAGCGCGAACGCGAAGATCCACAGCGGCGCCACGAAGGCGAGGTCGGCGAACCAGACCGTGATGCCGAACACGCAGCCGCCGACGACCAGCGCGCGCAACACCGAGGCCAGCACGTAGGCCGACAGGATCTCCCAGTGCGACAGCGGCGGCAGCAGGATGAACACGAGGTTGCCGGTGATCTTGGACTGGATCAGCGAGGACGACGCGTTGGCGAAGGCGTTCTGCAGCACGCTCATCATGACCAGTCCCGGGATCAGGAAGGCGATGTAGCTCACCCCCGGATAGCGCGGCACCGTTCCCTTGAGCACGTGCCCGAAGATGAGCAGGTACAGCATCGCCGTGAGCACCGGCGCGGCCACGGTCTGGGTGGCGACCTTGTAAAAGCGCAGCGTTTCCTTGTAGAACAGGGTTTGGAAGCCCACCGAGAACATGCTCATGCCGCGTCCCCGTCCATGATCTGCAAAAAGATGTCCTCGAGGTCGGCCTGCTGCAATTGCATCTCGTCGATCACGGCGCCCGACAGGCGCAGGCGCGCGAGGATGCCCTCGACCTCGCTGTAGTCGTTCACGCGCAGGCTGTATTTGAGGCCGGGCGCGGGCGCGCCGTCGCCGCGCGGCTCCTCCGGCGGCTCGTCGTGCGCGATCAGGTGGCGCAGTTCGTCGGGCAGGCTGCCGCTGGCCAGGTGCACGATGAGCTGCGAGCCCGAGATGCGCCGGATCAGCGCCGACATGGTGTCGAGCGCGACCACGCGGCCGCCCTTGAGCATGGCCACGCGCTGGCACATGGCCTGCGCCTCCTCGAGGTAGTGGGTGGTGAGCACCACGGTGTGGCCTTCGCGGTTCAGGCGCGCGATGAACTTCCACAGGGTCTGGCGCAGTTCGACGTCGACCCCGGCGGTCGGCTCGTCGAGCACGATCACGGGCGGCTTGTGCACCAGCGCCTGGGCCACGAGCACGCGCCGCTTCATGCCGCCCGACAGCGCGCGCATGTTGACGTCGGCCTTGTTGCTCAGGTCGAGGTTGTGCATGACCTCGTCGATCCACTTGTCGTTGTTCTTGAGGCCGAAATAGCCCGACTGCAGGCGCAGCGTTTCGCGCACCGTGAAGAAGGGGTCGAACACGAGTTCCTGCGGCACCACGCCGAGCTTTTGGCGCGCCGCGCGGAAGTCGGCGATGACGTCGTGGCCGTGGATTTTCACGCTGCCCGCATCCGCGCGGATCAGGCCGGCGATGATCGAGATCAGCGTGGTCTTGCCGGCCCCGTTGGGGCCGAGCAGGCCGAAGAACTCGCCCTGCCCGATGCGCAGCGAAACGCCGTCCAGGGCCTTGAGCGCCTTGTAGCTTTTCTCGACGTGTTGGATTTCAATTGCTGGCATGCGTGAACCGTAATGAATATTGTCTATACAGCATTGGCTTTCCAACGGCGGCAAAGCGTGCGTCCCCATGCGGGGAAACGTTCAATTATAGGGGAAATCCGCGTTGGCAGAGTCGCGTAGGAAATACATTCCACGCTGGGGGATGGCGGCGAAGGGGGCCGCGCGGGCCCCGCCAGGCTTGCCGGATCAGGACGGGATCAATGGTGCCGCAGGTTTGCGGGCGTGGCCACGAGGAATGCGTCGACGCCGTAGAGCGCGGCCAGGCTGGTCAGCCCGGCGGGAAGGTTGACGAACGACAGCGCCGAGCCGCCCTTGCGGGCGGCCCGCTGCCATGCCAGCAGCACCGCCACGGCCGAGGAATCGGCCTGTTTCACGCTGCCGAGGTCGAACACGGTCTGGCCGGCCTTGATGGCGGCCAGGCCCCGCTCCATCGCCGCACGGGCGGTCTGGACCGTCAGGGTCTCGATCGGCTGCAGCGTGCTGGTGTCGGCCATGTGCTTACTTGCCCGACTTGGCGGCCAGCGCGGCGTTGCGCTCGGCCATCGACTTGATCAAGCCGTCGAAGCCGCCCTTGCTGATGCCGGCGTTGAAGTTGCCCTTGTAGGTCTCGACCAGCCACGCGCCGAGCACGTTGATGTCGAAGATCTTCCAGCCGGCCGGGGTTTTGGCGAGGCGGTAGTTGAGCATGATCGGCTCGCCGCGCGGCTGCACCACCTGCGAACGCACCTCGACCTCCTGGTCGCCTGGCTGGGCGTTCATGGGGCGGAACTCGACGCTCTGGTTTTTGATCTGGGACAGCGCGCCCGAGTAGGTAAAGATCAGCAGGGTGCGGAACTCGCGCGCCAGCGCCTTTTTTTGCTCGGGGGTGGCGCTGCGCCAGTGGCGCCCGGCCGCGAGCTGCGTCATGCGGTTGAAATCGACGTACGGCAGGATCTTGGTCTCGACCAGGTCCATGACGCGCTTTTGATCGCCGGCCTGGATTTGCTTGTCGGCCTTGGCGGACTCGATGACGTCGAGGCTGATGCGCTTGACGAGGGCGTCGGGCGCCTCGGCGCTGGCGGAGGCGCGCGCGGCCGGCGCGGCGGCGCCGTTGGCGCTGGCGTTGGCGCTGGCGGCGAGTGCCAGGGTGGCGCTGGCAAGGATGAGTTGTTTAATTAGTTTCATAATCTCTTTGCTGAAAAGGTTGTGTTTCTGGCAGTTCCGCACCGCTCTACGGCGGAGGCGGTACTACGTTAACTACTTGACCGGTGTTTCGGATGACACGGGCGCCGAAACAGCGGGCGCGGCAGGTGCGGCGGCGGCCGGCTCCGGGTCGTCGGCATAGGCCGCGCGGATGGCGGCCGCGTCGGACGGCAGGTCCTTGTCGACCGCCTTGGCCACGGCCGGCGCGGCGTCCGCGGCCTTGTCGGCGGCCGCCTCGAGCTTGTCCTGGGCGCGCAATTCCTTGCGCGAGCCCTCACCGTCGAATATCTTGCTTTGACGGCGCTGCAGATAGCCGTCACGGATGAATTGGTAGCGGTCGAGGGCGGCCTCCTCCATCAGATTGGACGCGTCGAGCACGGCGGCGCGCTGCTCGACCGCGCGCACGGCGGTGCCGACGTTGCGCACGTTGACCGGGTAGACGTAGGCCCACGGGTCGGCCATCACGTCGATCCGCATCACGGCCGTGTCGCGCACGGTCGACGGCCCGAAGATCGGCAGCATCACGTACGGTCCCGAAGGCACACCCCAGTAACCGAGGGTCTGGCCGAAATCTTCGTTGTGCTTTTGCAAACCCGCTTCGGAGGCGATGTCGAGCAGGCCGCCGAGGCCGAAGGTGCTGTTGAGCGCGACGCGGGTCAGGTCGGACATGCCGGCCGCGCCCTTGCCCTGCATCAGGTTGTTGGCGCCGGTCCAGACGTCGGACAGGTTGCCGAAGAAGTTGGACACGCCCGTTTGCATGAAGCCCGGGAGCACTTCCTTGTAGGCGGTCGCGGCCGGCTTGAGGACGACCCGGTCGACGCCGTCGTTGAAGGTGAACATCGAGCGGTTGAATTTCTCGAGGGGGTCCTTGGGATTGGACGAGGTGGCGCAGCCACCGAGCGCCAGGCTGGCGCCGAGGACCAGGGCCAGCGCGCGCCAGGGGGAGCGGGTTTTGTTCATCTTGTTCATCTTGTTCATCTTGTTCATCTGGTTCATCTGGTTCATTTTGGTGTTTCCTTTCCTTCGGCGGCCTTGCTGTAGATGAACTGGTTGATCAGGTCCTCGAGCACGGTGGCCGATTGGGTGCGCATGATTTTGTCGCCGGCGGCCAGGTTGGCCATGTCGCCGCCGGGTTCGATGCCGATGTACTGCTCGCCGAGCAGGCCGGCGGTCAGGATTTTGAGCGAGCTGTCTTTCGGGAACTTGTAGCCCTCCTCGATGTCGAGGGTGACGACGGCCTGGAAGGTGGTGCTGTCGAAGCCGATCGCGCCGACCCGGCCGACGACCACGCCGGCGCTCTTGACGGGCGCCTGCGGCTTGAGGCCGCCGATGTTGTCGAACTTGCCCGAGATGGCGTAGGTCTTGCCGAACGACAGGGAGCTCATGTTGCCGGCCTGCAGGGCCAGGAACAGGAGGGCGGCCAGGCCGAGCAGCACAAACAGGCCGACCCAGACGTCTACGGTTTTACGATGCATGATTGTTTCCTAACCCTTGTTTTGGACCGCCGAGGGGGCGGCCCGTTGCTTATCTGTTGAACGACGCTTGTATGTTGGACAGCGCTTATTTATTGAACATCAGGGCGGTGAGCACGAAATCGAGCCCCCACACCAACAGCGACGCTATCACGACGGTGCGCGTGGTCGCGCGCGAGACGTCCTCCGGGGTCGGCTTCGCCTCGTAACCCTGGAACAGCGCCGTGAAGGTGACCGCGATGCCGAACACGAAACTCTTGATGACGCCGTTGACGACGTCCTCGCGCACGTCGACGCCGGCCTGCATCTGCGACCAGAACGCGCCCTCGTCGACCCCGATCAGCTGCACCCCGACCAGATAACCGCCGAGCACGCCGACGGCGCTGAACACGGCGGCGAGCACCGGCATGGCGATCACGCCGGCCCAGAAGCGGGGCGCGAGCACGCGCTGGACGGGGTTGATGGCCATCATCTCGATGGCGGACAATTGCTCGGTCGCCTTCATCAGCCCAATCTGCGCGGTCAGCGAGGTGCCCGCGCGGCCGGCGAACAGCAGGGCCGTGACCACCGGGCCGAGCTCGCGCACCAGCGACAGCGTGACGACCTGGCCGAGTTTCATCTCGGCGCCGTACAGGCTCAGCGTGTAGTAACCCTGCAGGCCGAGCACCATGCCGACGAACAGGCCGGAGACGGCGATGATGACGAGCGAATAATTGCCGAGGAAATGGATCTGCTCGGCGATGAGGCCGGGCCGGCGCATCGCGCCCGGCGACAGGCGCAGCAGGTTGAGGAACGAGCGCGTGGCGTAGCCGAGGCTGGCGAGCGACTCGCGCACCCATTGCCCGACCGCGGCGGGGATGTTGAGCACCATCATGCGCTCGCCCCCAGGCCGAGGTCGTCGGCGAGCGACCTGCCCGGATAATGGAACGGCACCGGGCCGTCGGCCTCGGCGTTGACGAACTGCCTGACGTAGGGGTCGGCCGAGACGCGCAGCTCGGCCGGCGTGCCCTCGGCCACGATTTTGCCAGCCGACATGAAGTACACGTGGTCGGCGATCGCGAAGCACTCGTGTACGTCGTGCGAGACCAGGATCGAGGTCGAGCCGAGCGCGTCGTTGAGCTTGCGGATCAGGTTGGCGGTGACGCCCATCGAGATCGGGTCGAGGCCGGCGAACGGCTCGTCGTACATGATCAGTTCCGGGTCGAGCGCGACGGCGCGCGCGACCGCGACCCGGCGCGCCATGCCGCCCGATATCTCGGCCGGCTTGAGCATGGCCGCGTTGCGCAGGCCCACCGCGTGCAGCTTCATGAGCACCAAGTCGTGGATCAACTCTTCGGACAGGTCGGTGTGCTCGCGCAGCGGGAAGGCGACGTTCTCGAACACGGACAGGTCGGTGAACAGGGCGCCGAACTGGAACAGCATGCCCATCTTGCGGCGCAGGCGGTACAGGTTGTCGGTGTCGAGCGCGTGGACGACCTCGCCGGCGACGCTGACCTGGCCTTGTTGCGGGCGGATCTGGCCGCCGATCAGGCGCAGCACCGTCGTCTTGCCGCAACCCGAGCCGCCCATGACGGCGATGACTTTACCGCGCGGGAAGTCCATGCGCAGGTTCGACAGGATCGAACGGTCTCCGTAGGAAAAGTGCAGATCGCGGATTTCGACAAGATTTGGCAAGGTGGTACTCATTTTTGGGAATGCCGTATTGTAATGCAGAATGGGCAATCCCCGCTCGCGGGCGCCCGATTGCGGACGGCGCGGCGACGCGGGAATACAACACTACTAACCCACGGGTCAGCTATTTCGAAGCCTAAGTGCTTGTTTTTGAAGGAAAAGTCGAAAGATTGCCCAGTGAATCATTTCTGATTGGCAACTTTGCTGCGGGTGCAGCAAGGGCCGCGGCGGGGGCCGCCGCGAACCCATCGTTCAATATCTTTCGATATTTACATTTCGGCCCGGATTCAGCGCGGCAGCACCGACGATCCCATCAGGAATTCGTCGACCGCGCGCGCGCACTGGCGCCCCTCGCGGATGGCCCAGACCACGAGCGACTGGCCGCGCCGCATGTCGCCGGCGGCGAACACCTTCGGCACCGAGGTCGCGTAGCAGCCCTCGCCGTCGGTGCTGGCGCGGGCGTTGCCGCGGCCATCCTTCTCGACCCCGAAGGCGTCGAGCACCTGCGGCACCGGCGACACGAAGCCCATCGCCAGCAGCACCAGGTCGGCCTTCATCTCGAATTCGGAGCCGGCCACCTCGACCATCTTGCCGTCCTTCCACTCAACGCGGCAGGCGACCAGCTTGTCGACCTTGCCGCCCTTGCCCTCGAAGCGCTTGGTCGCGACCGCCCAGTCGCGCTCGCAGCCCTCCTCGTGCGAGGACGAGGTGCGCAGCTTGGTCGGCCAGTACGGCCAGACCAGCATCTTGTCCTCCCGCTCGGGCGGCTGCGGCATCAGTTCGAACTGGGCGACCGAGGCCGCGCCGTGCCGGTTCGAGGTGCCGACGCAGTCGGAGCCGGTGTCGCCGCCGCCGATCACGATCACGTGCTTGCCGCCCGCCTTGATCTGGTCCTTGACCTTGTCGCCTGCGTTGACCTTGTTTTGCAGCGGCAAAAAGTCCATCGCGAAATGCACGCCCTTGAGCTCGCGCCCGGGCACCGGCAGGTCGCGCGGCTGCTCGGCGCCGCCGGCGATGATGACGGCGTCGAATTCCTTCTCGAGGTCCTCGGGGAAGATGGTCTCCTTGGCCCAGTTGTTGACGCTGGCCGGGAAGTCCTTGCCCACCAACACGCTGGTGCGGAAGACCACGCCCTCGGCCTCCATCTGCTTGATGCGCAGGTCGATGTGCGATTTTTCCATCTTGAAATCGGGGATGCCGTAGCGCAGCAGGCCGCCCAGGCGGTCGCTCTTTTCGAACACCGTGACGGCGTGGCCGACGCGCGCCAGTTGCTGGGCGGCGGCCAGGCCGGCCGGGCCGGAACCGACCACCGCGACCTTCTTGCCCGTGAGCGAGGCCGGCGGCTGCGGCACCACCCAGCCGTGCTCCCAGCCCGTGTCGATGATCTTGTGCTCGATCGACTTGATGCCGACCGGATCGTCGTTGATGCCCAGGGTGCACGCCGACTCGCACGGCGCCGGACACACGCGGCCCGTGAACTCGGGGAAGTTGTTGGTCGAGTGCAGGTTGTCGAGCGCGGCGCGGTAATGCCCGTGGTAGACCAGGTCGTTCCAGTCGGGGATGATGTTGTTGACGGGGCAGCCTGTGTTACAAAACGGAATGCCGCAATCCATGCAGCGCGCGCCCTGCACCTTGGCCTGCGCGTCGGACAGGTGCAGCACGAATTCCTTGTAGTTCTTCAGGCGCGCCTCGGGTGCCAGATACGCCTCGTCCTGGCGCTTGAATTCCATGAAGCCGGTGATTTTACCCACGATATTTCCTTTAATTATTTTTTACCCACACCCCGCCACGGCGTCCCCGCGGAAGCGGGACGGCGTGGCTGGCGCGATTGCCTGGACGTGTAACGCGCTTCAAGCGGCGATCTGCTCGGCGGCTTCTTCCATGCTGCTGTTGTGCAGCTCCTCGAGCGCGCGCTTGTATTCGGTCGGGAACACCTTGACGAACTTGGCGCGTCCGGCGGCCCAGTCGTCGAGCAGGTTGCGCGCGCGCGTGCTGCCGGTGTGCTTGAAGTGGCGTTCGATCAGGCGCTTGAGGATCACCTCGTCGCACTCGGGCTCGCAGCCGCGCGCCTGGCTGTGCCAGTTGCAGCGGTCAAGCTGCTCCTTGCTGCTGACCACGCGCTCGAGGTTGACCATCGTCATGTTGCAGCGCGACTCGAAGTCGCCCAGCGGATCGTAGACATAGGCCACGCCGCCCGACATGCCGGCCGCGAAGTTGCGCCCGGTCGCGCCCAGCACCACGACGGTGCCGCCGGTCATGTACTCGCAACCGTGGTCGCCGCAACCCTCGACGATCGCCGTCGCGCCCGAATTGCGCACCGCGAAGCGTTCGCCGGCGACGCCGTTGAAGAAGGCCTCGCCCGAGATCGCGCCGTACAGCACGGTGTTGCCGACGATGATGTTGTCGACCGCCCAGCCGCGGAACTCGGTGTTGGGCCGCACGATGATGCGCCCGCCCGACAGGCCCTTGCCGACATAGTCGTTGCCCTCGCCGACCAGGTCGAGCGTGATGCCGGCGGCCAGGAAGGCGGCGGCCGACTGGCCCGCCGTGCCCTGCAGCTGGATGTGGATGGTGTCGTCGGGCAGGCCGGCGTGGCCGTAGCGCTTGGCGACCTCGCCCGAGAGCATGGTGCCGACGGTGCGGTTGCGGTTGCGCACGGGCGAGATGAACGAGACGCGCTCGCCCTTTTCGAGCGCCGCCTTGGCCTGCGCGATCAGCTTGTGGTCGAGCGCCATCTCGAGGCCGTGCTCCTGCTCCTCGCAATGGTGGACGCGGGTGCCCGGGGCGACCTGCGGCTGGTAGAAGATGTTCGAAAAATCGAGGCCGCTGGCCTTCCAGTGCGAGATCGCCTTCGACTTGTCGAGCAGGTCGGCGCGGCCGATCAGCTCGTCGTAGCTGCGTATGCCGAGCTGCGCCATGAGCTGGCGCGCCTCTTCGGCGACGAAGAAGAAATAGTTGACGACGTACTCGGGCTTGCCCGAGAACTTGGCGCGCAAAATGGGGTCCTGCGTTGCCACGCCCACCGGGCAGGTGTTGAGGTGGCACTTGCGCATCATGATGCAACCCTCGACCACCAGCGGCGCGGTCGCGAAACCGATCTCGTCGGCGCCGAGCATGGCGGCGATGACGACGTCGCGCCCGGTCTTCATCTGGCCGTCGGCCTGGACCCGGATCCGGCTGCGCAAGCCGTTGAGCACCAGCGTCTGCTGGGTTTCGGCCAGGCCCAGCTCCCACGGGGTGCCGGCGTGCTTGACCGACGACAGGGGCGAGGCGCCCGTGCCGCCGTCGTGCCCGGCGACCACCAGATGGTCGGCCTTGGCCTTGGTCACGCCCGCGGCGACGGTGCCGATGCCGACCTCCGAGACCAGCTTGACCGAGATCGAGGCGCGCGGATTGGCGTTTTTAAGGTCGTGGATCAGTTGCGCGAGGTCCTCGATCGAATAGATGTCGTGGTGCGGCGGCGGCGAGATCAACCCCACGCCCGGCACCGAGAAGCGCAGGCTGGCGATGTATTCCGACACCTTGTGGCCCGGCAGCTGCCCGCCCTCGCCCGGCTTGGCGCCCTGCGCCATCTTGATCTGGATCTGGTCGGCCGAGTTGAGGTACTCGGCGGTGACGCCGAAGCGGCCCGAGGCGACCTGCTTGATGCGCGAGCGCAGCGAGTCGCCCGCCTGCAGCGGGATGTCGACCGCCACGCGCGAGGCGCCGATGACCGAGGCCATGGTCTGGCCCTGCACGATCGGGATGCCCTTGAGCTCCTGCTGGTAGCGCGCCGGATCCTCGCCGCCCTCGCCGGTGTTGGACTTGCCGCCGATCCGGTTCATGGCGATCGCCAGCGTGGCGTGGGCCTCGGTGCTGATCGAGCCGAGCGACATGGCGCCGGTGGCGAAGCGCTTGACGATCTCCTTGGCCGGCTCGACCTCGTCGAGCGGGATCGCCTTGGCCGGGTCGAGCTTGAATTCGAACAGGCCGCGCAGCGTCAGGTGGCGGCGGCTCTGGTCGTTGATGATCTGCGCGTATTCCTTGTAGCTCGAGAAATTGTTGCTGCGGGTCGAATGCTGCAGCTTGGCGATCGCGTCCGGGGTCCACATGTGGTCCTCGCCGCGCACCCGGAAGGCGTACTCGCCGCCGCTGTCGAGCGCGTCGGCCAGCACCGGGTCGGCGCCGAAGGCGAGGGTGTGCAGGCGCAGCGCCTCCTCGGCGACCTCGAACACGCCGATGCCCTCGACGTTCGAGGCCGTGCCGCGGAAATACTTGTCGACCAGCGACTTGTTCAGGCCGATGACCTCGAAGATCTGGGCGCCGCAATACGACATGTAGGTCGAGATGCCCATCTTGGACATGACCTTCATGAGGCCCTTGCCGACCGCCTTGGTGTAGTTGTAGATCGCGGTCTCGCCCGACAGGTCGCCCGTCATACCCTGGGCCAATTCGATCAGGGTCTCCATCGCCAGGTAGGGATGGACCGCCTCGGCGCCGTAGCCGGCCAGCAGCGCGAAATGGTGGGTCTCGCGCGCCGAGCCGGTCTCGACGACGAGGCCGGTCGAGGCGCGCAGGCCGCGCCCAACCAGGTGCTGGTGCACGGCGGACGTTGCCAGCAGGGCCGGGATGGCGACCTGGTCGATCGACAGGTTGCGGTCCGACACGATCAGGATGTTGTGGCCCGACTTGACGGCGTCGACCGCCTCGGCGCACAGCGAGGCGAGCGAGGCCTCGATGCCCTCCTTGCCCCAGGCGACCGGGTAGCAGATGTTGAGCTCGTAGGCCTTGAACTTGCCGCCGGTGTGCGCGCTGATGTTGCGCACGCGCGCCATGTCGTCGAAGCCGAGGATCGGCTGCGAGACCTCGAGCCGCATCGGCGGGTTGACGTTGTTGGTGTCGAGCAGGTTCGGCTTGGGGCCGATGAAGGACACGAGCGACATGACCATCGCCTCGCGGATCGGGTCGATCGGCGGGTTGGTGACCTGGGCGAACAATTGCTTGAAGTAATTGTAGAGCGGCTTGAGCTTGTTCGACATGACGGCCAGCGGCGAATCGTTGCCCATCGAGCCGGTCGCCTCCTCGCCGAGCAGGGCCATCGGCGCCATCAGGAACTTGAGGTCCTCCTGGGTGTAGCCGAACGCCTGCTGGCGGTCGAGCACCGAGGCCATCTTCTTCTCGCCCTGGGCCGCGCCGTCCTTGGCGCGGTTGTAGGCGAGCTGGCTCTCCGAGAGCTTGATTTCGTTCAGTTTGATGCGCACCGAGTTGATCCACGCCTTGTACGGCTTGGCGTTCGAATAGGTGTCCTTGAGCTCCTTGTCGTCGATGATGCGGCCGGCCTCGAGGTCGATTAGGAACATCTTGCCCGGCTGCAAACGCCACTTCTGGATGATCTTGGACTCGGGGATCGGCAGCACGCCCGACTCCGAGGCCATGACCACGAGGTCGTCGTCGGTGACGATGTAGCGCGCCGGGCGCAGGCCGTTGCGGTCGAGCGTGCCGCCGATGTGGCGCCCGTCGGTGAAGGCCATCGCGGCCGGGCCGTCCCACGGCTCCATCATGGCCGCGTGGTATTCGTAGAAGGCGCGCCGGTTGTCGTCCATCGTGGTGTGGTTCTCCCACGCCTCGGGGATCATCATCATCATGGCCTGGGCGATCGGATAGCCGGCCATGAGCAGCAGCTCGAGCGCGTTGTCGAAGCAGGCCGTGTCGGACTGGCCCTCGTAGATGAGCGGAAACAATTTCTGCAGGTCGTCGCCGAGCACGGCCGACTTCATCACGCCCTCGCGCGCGCGCATCCAGTTGAAGTTGCCCTTGACGGTGTTGATCTCGCCGTTGTGGGCGATCAGGCGGTACGGGTGGGCCAGCGGCCACTCGGGGAAGGTGTTGGTCGAGAAACGCTGGTGCACCAGCGCCAGCGCCGAGACGCAGCGCGCGTCCTGCAGGTCCTTGTAATACACGCCGACCTGGTCGGCCAGCAGCAGGCCCTTGTAGACGATGGTGCGCGCCGACATCGACGGCACGAAAAATTCCTTGCCGTGAAGCAGTTTGAGGGCCTGGATCGCGTGGCCCGACGACTTACGGATCACATACAGTTTGCGCTCGAGCGCGTCGGTGACCATGATGTCGGGACCGCGGCCGATGAAGATCTGGCGGATCACGGGCTCCTTGTCGCGCACGGTGGGCGACATCGGCATGTCGCAGTCGATCGGCACGTTGCGCCAGCCGAGCACGACCTGGCCCTCGATGCGCACGGCGCGCTCGATCTCCTGCTCGCAGGCGATGCGCGAGGCGTGCTCCTTGGGCAGGAACACCATGCCGACCCCATATTCGCCCGGCGGCGGCAGTTCGACGCCCTGTTTCGTCATCTCGTCGCGGAAGAACTGGTCGGGCACCTGGATCAGGATGCCGGCGCCGTCGCCCATGAGCTTGTCGGCGCCGACGGCGCCGCGGTGGTCGAGGTTCTTGAGGATCAGGAGACCCTGTTCGATGATCGAGTGGCTCTTGTTGCCCTTGATGTGGGCGATGAAGCCGACGCCGCAGGCATCGTGTTCATTGGATGGGTCGTACAAACCTTGGGCAATCATGAGTTCTCCACAGCTTTTTTGAGGTCGAATCACGAGAATAGTGCAACGCAGCAGAAACCACAACCAAAACAATTAGGGTCAGAGTCGAATTAAATGCAATTTAATCAGCCGCAAAATTAAATGGGGACAGAGTCAATCACGGCAACGCAAGCCGCATTGCCAATATGAAAATACGGGAAGGAGGTAGGGCTGGGAGGGGCGGGAAAAACGCCCTAGCGGGCGTCTTCGGGTGGTGTCGGGGGTGTTTTCGCGGGCCTGCCGCGTTTCGCGGGAAGCACCTGGCGCTTCATTTTTTGTTGCAAATCCTGCTTGAAGGCGTCGGATCCGAGCGGCCAACCCTTGAGCACGGCCTGGTTGATGCGCGCCAGCTCCCCGGCGCCGAGCGCGCGCCCGGCCAGTTCGGTGTAGGCCGCCTCGCGCTGGAACGGCGTGTTGCCCAGCGCCCAGAACAAGGCGTGGTCGGTCACCAGCGGATCGGGCTGCATCCCCGCGTGGTGCCGGTAGCTCGACCAGGGATAGTCGCGCGGATCCGCCACCAGCCGCGCGCGCACCGGGTTGAGTTCGATGTAGCGGCTGCAGACCAGAAAATAGCGCTCGGCGTCGACCAGCGAGGTCTTGAAGCGCCCCTGGAACAGGCTGCCCACCCGGCCGTGCTTGTGGTTGAACCACGGAACGTAGTAGCGCCCGACGCGTTGCATCATCTGGGCCAGCCCGTTCTGGTCCGATGGCGAGGCCAGCAAATGCAGGTGGTTGCCCATCAGCACGTAGGCGTGGATCGCGACCTTGAACTCCTTGGCGCTCTCCCTGAGCCAGGCCAGAAAGCGCTGGTGGTCCTCGTCGTCGCGGAAAATCAGCTGACGGTCGTTGCCGCGCTGGATCACGTGGTGGGGCTGGTTCGGCAGGACGAGTCGGGGCAGGCGGGCCATGGCGGGTCGGGATGGTCGGTGGAACCATGGATTCTACCGAAAACCCCTGACTCTGTCCCCATTTAATCCAAGGCCGTCAAAAAGCGGGCTCGACTCTGTCCCTATTTAAATTCGCAACTTAGAAGATGACATCGAGCGACACGCTCAGCATCTTCGCGTTGTGCGTGAAACTGTAGGCGCTGTGGTCGATCACCGAATCGAACTGCAGCTTGAGGTCCATGTTCTTGCGGAAGTCCCAGCGCACGGCGGCGAAGCGGGTGCTGTCGATCTGGGTCTCGGTGTAGCCGGGCGTGAGCCGCTCGGTGTAGGCCGAATAGCCGACCAGCGGCGTGAACTCGCCCCAGCGGTAGCCGACCGACGCGGTCCATCTCGACGATTTGAAGTCGAGCGCGGGGCGCATGAAGGTGTTGGCCTCGGCGCGCACCAGCCAGTTTTTGTAGTCCATGCTCGCCGACAGGCCGATGATGCGCTGGCGCACGCCCAGCTCCGCATACACATCCTCGCCCGGCGGATGGTAGGTCTGGTCCATCGTGTTCTGCATGTACATCAGGCGCGCGCCGAAGATGTCGTTCGAGGCGTCGAGGTAGCCGCCCACGATCTTCCTCAACGCGTCGTCGACCCGGAACCCGTAGTAGATCTTGCGCAGCTCGATGTTGTCCTCGCTCTTCTCCTGGCCGGCGAACAGGTTGCCGGTGAGCGCCCAGCTCCCCACGCTGGTGCTGTAGGACACGTTGGCGCCGTTATATGCACCGATCTCCCATCCGTAGATGTCCTGCGGCACGCGCACCCACGGCAGCGTCTAGCCGACGTAGACGATGTCCGAATAGGCGTAGATCGGCAGCCGGCGCCGGCCGACCTGCACCGTCACATCGGGGGTAAGCTGGTAGGACAGGTAGGCCCAGTCGACGTCGGGCTTGAAGTTTTAGGAGGAGCGCGCGACCACCTGCACCGTGCCCGACAACTTTGGCGAGAATTGATACTTGAGCTGCAGGCCCGCGAGCGACTCCTGGTCGAGGCTGAAGCGGTCTTTCTCGTACGTCGCGCCGTGCTCGTAGTTGCCGATGAAGCAGGGGCACTTGAATTCGAGAAAGTCCCCGGTGTAGCCGTCGAAGGCCTTGCCGCCGGCGACGGTGGCGAAGCCGGACACGGTCAGGCCGTCGGCGGCGCTGGCCGCGCCGGCGCTTGCCAGCAGGATGGCAACGGTGAGTTTTTTCATTGGGCGCTCGTGTTTTTTAGTTGAAGGTGGCGATGATCTTGACCGACGCGTCGACGTCTTCCCTGTCGAGGTAGCCGACGCTGGCCGGGTCGTCCGCGACCGCCTTGCGCATCGCCTCGCCGCTCTCGACCTCGCGCGGCGGAGTGCCGGTGCCCGTGAAAATGAGCTTGCCCCAGATCGCCCGCACCTGGGCCGGATCCTTCTTGCAGGCATTGCTGTAGAACGCGTCCCGGGTCGGGTTCTTGTCCATCAGGTTGATCGGGAGCGGGCTCTTGAGCTTGCCGAGGAAGACCTGGCAGACCCGTTCGACGGACGGCGCCTGGCTTGCGCGCGCCGAGACGATCATGACGACCTCGGCCTGGGCCGCGGACGCGCCCATGGCCAGCAGCAGCAGGGGGATGGCGGTTGTTATGCGCATGGGATTCTGGGATGGAGGGGGAATCGGAAAGCCTGGCGTGGCCGGGGTCAGCCGGTGCGCAGGCCGGGCGCGGCGGCCAGCTGGCGGCGCGCGGGCGTGGCGCCGGGCCGGCGCGGGCCGGCT
>NZ_PXWF02000313.1 GCF_003011895.2 Massilia glaciei | reverse complement strand
AGGCGCTGCAGCGGCTGCGCGCCGAAGACAAGCTGCGCTCGGTGCTCGGAGAGCGCTTCATCGACGTCTATTCGGCCATCAAGGACCTCGAGCACCAGGAGTTCATGACCGTCATCAGCCCGTGGGAGCGCGAGCACCTGCTGCTGCACGTGTGAGACCCTGAGCGCCAACCAGAAACAAGGAACCACCATGTACGCCACTTCCACCGTTCCCAGCGCCGCCGTGCGCGCCGCGGCCACCCTGGCCAAGACGCAGCCGGCCGCCTTCGACACGCGCGCCGTCCAGCAACGCGACTCGGCGCACTACCTGCACCCGTTCACGGACCACAAGAGCCTGGGCGAGCGCGGCGCGCGCGTGATCGTGCGCGGCGACGGCGTCCACATCTGGGATTCCGAAGGCAAGCAGATCATCGACGCCATGTCGGGACTATGGTGCGTGAACGTGGGGTACGGCCGCACCAGCATCTCCGAGGCGGTCTACAAGCAGATGGAGACGCTGCCTTTTTATAACAGCTTCTTCAACACCACCAACCTCCCGGCGGTCGAACTGGCCACCAAGCTGGTCTCGCTCGCGCCCGCGGGATTCAACCACGTGTTCTTCACAGGCTCCGGCTCGGAGGCCAACGACACTAACGTGCGCATGGTGCGCCGCTATTGGGACCTGATGGGATACAAGGACCGGCACACCATCATCAGCCGCCACAACGCTTACCACGGCAGCACCGTGGCCGGCGCCTCGCTAAGCGGCATGGAGGGCATGCACGCCCAGGGCGGCTTGCCGATCCCGGGCATCGTGCACATCGGCCAGCCCAACTATGTGGCGTCCGGCCGCGGCATGAGCGAAGACGCGTTCGGGCTCGAGGCGGCCAGCTGGCTCGAGAAAAAGATACTCGAGGTGGGCCCCGACAAGGTGGCAGCCTTCATCGGCGAACCGGTGCAGGGCGCGGGCGGGGTGATCATACCGCCGGCCACCTACTGGCCCGAGATCCAGCGCATCTGCGACATGTACGGCGTTTTGCTGATCGCCGACGAAGTCATTTGCGGCTTCGGCCGGCTTGGCAAATGGTTCGCGTCCGAACGCTTCGGCATGCGGCCCGACCTGATCACCTTCGCCAAGGGCGTCACTTCGGGCTACGTGCCGCTCGGCGGCGTTATGGTGGGCGAGCGCGTCGCCAATGTGCTCATCGAGAAGGGCGGCGACTTCAACCACGGTTTCACATACTCGGGCCATCCGGTCGCCTGCGCCGCCGCGCTCGAGAACATCCGCATCATCGAGCAGGAACAACTGGTCGAAAAAGTCGGAGGAGCGTCCGGCGCATATTTGGCCGAGCGTTTTGCCAGCCTGCGCG
The DNA here is from genome assembly GCF_003011895.2 of Massilia glaciei. Classification (GTDB taxonomy): domain Bacteria; phylum Pseudomonadota; class Gammaproteobacteria; order Burkholderiales; family Burkholderiaceae_D; genus Telluria_A; species Telluria_A glaciei. The sequence continues at coordinate 47,774 of NZ_PXWF02000313.1, read as the reverse complement.
ACCACCCACTGGTCGGGCATGCCGACAGCTGCGGTTTTGTCGCCGGCCTTAACCTGGTCAAGAACAAGGCGGACGCTGTGCACGATTGCGAATTGTTCGACCCCGAACTCGGTGTCGGCATGGTCTGCCGCAGCTTTATGTTCGCCAACGGCGTGATCATGCGCGCCGTCGGCGAGCGCATGATTATCGCGCCACCGTTGGTGATGAACCACACACAAATAAATGACATGATTTCACTGATACGACGCAGCCTTGACGATACACTGCAAGAGTTGCAACGGCGCGGCTGGAGCTAGTTTTCCGGCGACCCGCAAACCGATAGCGACGGCGTTTTTCACCATTCATCCAGATACCCGAAGGGGGCATTAATGCGACAGTTACCCACGACTTTCAGATTGCATCATTTCACGCGCGCTTGCCTCAAGGCGGTCGCGGCGCTTGCCGTGGTCGCTGGCGCCGCCGCGCCGGCGCTGGCGCAAGAAGAAAAAGTGCTCAACATTTACAACTGGTCCGATTACATCGGTGAAGACACGGTCAAAAATTTCGAGAAAGAGACCGGCATCAAAGTCCGTTACGACAACTTTGACAGCAATGAAATCCTGCATTCGAAACTCGTGGCGGGCAAGTCGGGCTACGACATCGTGGTGCCGTCGGCAAGCTGGGCGCGCATGCAGATCGACACCAATCTGCTGCGCCCGCTCGACAAAAGCAAACTGAGCAACCTTGGCAATCTCGATCCCGCGCTGCAGGCGCAGATCGCCAAGATCGACGCCGGCAACAAACATCTGGTGACCTGGCTGTGGGGTTTCAATACCGTCGGCATCAATGTGGACAAGGTCAAGGCCGCGCTCGGCAACTTGCCGATGCCGGACAATTCGTGGGACCTCGTGTTCAATCCGAAGTACATCTCCAAGCTGAAGTCGTGCGGCGTCTCGTTCACCGATTCGCCGTCCGAGATACTGCCGCTGGCGCTGCTGTACGCGGGCAAACCGGCCTATTCGAAGGTGGCGGCCGATTACCAGGTCGCTAGCGATGTGCTGCAGAGCATCCGTCCCTACGTGACGCTGTTCAGCTCGTCCGGCTACATCAACGACCTGGCCAACGGCACCGTCTGCGTCGCGCTTGGTTATTCGGGCGACATTAACATCGCCCGCCGCCGCGCGATCGAGAACAAAACCGGCCAGAACATCGTCGCGCTGGTGCCGAAGGGCAAAGGCACGCTGTTCTTCGACACCATGGCGATCCCGGCCGACGCGCCCCATCCCAACAATGCGCATTTGTTCATTAACTACATACTGCGTCCCGAAGTCCATGCCGGCCTGACCAACCGGGTGTTCTACGCCAACCCCAACCTGGCATCGCTCAAGCATGTCAAGAAAGACATCGCAAGCAACAAGTCGATCTTTTTGAGTGGCGAAGGCAAGGCGAAGATGAGCGCGCCGGAGCCGCTGGGCGCCGACATCCGCCGCGCAGCCACCCGGGTCTACACCAAGTTCAAGTCCGGGCTCTGATTCCAGAGTGATGCTCCCCGGCGCGTCCGGGGAGCCGCCGGCAACACCTACACGGGCTGGTCCCGGAATAATCCCAGATGCCATGACGAAATTACCATGCCCTTCGCCGGCAGTAGACCTTGTCGGCCAAAATTTCCTGTCGATCCGCAATCTGGTCAAGGAGTTCGACGGTGTGCGCGCCGTCGACGACATATCGGTGTCGATCAACAAGGGCGAGATTTTCGCGCTGCTGGGCAGTTCCGGCTGCGGAAAGTCGACGCTGCTGCGCATGCTGGCCGGCTTCGAAACGCCGACCGCGGGCCAGATCATGCTGGCAGGGCGGGACATCGTGCCGGTTCCCCCGTACCAGCGTCCGATCAACATGATGTTCCAGTCGTATGCCTTGTTCCCGCACTTGAGCGTGTGGGACAACGTCGCCTTCGGCCTGCGCCGCGACGGCCTGCCGAAGGACGAGGTGGCCGAACGCGTCGGCAAGATGCTCGAGCTGGTGCAGCTGACCGCTTACGCCAAGCGCAAGCCGCACCAGCTTTCGGGCGGACAGCAGCAGCGCGTCGCGCTCGCGCGCAGCCTGGCCAAGCGGCCGCAGTTGCTGCTGCTCGACGAGCCGCTCGGCGCGCTCGATAAAAAACTGCGCGAACGCACTCAGATCGAACTGGTCAACATCATCGAACAGGTTGGCGTCACCTGCGTCATGGTCACCCACGACCAGGACGAGGCGATGAGCATGGCCAGCCGCATCGCCGTCATGAGCGAGGGCCGCATCGTGCAGGTGGGCGCGCCCGGCGAAATCTACGAAACGCCCAACTGCCGTTTTGTGGCCGACTTCATCGGCAGCGTCAATATGTTCCCCGGCCAGCTCGTGGTCGACGAGGCCGACCATGTGGTGGTCGAAACGCGCGAGTGCCTGCACTACGTTAGCCACGGCATCAGCGGCACGCGCGGCATGCCGGTGCATGTGGCGGTGCGCCCCGAAAAAGTGTGCCTGCAGGCCGAGGCGCCCACACTTGGTCAGCGCGCCGGCGCGGCCGAGCAGGGCCACAACTGCGTCGAGGGCGTGATCCGGTCGATCTCATACTTTGGCAACCAGACGCACTACCAGGTCCGGCTCGACGGCGGCGCCGACCTCAAGGTCGCGCGCACCAACGCCGCGCGCCAACAGGACGGCCAACTGCAGCGCGAACAGCGCGTGTTCGCGTGGTGGGACGGCGCCGACATCATCGTGCTGAACCAGTGATGAAGGACCTCGCCATGCCACCGCAATCGCCGCGCCGATCCGGGTTCACGCTGCGCGGGCGCCACTTCGTGATCGGCTTGCCGTCGGTCTGGCTCGCGTTCGCTTTTTTGGCGCCGTTTTTTATCGTGCTGCGCCTGAGCGTGAGCGAAATGGACGATGCGGGCGGGTTTGTCAGCCTGCTCAGTTTTAGCGACGGCATGCTGCACTTGCGCCTGAAGCTGTCGAATTATGTCTTCATCGTGCAGGACGATTTGTACGTGCTCACCTACCTAAGCTCGCTCAAGTACGCGGCCATCACGACCGCCTTGTGCCTGTTCATCGGCTACCCGTTCGCCTACTTCATGGCGCGCGCCAAGCCGAGCCTGCGCCCGACCTTGCTGATGCTGGTGATGCTGCCGTTCTGGACCTCCTTCCTGCTGCGCATCTACGCCTGGAAGGGCATCCTGGCCAACAACGGCATCCTCAACGACATGCTGCTGGCAGTCGGCGTCATCGACGCGCCCCTGAAAATGATGAACACCCCGTTCTCGCTGGCGATCGGCATGGTGTACGCCTATCTGCCGTTCATGATCCTGCCGCTGTACGCCAATCTGGTGAAAATGGACCTGCGCTTTCTCGAGGCGGCGGCCGACCTTGGCGCCACGCCGCTGCAGGCGTTCTGGCGCATCACGGTGCCGCTGTCGAAATCGGGCATCATCGCCGGCTCGATGCTGGTGTTCATTCCGGCCGTGGGCGAGTTCGTGATCCCCGAACTGCTTGGCGGCCCCGGCACGCTGATGATCGGCCGGGTCCTGTGGGATGAGTTTTTCACCAATAACGACTGGCCGCTGGCGTCTGCCGTCACGGTGGTGGTGGTCCTCCTGATCCTGGTGCCGATGGCGATCTTTAACAAATACAAAGCCGAGCAGGAAGAGGTGCGCGCATGAACGCCAGAACGCTGCTGCAACGCTGGTTCGGACGCTCGTGGCTGGCGGCCGGCTATGCATTCCTGTACCTGCCGATCGTGGTGCTGGTCGTGTTTTCGTTCAACGCATCGCGCCACGACATGGTGTGGACCGGTTTTTCCACCAAGTGGTACGGCGAACTATTCAACGATGTTGAGATCACGGGCGGCTTCGTGCTCTCGCTCAAAATCGCTGTGGCCAGCGCGTTTTCGTCGGTCATCCTCGGCACCTGCGCCGCGTTCGCGCTGCACCGCTACCGGCGCTTCAAGGGCCGCACGCTGTTTTCGGGGATGGTCAGCGCGCCGCTGGTGATGCCCGAGGTGATCATCGGCCTGTCGCTGCTGCTGATGCTGGTGTCGGTGCAAAAAATGTTCGGCTTCCCGGAGCGCGGTTTGCTCACCATCTGGATCGGGCACACCCTGCTTGGCATGGCCTACGCGACCGTGGTGGTGCAGTCGCGCCTGCAGGAGGTCGGAAAATCGCTGGAGGAGGCGGCAATGGACCTCGGCTGCCGCGTGTACCAGGTTTTCTTTCTGGTGACCCTGCCCAACATCACGCAGGCGCTGGCCTCGGCTTGGCTGCTCACCTTCACGTTGTCGCTCGACGACGTGGTGCTGTCGGCGTTTTTGTCGGGACCCGGCTCGTCGACCATGCCGATCGTGATTTTTTCGCGCGCCCGCCTCGGCATCGACCCGCGCGTCAACGCGGTCGCGGCGCTCACGATCCTGGTGGTGTCGATCGGCGTGATCGTCGCCAGCGTGATGATCGCGCGCGCCGAACGCAGGCGCCAGCGGCAGGTGTCGGCCGCGGCCCAAGCTGAATGAATCAAACCAAACCGGGGAGTCTATGATGAACAGCTTATGGCACACACGCGCGGCGTCGCTCAACATCGACGGCCGCGCCCTGATCGGCGGCCGGCGGGTGTGGGCCGCATCAAACCAACAGTTCGACGATGTCTCGCCGATCGATGGCCGCGTATTGGGCCCGGTGGCCCGCTGCGATGTGGCCGATGTCGACGCGGCGGTCGCCGCCGCGCGCGCCGCGTTCGAGGACCGGCGCTGGGCCGGACAGGCACCGGCCGCGCGCAAGCGGGTGCTGATCCGCTTCGCCGATTTGGTGCTCGCAAACACGGCCGAACTGGCCTTGCTCGAGACGCTCGACATGGGCAAGCCGATCCAGTACAGCCAGAGCGTGGACGTGGCCGCCGCCGCCAATTGCATCCGCTGGTATGGCGAGGCGATCGACAAGATATACGACGAGATCGCGCCGACGGCCGACAACAGCCTGGCCCTGATCACGCGCGAACCGGTCGGCGTGGTCGCCGCGATCGTGCCATGGAACTATCCGCTCATCATGGCCGCGTGGAAGATCGCGCCGGCGCTCGCGGCGGGCAACAGCGTGGTGCTCAAGCCGTCCGAAAAATCGCCACTGAGCGCGTTGCGCCTGGCCGAGATCGCGCTCGAGGCCGGCTTGCCACCCGGCGTGTTCAACGTGGTGCCGGGCTTCGGCCACGAGGCCGGCGCCGCGCTCGCGCTGCACATGGACGTCGACTGCATCGGCTTCACCGGTTCGACCCGGACCGGTAAGCAGATCCTGCAGATGGCAGGGCAGTCGAACCTCAAGCGCGCCTGGACCGAACTTGGTGGCAAGTCGGCCAACATCGTCTGCGCCGACTGCCCGGACTTGGATGCCGCCGTCAGCGCCGCGGTCGGCTCGATCTACTTCAACCAGGGCGAGAGCTGCAACGCGCCATCGCGCCTGTTCGTCGAGGCCTCGATCAAGGACGCCTTTCTCGAAAAGGCGCTCGCGCTGATGCCGCGCTACCAGCCGGGCGACCCGCTCGACGAGGCGACCGTGATGGGCGCCATCGTCGACGCGACGCAGATGAAAAACGTGATGCGCTTTATCGCGTCGGGGCAGGCGGACGGCGCGCGCCTGCTCGCCGGCGGCGTCGCCACGCGCGAGGACACGGGCGGGTTCTACATCGCGCCGACCCTGTTCGACCAGGTCGACGGCGCCATGGAGATCGCGCGCGAGGAGATCTTTGGCCCGGTGCTGTCGGTGTTCAGCTTCTCGCACATCGACGAGGCCGTGCGAGAGGCCAACGCGAGTCCGTTCGGCCTGCAGGCCGGTGTGTGGACATCGAACATCAGCAAGGCGATACAGGCCGCGCGCGCGCTGCGGGCGGGCACCGTCCACGTCAACCAGTACGACGGCGACGACATGACGGTGCCGTTCGGCGGCGTCAAACAGTCGGGCAACGGGCGCGACAAATCGCTGCACGCGTTTGACAAATACACCGAGTTGAAGACGACTTGGATCGCTCTCGACAAGCTCGCCTAAACCAGAAATCCATCATGCTAAATTTAAAAGACCCCTCCCTGCTGCGCCAACAGTGCTACATCGAAGGCGAATGGTGCGACGCGGACGGCGCCGCCACGATCGACGTGCGCAATCCCGCCACGGGCGAGACGCTGGGCACGGTGCCGCGCATGGGCGCGGCCGAGACCGCGGCGCGCGATCGCTGCCGCCAGCCGCGGCCTGGCCCGCGTGGCGCAAAAAGAGCGCCAAGGAGCGCAGCGTCATTTTGCGCAAGTGGAACGACCTGATGCTCGAGAACGCGGACGACCTCGCGCTCATCATGACGGCCGAGCAGGGCAAGCCGCTGGCCGAATCGAAAGGCGAGATCGGCTACGCCGCCTCGTTCATCGAGTGGTTCGCCGAAGAGGCCAAGCGGGTCGAGGGCGACACCCTGGCCTCGCCGTGGGCCGACCGGCGGCTGGTGGTCACGCGCGAGCCGATCGGCGTGTGCGCGGCGATCACCCCGTGGAACTTCCCGGCGGCGATGATCACCCGCAAAGTGGGCCCGGCGCTGGCGGCCGGCTGCCCGATGGTGGTCAAGCCGGCCGAATTGACGCCGTTTTCGGCGCTGGCGCTGGCCGTGCTGGCCGAGCGCGCGGGCGTGCCGAGGGGCGTGCTCAGCGTGCTGACGGGCGACTCCAAGGCCATCGGCGGCGAAATGACGAGCAACCCGACCGTGCGCAAGCTGACCTTCACCGGCTCGACCCAGGTCGGGCGCATCCTCATGGAGCAGTGCGCGCCGACGATCAAAAAGCTCTCGCTCGAATTGGGCGGCAACGCGCCGTTCATCGTGTTCGACGACGCCGACCTCGACGCCGCGGTCGAGGGCGCGCTCGCGTCCAAGTACCGCAACGCCGGCCAGACCTGCGTGTGCGCCAACCGCCTGTACGTGCAGGACGGCGTGTACGAGCAGTTCGCCGCCAAGCTGGTGGCGGCGGTGGGAGGGCTCAAGGTCGGCGACGGGCGCGGACGCGGGGGTGACGCAGGGTCCGCTGATCGAGGAGAAGGCCGTGCTCAAGGTCGAGCAGCACATCGCCGACGCGCTGGCCAAGGGCGGCCGGTTGCTGGCCGGCGGCAAGCGCCACGCGCTCGGGCACGGCTTCTTCGAGCCGACCGTGATCGCCGACGCCACCGCCGCGATGCAGGTGGCGAGCGAAGAGACGTTCGGCCCGCTCGCGCCGCTGTTCCGCTTCAAGACCGAAGACGAGGTCATCGCGCTGGCGAACGACTCCGAGTTCGGGCTGGCCGCCTACTTCTACTCGCGCGACATCGGACGCGTGTGGCGCGTGGCCGAGGCGATCGAGAGCGGCATGGTGGGCGTGAACACGGGGCTCATCTCGAACGAGGTGGCGCCGTTTGGCGGCGTCAAGCAGTCGGGCCTGGGCCGCGAAGGGTTCGCGCTACGGCATGGACGACTACCTGGTGCTCAAGTACATCTGCATGGGCGGGATCTAAGCGCTGACAGCGCCAAGCGCGGCGCTGCTTCCTGCCTGAGTCCTTTGTCGCTTACAGCAAAAGGGGCCCGGCTCATGCCGGTGCCGCCACGGACTCCCACCCCGGAATATTTTGCAACCAAAAAATTTTTTGTAACCGGGGTCTGACCCCAGTTACGGAATATTTCATAATCGGGGTCAGAGGCTGAGAGTTTTTCTCAGCCTCTCAGACCCCGCCGCCGATTTCCGCTTGCCGCGTGGCATCGTTTCTTCGCTTTCAAGGGCTGGCCGCCGCCTCGCCGCATTCAACGTAAGCAATATTCCGCTATCGGGGTCTGACCCCGATAGCGGAATGTTTCAAAAGTGGGGTCAGACCCCGGTTGCGAAATATCCGTACACCGATGGTTGTGAAATGACGTTGCTCGGCGCGCTTCGCGGGCCGTCTCTTGCCGACCGGAACCCGCTGCCTTGGATTTTCCCGTTCATATAACGTTGACACGCCAGAAGGCGTGGCGTATTATTTAGACATTCATCTAATTAGAGATTGATCGAATACATTGAACACGACGAACCTGCTCTTCAAAGCGATCGCCGATCCCACGCGGCGCGAGGTGCTGCGCATGTTGCGCAAAGGCGAAATGACGGCCGGCGATCTGGCCGCCAGTTTCGACATGACCAAGCCGACCATGTCGCACCATTTCGCCGCGCTCAGGGAGGCAGGCCTCATCACCACCCGGCGCGAGGGGCAAACGATCTGGTACGGATTGAACACGACCGTCATGGAAGATGTCGTCGCTTGGGCGATGGACCTTGCAGGCGCGAAAACCGACGGAGGAAAAAAATGAAAAAAGCGAATTTGTTGTTGTGCGGTCTGATGATCCTGGCCAGCCTGGCCATCACGCTCGCGTTCTACCCGCAACTGCCCGAGCAAATGCCGGTCCATTGGGGCGCGGACGGCGAGGTCGACGGCTGGGGCCCGCGCTGGACCGTGTTCCTGATGGGGCCCGGCCTGATGACCTTGATGGCGCTGCTGTTTGCGGTCTTGCCCAAACTTTCGCCAAAGCGTTTCGAGGTCGCGTCGTTCGAAGCGGTCTACGGCTATGTGGCCGTGCTCGTGACAGCCTTGGCCGGCTATTTCCAGGCGATGGCGATCTGGGCCGCCTTGTCGCCGCAGCTCGACATGCGCAACGCCGTGCTGGGCGGCGTCGCCTTGCTGATCGGCCTGATCGGCAACGTCATGGGCAAGGTGCGGCGCAATTTCTGGCTCGGCATCCGGACCCCGTGGACGCTGTCGAACGAGCGGGTCTGGTACGCGACCCACCGCCTCGCCGGCAAGCTCATGGTCGGCAGCGCGCTCGCCTGCGGGGTCGCCATGATTGCCGGCGCGCCCATGCTGGTCGGGGTCGTCCTGCTTTCGATGGGCGCGCTGATACCGGCCGCCTATTCGCGGGTCTATTACAAGCGGCTCGAAAAGGCGGGGGAATTGCATGCGCCCTGATTGCGCAATCGTGAGCGCAGCCGATACCGTGACCGGCGCCGCCAAGCCCAAGCATCTTCGCCTGGCGCTCGCATGGGGCATCGCCAGCGCACTCGCCATCGCCGCCGTGCTGCCGTATGTGTTCGCGGCGATGCCCGCGATGCTGGCGAAGCTGCCAGTGTCGCTGCCGGTGTTTGCGGCCATCCAGATCGTGCAGGGGAGCGCCATTATCGCGCTGCTGAGCTGGATTGGATTGCGCCTCGGCCAGCCGCTCGGCCTTGATTCGCCGTTCGCGCGCGCCCTCGTCTACCGGACGCCTTTCCCGCGCGTGTCAAAAAAGGCGCTGGCAGGCGCCTGCCTTGCCGGCCTCATTACCGGCGCCGTTTTGTCGGGCCTGGATAAGGCGTTTGAGCCATTCATGCCCGCCATGACCCAGCCGCTTCCGGCAGCCGGCATCGCTTTCTGGAAAAGGATTGTCGCATCGTTCTACGGTGGCATCGCCGAAGAACTGATTTGCCGCTTGTTTCTGATGACCGTGATCAGCTGGATCGTCTGGAAGACGGTACTGAAGGGAAAAACGGCGCCCTCAGGCACGGCAGTAATGATCGGAATCGTGGGCGCCGCGCTCCTGTTCGGCATCGCTCACCTGGGCGCGGCCGCCCAGCTGTGGCCGCTGACGCCGGTGGTCATCGCCAAGGTCATCGCGCTCAACGCGATCGGCGGCATTGTCTTCGGGCTCATCTTCAGCCGCCGGGGCCTCGAGCACGCGATGTGCGCGCATTTTTGCGCGGACATTGTCATACAGAGCGTGGCGGCCATGGCCTAGGTATAGTCGCTTAGTGGTGTGCAAACTGCCTGCTGCGTCAACTACTGCTCGATTCTACAGCGAGGCCGGGAACCGCGAGGGCTTCGATGTGCTGCTCAAAGCCGGGGCGAGCAAGAAAAACTAGTCGCGCGGATAGTCGCTGTACTTGCGGGCGCTGCCGCGGACCTTGTCGGCCGGATACTTGGCGCGGTTAAGCGCCATTTTTTCGCGCACCGCCGCGTTCAGGTCGACGTCGAGCTTGTCGGCGATCCGGATCAGGTAGACCAGCACGTCGGCCATCTCGTGGCGCACCTCGGCCAGCTTGCTGTCGCCGAGCTCGGCCTTGTCCCCAATCTGCAACCACTGGAAATGCTCGAGCAATTCGGCCGCCTCGACCGTCAGCGCGGCCGCCAGATTCTTGGGCGAATGGAACTGGTCCCAGTCGCGCTCGGCGGCGAACGCGCGCACCTCGTCGCGCAGCTCGACCAGCACGCCGCCCGCGCCTTTACCCTCCTCCTCACCTTCCATACCCGCTCCCCCGCATCGCCAAGCCGCTAGTCCTGGTATTCGGCCAGACGGGCAGCCAGCTTGGGCGCCAGCTCGTCGGCGCCGCTCACGCTCATGCCGAGGTCGCGCAGCAAGCCGTCGTGCAGGCCGTACACCCAGCCGTGCACGGTCAACTGCTGGCCGCGCTCCCAGGCGTCCTGCACCACCGTCGTTTGCGCCGTGTTAACGACCTGCTCGGTCACATTCAGTTCGCACAGGCGGTCGGCGCGCGCGCGCGGCGCCAGCACCTCGCCGAGGTATTTTTCGTGCTTTTGCTGCACGTCCTGCACGTGGCGCAGCCAGTTGTCGGCCAGTCCCACGCGCCGGTTGACCATCGCCGCGTGCACGCCCGAGCAGCCGTAATGGCCGCAGACGATCACGTGCTTGACCTTGAGCACGTCGATCGCGAACTGCAGCACGGTGAGGCAATTCAAGTCCGAGTGCACCACCACGTTGGCGATATTGCGGTGCACGAACAACTCGCCCGGCGCCAGGCCCAACAGTTCGTTGGCCGGCACGCGGCTGTCGGAGCAGCCGATCCACAGGTACTCGGGGGTCTGCTGATTGGTCAGCGACTTGAAAAAATTGGGGTCCTTCTCAACCATCGCACCGGCCCAGTCGCGGTTGCGCTGGAACAGCGCTTCGGTGCTCAGGGGCTCTCGTTTTGCTTCAGTCATCTGTGGTCCTTGTCATGTCCGTAAAAAAACCGCTGCGCGCCTCGCGGCGCGGGATCAGCGGTTTTCGATTGCAACGCCTGGGCGTTCTGCCGCCCCTTATTCGAAGAAGTTCTTGACCTTGTCCATCCAGCCCTTGCTCTGCGGGCTGTGCTTGGCGCCGCCTTCGACGGTCAGCCGTTCAAACTCCTTGAGCAGCTCTTTTTGCTTGTCGGTCAGCTTGATCGGGGTCTCGACCGCGACATGGCAGAACAAATCGCCCGCCACGCCCGAACGCACGCCCTTGACGCCCTTGCCCTTGAGGCGGAAGGTCTTGCCCGACTGGGTGCCCTCGGGGATCGTGAACGAGACCTTGCCCGACAAGGTCGGCACCTCGATCTCGCCGCCGAGCGTCATCTTGACGAACGAGATCGGCATTTCGCAATGCAGGTCGTCGCCCTCGCGCTGGAACACGGCGTGCGCCTTGATGTGGATCTCGACGTACAGGTCGCCCGACGGTCCGCCGTTGGTGCCCGGCTCGCCGTTGCCCGACGAGCGGATGCGCATGCCATTGTCGATACCGGCGGGAATCTTGACTTCGAGCGTCTTGTTGCGCTTGATGCGGCCCTGGCCGGCGCAAGGCGCGCACGGATCGGTGATCACCTTGCCCGTGCCATGGCACTTGGGGCAGGTGCGCTGGACGCTGAAGAAGCCCTGCTGCTCGCGCACCTGGCCGTGGCCGTTGCAATAGGTGCAGGTGGTCGGCGCGGTGCCGGGCTTGGCGCCCGAACCGTGGCAGGTATCGCATTTGTCCCAGCTCGGCACCCGGATCGAGGTGTCGAAGCCGTGCGCCGCCTGCTCGAGCGTGATCTCGAGGTTGTAGCGCAGGTCGGCGCCGCGGTACACCTGCGGTCCGCCGCGGCTGCGTCCGCCGCCCCCCCCGAAGATGTCGCCGAAGATGTCGCCGAAGCTGTCGGCGAAGCCGCCGCCGGCGCCAAAACCGCCGCCACCGCCGCCGCCCATGTTCGGATCGACGCCCGCGTGACCATAACGGTCGTACGCTTCGCGCTTTTCCGGATTGGTCAGCATCTCGTAGGCTTCCTTGACCTCCTTGAACTTCTCTTCCGATTCCTTACTGTCCGGATTGCGGTCCGGATGGTATTTCATCGCGAGCTTGCGATAGGACTTTTTGATTTCTTCTTCTGAAGAGTTCTTGGCGACCCCGAGGATCTCGTAAAAATCACGCTTTGCCATTTTTCGGCACCTTGCTGTCTAGCTAATAACGATGTTTTAAGCAAAAAAACCGAGCCGGGACCCACTTGGTCGCACCGGCTCGGCAGCACTCCGGTTCGCGGCATAAGGGGCCGCCGTCGGCGACTCCCCATCCCGCCCGGATTACTTGGCGTCTTTGACTTCTTTGAAGTCGGCGTCGACCACGTCGTCGTGCTGCGCCTTCTGCTCGGCGCCGCCGTCTTGCGGGGCGCCTTCGGCGCCACCGGCCGCGGCCTGCTGCGCCTGCATATCGGCGTACATCTTCTCGCCGAGCTTCTGCGAAGCGGTCTCGAGCGCGGCGACCTTGGAGTCGATCTCGGCCTTGTCACCGGACTTGAGCGACGCCTCGACGTCGGCGATCGCGGCGTCGATCTTTTCTTTCTCGCCAGCTTCAAGCTTGTCGCCGTATTCGGTCAGCGACTTCTTGACCGAGTGGACGCGGGCGTCGGCCTGGTTGCGCGACTCGGCCAGCTCGCGCACTTTTTTGTCTTCCTCGGCGTTGACTTCGGCGTCCTTGACCATTTTCTGGATCTCGGCTTCGGTCAGGCCCGAATTGGCCTTGATCGTGATCTTGTTCTCTTTGCCGGTGGCCTTGTCCTTGGCGCCGACGTGCAAGATGCCGTTGGCGTCGATGTCGAAGGTCACTTCGATCTGCGGCGTGCCGCGCGATGCCGGCGGGATGCCTTCGAGGTTGAATTCGCCCAGGCCCTTGTTGCCGGCGGCGATTTCGCGCTCGCCCTGGTAGACCTTGATGGTCACCGCGGGCTGGTTGTCGTCGGCCGTCGAGAACACCTGGCTGAACTTGGTCGGGATGGTCGTGTTCTTGTGGATCATCTTGGTCATGACGCCGCCCAGGGTTTCGATGCCCAGCGACAGCGGCGTGACGTCGAGCAGCAGCAGGTCCTTGCGCTCGCCCGACAGGACCGAGCCCTGGATGGCGGCGCCGACGGCGACCGCCTCGTCGGGGTTAACGTCCTTGCGTGGCTCCTTGCCGAAGAACTCCTTGACCTTCTCCTGCACCTTGGGCATGCGGGTCATGCCGCCGACCAGGATGATGTCGTCGATGTCGGAGACCTTGACGCCGGCGTCCTTGATCGCGATCTTGCACGGCTCGATCGTGGCCAGGATCAGCTCTTCGACCAGCGACTCGAGCTTGGCGCGCGTCATTTTGAGGTTCAGGTGGACCGGCGCGCCGTTCGCCATGGCGATGTACGGCTCGTTGATCTCGGTCTGCTGCGACGACGACAGTTCGATTTTTGCGCGCTCGGCCGAAGCCTTGATGCGCTGAAGGGCGATCGGGTCCTTTTTCAGGTCGAGGCCGTTGATTTTTTTGAATTCGTCGATGATGTAGTCGATGATGCGCTGGTCGAAATCCTCGCCGCCGAGGAAGGTGTCGCCGTTGGTCGAGAGGACTTCGAACTGCTTTTCGCCATCGACGTCGGCGATTTCGATGATCGAGACGTCGAACGTGCCGCCGCCCAGGTCATAAACGGCGATCTTGCGGTCGGCCTTGTCGTTCTTGTCGAGGCCGAACGCCAGCGCGGCCGCAGTCGGCTCGTTGATGATGCGCTTGACGTCGAGGCCGGCGATGCGGCCGGCGTCTTTGGTGGCCTGGCGCTGCGAGTCGTTGAAGTAGGCCGGCACCGTGATGACGGCTTCGGTGACGTCTTCGCCGAGGTAGTCTTCGGCCGTCTTTTTCATCTTGCGCAGCACTTCTGCCGAAATTTGCTGTGGCGCGAGCTTTTTGTCGCGCACGCCGATCCAGGCGTCGCCGTTGTCGGCCTTGAGGATCTCGTAAGGCATCAGGCCGATGTCCTTCTGCACTTCTTTCTCGTCGAACTTGCGGCCGATCAGGCGCTTGACCGCGAACAGGGTGTTCTTCGGGTTGGTGACCGCCTGGCGTTTCGCCGGCGCGCCAACGAGGATCTCGCCGTCTTCCTGATAAGCGATGATCGACGGCGTGGTGCGCGCGCCTTCCGCGTTCTCGATTACCTTTGGTTGACCATTTTCCATGATCGCGACGCACGAGTTCGTTGTCCCGAGGTCGATACCGATAATTCTGCCCATGATTTTTGTCCTTTGTGTACTAAGTTTCAGATGATTCAGATATGCGGAAAAACTGCGCGTTTTCAAGTGCTTATGAAAACCACGACGATTTTTATTTTGCCTGCGCCGCCGTCACGATGGCCGGGCGCAGCAGGCGGTCGGCGATCATATAACCTTTTTGCAACACATTGACGACGGTGTTCGCTTCTTGCTCGGCCGGCACGACGGCCACGGCCTGGTGCTTGTTCGGGTCGAGCTTGTCGCCCTGAACCGGCATGATCTCGACCAGGCGGTTTTTTTCGAACGCGGAGGTCAGTTGCTTGAGCGTCATTTCGACGCCCTCCTTGAGCGACTCGATCGATGGGGTCTCGACCTTGAGCGCCATTTCGAGGCTGTCGCGCACCGGAACCATTGCTTCTGCAAAACTTTCGATCGCGAATTTATGGGCCTTGGACACGTCCTCCTGGGCGCGGCGGCGGATGTTCTCGCCTTCGGCCTTGGCGCGCATGAATGCGTCGTGCATTTCGGCCAGCTTGGCTTCGGTCGCGCTCAGTTGTTCTTCGAGGCCGGATTCTGCGGACGCCTCGGTGTTCGCGCCGTCGGGCAGTTCTTCTGCCGCCGCGGACGCTTCCTTGTTCTCTTCTTGCATCGGAAACACTCCTACAATCAATGACTTAGCTGTTAAGTTGATGGGTCTTGCTAACCACACAGGCTTGCAAATGGGGCTATTGGCACCTTTTTCAAGGGCCCGCCGCAATTGGCGCGGGCAAAGCCCGCCCGCCGCCCGCAGACAATAATTAACAACACTTACAAAGTTTGGACAAAAAATGGGAATGCAGATTGGGTAAAACGGCGTATGCTTATTTCATGTTCTTTTGATACGCGTCCAAGCCGTCCCGGAGTTCAAAATGAAGTTACCCCTCATCATCGCCTCCGTCATCACATGGACCGCCGTCGCGGTCGCCGTGATCTGCTACGCAGGCCTCGTGGGCCCCATCAGCCCACTATTTTAACAGGCAGGCTGTACATACTGCCAATTCGGCGGCGCGGCCCGCCGCGCTGGCGCGGGCGCCGCCATTTAGTCGCCATTTCGTCGCCGCATCCTCGCAGCCGACTC
Source organism: Massilia glaciei (assembly GCF_003011895.2). GTDB lineage: Bacteria > Pseudomonadota > Gammaproteobacteria > Burkholderiales > Burkholderiaceae_D > Telluria_A > Telluria_A glaciei. The sequence goes on along the minus strand of NZ_PXWF02000313.1, from coordinate 32,375 downwards.
GCCGCATCCCCGCCGCGCCCCCGCCGCTTGCCCCGGATCTCAGAGGCTGAGAGTTTTTCGGACGTGCCCGAGCAGCGCGACAGAAGGTGGCCGATCAAGGCGTAAAGCACAGCCATAGCTCGGGCTATGGCGAGCATTTGCAACGACGAGCGGGCGCCTTCCGGCGTGCAGAGCGGGCATGGTCGAAAGACTCTCAGCCTCTCAGTCGGCGGCGCCGAGCTTGAGCGCCGCCGCGCGGCCGATCTCCGCCTCCCTCTTGTCGGCCTCGCGCTGCGGCCCGGTCATCATGGTCGGCCAGCCGATGATGTGCTGCTCGGCGATCTCGGCGAGCGCCGCGATCCAGGCCGGCGATTCGTTCAGGCACGGCACATAATTGAACTGCTTGCCGCCGGCGGCCAGGAAATCATGCTTGGCCTCGATCGCGATCTCCTCCAACGTTTCCAGGCAGTCACTCGTGAAGCCCGGGCAAATCACGTCGACCTCCTTCACGCCGGCGCGCGCGAGCGCCTCGAGCGTGGGCGCGGTGTACGGCTGGAGCCACTCGGCCTTGCCGAAGCGCGACTGGAAGGTGACCATGTATTGGTCCGGTCCCAGGCCGAGCTTGGCCGCGAGCAGGCGCCCCGTCTTGTGGCACTCGCAATGGTATGGGTCGCCCAGCATCAGGGTGCGTTTGGGCATGCCGTGGAAACTCATGATCAGTTTCTCGCCGCGCCCGTTGACCTCCCAGCTCGCCATCACGCTGTCGCGCAGGGCGTCGATGTAGCCCTCGTGGCCGGCGTAATTCTTGATGAAGCGCAGCTCCGGCACGTTGCGCACCGTCGCATAGTGGGCGAACACGGCGTCGTTGATCGATCCCGTGGTCGCGCCCGAGTACTGCGGGTAGGCCGGCAGGATGGCGACCCGTTCGAAATGGTCCTCCTTGAGCTTGGCGAGCACCTCGGGCAGCGAGGGCGAGCCGTAGCGCATCGCCATCACCACCCGCACCGCGTCGTGGCCGCGCACGCCGATGGCGCCGCGCAGCAGCGTCGCCTGCTTCTGCGTGTGGACCCGCAGCGGCGAGCCGTCGCGGGTCCAGATCGATGCGTACTTGGCGGCCGACTTGGCCGAGCGGAACGGCAGGATGATCAGGTTCAGGATGAGCCACCAGATGGCGCGCGGGATCTCGACCACGCGCGGGTCCGACAGGAATTGTTTCAGGTAGCGCCGCACGGCCTTGGGCGTGGGCGCGTCGGGCGTGCCCAGGTTGACCAGCACAATCGCGGTGCGCGCCACGGTGCCGTGCTTGAAGGGGGGTTCTTTTCTAAATGACATGGGAAAATGGTGACGATACGTGGCAGGAGCGCCATTATAGTTTCTTGCCGCAGTGCATTTCGACTATTTTCCGCCACGCCCGGTTCAGGAGGCGAGCAACTCGCGCGCGTGCTTGCGCGTGGTGGCCGTGATTTCGAGCCCGCCGAGCATGCGCGCGACCTCCTCCACCCGGGCTTTGCTGTCGAGCACCTCGATGCGCGAGACCGTCTTGCCCTGCTCGGTGCTGCCCTTGGCCACCTGGAAATGCTGGTTGGCCTGGCTCGCCACCTGTGGCAGATGCGTCACACACAGCACCTGGCGCTCCCGGCCCAGGCGTTTGAGCAGGCGCCCGACGACCTCGGCGACGCCGCCGCCGATGCCGCTGTCGACCTCGTCGAAAATGAGGGTCGGCGTGGTCGTCGCGTTCGAGGTGATGACCGAGATCGCCAGCGCGATGCGCGCCAGCTCGCCGCCCGAGGCGACCTTGGCGAGCGGGCGCGGCGCCACGCCGGCGTGCCCGGCGACCAGAAACTCGACCTGCTCGAGCCCGTGCGCGCCCGGCTCGCAGGCGTTGAGCCCGACGACGAAGCTGCCGCCCGTCATGTTGAGCTCCTGCATCGCGGCCGTGACCTGGGTGCCGAGCAGCTTGGCGGCGACGGCGCGCGTGCTTGAGAGCTTGGCGGCCGCGGCCATGTAGCGCGCCTTGATTTTCTCCTCCTGCAGGCGCAGGCCGTCGAGGTCGCTCGCGTCGGCAAGTTGGCGCAGGCGCTCGGCCAGCCTGGCGTGCTCGCCGGGCAACTCGTCGGGCGTGACGCGGAACTTGCGCGCGCTCGAGTGGATCGCCTCGAGCCGGGCGTCGACCTGGCGCAGGCGCTCGGGGTCGAGGTCGACCCGGTCGAGGTAATCGTTGAGCGCGTAGACCGCCTCCTGCAGCTGGATGCGGGCCGGCTCCATGCAGTCGAGCACGTTTTGCAGCTGGGCGTCGAGGGTGACCAGCTTGCCGAGCTTCTGGTTCAGCGACGACAGTTGCGACAGGATCGGATGGTCCGACTCGGAGATCGCGGCGAGCGCCTCCTGCGCGCCCTCGAGCAGGCTGGCGGCGTGCGACAGGCGGCTGTGCTCGTTGCTGATCTCGCCCCACTCGCCGGGCTTGACGGCCAGTTTTTCGAGTTCGCCGACCTGCCACTCGAGCCGCTCGCGCTCGATCAGCACGTTGCGCGCGTCGTTTTCGAATTCGGCCCGCTGGCGCGCCAGCGCGCGCCATTCCTTGTGGCTGGCGGCGACCGTGAGCGCGTCAAAGCCGGCGCCGGCGTCCCTGAACGCGGCCTGGTTGTCGAGCAGTGCGCGCTGCGCCTCGCCCTTGAGCAGCGACTGGTGCGCGTGCTGGCCGTGGATGTCGATCAGCAGGTCGCCGAGCTCGCGCAACTGGGTCGCGGTCGCGGCGACGCCGTTGATGAAGGCTTTGGAGCGGCCCGCGTTGTCGATCACGCGCCGCAGCAGCGCCCCGCCCTCCTCGAGCGCGAAGGCGTGCTCGAGCAGCCAGGCCGCGGCCGCGCCGCCGACGGCGAAGTCGGCCGTGATGTCGGCCTTGGGCGCGCCTTCGCGCACCACGCTGGCGTCGCCGCGCCCGCCGAGCGCCAGCTGCAGCGCGTCGATCAGGATCGACTTGCCGGCGCCGGTCTCGCCGGTGAACACGGAAAAGCCGCTCGAGAAATCGAGCTCGATCGAATCGACAATGACAAAATCGCGGATGGAGAGGGTTCGCAGCATAAAAATGGGTCTGGGTGGGTCTGTTTCGGTGGTGTTCGGTGAATCGGGCGCGCTTGAACATCTGGCGGAAAACTGGCGAACAACTGCCGGAGTACTAGCGCAGCTTGCCCTCGCCCGAGGGGTATTCGTTCCAGTGCAGTTTTTCGCGCAGCGTGTCGTAGTAGCTCCAGCCTTCCGGGTGCAGGAAGGTGATGTGGTGCGGCGAGCGCGAGATGACGATCTGGTCGCCGTGCGCGAGGCTGGCGAAGGTCTGCATGTCGAAATTGACGCTGACGTCGCGCCCGCTGACCACCTCGACGACGATGTTGCACGAGTCGGGCAGCACGATCGGCCGGTTCGACAGCGCGTGCGGCGCGATCGGCACCAGCACCACGCCGCCCAGGCTCGGGTGCAGCAGCGGGCCGCCGGCCGAGAGCGCGTAGGCGGTCGAGCCGGTCGGGGTGGAGATGATCAGGCCGTCGGAGCGCTGGTTGTACATGAAATGGCCGTCGACCGTGACCTTGAGCTCGGCCATGCCGGCGCCGGCGCCGCGCGCGACGACGACGTCGTTGACGGCCAGGCCGCTGGCGATCTCGACGCCTTCGCGCAGCACGCGCCCTTCGAGCAGGGTGCGCTTCTCGGAGTCCGACTTGCCGGCCAGGATTTCGGCCAGCACGGGCAGCGTGCGTTCGATCGGGATGTCGGTCATGAAGCCGAGCCGGCCCTGGTTGATGCCGATCAGCGGCAGCGCGTAGGGCGCGAGCTTGCGCGCGATGCCGAGCATGGTGCCGTCGCCGCCCATCACGATGGCGGCCTCGGCCACCTCGCCGATCTCGCTGGCGCTCATGGCGCCGATGTCGGGCATGTTCAGGTGGGCCGCGGTCTCGGACTCGAACACGACGCGGTAGCCGGCCACCTGCAGGAACGCGATGATGCCGCGCACGGGCTCCTCGATGCCGACCGTGTTATGGCGTACGACGAGCGCGATGGTTTTTTGCGTTTCAGGCGATACAGGCATAAAAGTCCCGGCAATGGTGGGGGGGCGGCGAGAGGGGGCGGCGAAACTGCGCCACCCAGCAGATTAACCCATAACGGGCGCGTCTGCCATACGCGGGCGTGGGCCGGCACACTGTATGGATGAACAGCAGTATAGGGGCGGCCGGGCCGGGTTGGCAAGGCCGGCGCCGCCGCCCCCGCCCCCCTTCGTCATTCCCGCGCAAGCGGGAACCCATCATGAGCATGCGAGCACGGGTCTTCAAAACATTCAGCCACGCGGCCCCTGTCTGAAGTTCAGACCACCGCATCGAGGCAAGGCCCGGCAGCGACACCCGTCCGAAGCTCAGACGATCAACGCCAGGAACAAGGTCAGGGCGATGGCCGAGAAAATGCTGCACAAGTGCACCAGCATCAACGCGCTCCAGCGCGCCGCTGTCGCCAGCACGCTGCCGCCATAGACCCGGCGCATCGCCAGCGGCAGATAGCTCATCAGCCAAACCGCCATCGCCACGCGCGCAAGCTCCGTCGGCACGATGTAAATCAGCCCGAACATGAGGAAGGCGAACGCGTTCGCATGCAGCGCGAACAAAAAGTGCTCGCCATAGCGCCGCCCCGTGCCCAAATACAGCAGCTTGAGGTAGAACGCGAACAGCGGCATCAGCGCGAACACCGCATACGGCACATAGCTGAAAAAGGCGTACTGGAGCAACTTGGTGCGCTCGGCCTCGGGCAGCGACCAGATCTGCCGAAGCCTGGCCTCCCAGGCGGGATTGAGCTCGCCGAGGTTGGTCTTGAGCTGGACGTCGTCGCGCCTCGGCAAGGTGGTCGGCACGCCGCCGCCGCCGGCCCTGGCCACATTTCCCCTGCTGATTTCGGCCGCCGCCGCCTTTTTCTCGGCCTCGGTCTGCTGAACGAGGGTCAGGTCCGAGCCCGTGTATTTGATCAGCGCGAAGAACAAAATGCTGAAGGTCAGGTAGATCCGCAGCGGCTGCACGTAGCGCGCGCGGCGCCCCGCGATGTACTCGGCCGTGAGCGCGCCCGGGCGCATCATCAGCAGCCACAGCGAATGCCACAGCTTGCCCTCGAGCGCGACGTAGTGCCCGACGAACTCATGCAGGAATTCGCGCGCGCTGGCCACGTGCAGCTTGGTTTCCTGGCCGCACACCGCGCAGTAGTGGTAGCTGACGCCGGCGCCGCAGTTGTGGCAATTGCCGGTTTCCTCATCGAGGTCGGGATGGCGCGCTGTTTCGGATTTCAAGGCATTCGGCTCGGCTGTGGCAATGCCAGATGGTAAGCGATTTTCTTGTTTAAATACACATGCCAATTGCGCGACCCGGATCGGGGCAATGGGCTATCCTTTGCGCAAATAGAAACAGTTTTAGGAGAAACACATGGTTACCGAGACCAAGGACAGGAAAATCAACACCGAAGCGCACATCGAGAACGACGGCGTCAAGCGCCTGCCGCACGAGCGCGACGAGTCGCCCGACGGCCAGGACGTCGAGCCGCGCGGCATCATCAAACAGGCTGCCGACGATCTCGCGCGCGGCCTGGTCGACACCGACCTGCACGGCACGCGCGGCATCGAGGAGGCGGTCACGGCGCCGGCCGAACCGGGGCAGGCACATCCGCTGCCCGACGCCCACGAGGGCATGCGCGACCACGACGCCGCGCCGCCGAGTGGCGACAAACAATGACGCCTCTGGCAATGACGCGTGTGGCAATGACGCGCCTGGCGATGACGCGTGTGGCCTTAGCCGCCGCCTGCTGCGGCGCGCTGCTCGGCCAGGCCGCGCTGGCGCAGGCCCCGGCGGCGCAGATGCCGGCCGGCTTCGGCCCCGATCCCGCCCTGCCCGAACCGTCGCGCACCCTGCTGCCGACGGTTAACATCGCGCCGGCCGAGCCGTGGCCGCCGGGCACCCGCCCGCTGGCCGCGCCGGGACTGGCCGTGGCCGCCTACGCGGACGCTCTCGCGCACCCGCGCTGGATCCACGTGCTGCCCAACGGCGACGTGCTCGTTGCCGAAAGCAACAAGCCCGACAAGGGCGGCAGCACCGGCCTGCGCGCCGCCGTCATGAAATACAAGATGAAAAAAGCGGGCGCCGGCGTGCCCTCGGCCGACCGCATCACCCTGCTGCGCGGCGTCGGCCCCGACGGCAAGGCGCTCACGCGCACGGTGTTCCTCGACAAGCTCCATTCGCCGTTCGGCATGGCGCTGGTGGGCGACAAGCTGTATGTCGCCAACGCCGACGCGCTGTTGCGCTTCCCGTACCGGAGCGGCCAGACCAGCATCAAGGTGGCCGGCGTCAAGGTGCTCGCGCTGCCGGCCGGGCGCAACCACCACTGGACCAAGAATGTCGTCGCCAGTCCCGACGGCAAGAAGCTCTACATCTCGGTCGGCTCCAACAGCAATGTCGCCGAGCACGGCATGGCCGAAGAGAAGGGCCGCGCCGCGATCTGGGAATTCGACCCCGCCAGCGGCAAGGCGCGCGTGTTCGCGACCGGCTTGCGCAACCCGGTCGGCATGGCCTTCCAGCCGGAAAGCAAGGTGCTCTGGACCAGCGTCAACGAACGCGACGAGCTCGGCAACGACCTCGTGCCAGATTACATGACCTCGGTGCGCGACGGCGGCTTCTACGGCTGGCCCTACAGCTACTTTGGGCGGCATGTGGACCCGCGCGTCAAGCCGCCGCGGCCCGACCTCGTGGCCAAGGCGCTGGTGCCCGACTACGCGCTCGGGGCGCACACGGCCTCGCTCGGCCTGGCCTTTTACGACGGCGATTTGCTGCCCGCCCTTCGCAACGGCGCGCTGGTCGGCCAGCACGGCTCGTGGAACCGGGTGCCGCACGCCGGCTACAAGCTGATCCACGTGCCGTTCGCCGATGGCAAGCCGAACGGCCCGCCGCGGGACATCCTGACCGGCTTCCTCGGCCCCAGGGAGCGCGCCTACGGCCGCCCGGTCGGCGTCGCGGTCGACAAGGCCGGCGCCATCCTGCTGGCCGACGATGTCGGCAACATCATCTGGCGCGTCACGCCTGCGGGGAAACAAATCCTTCATTAACCGATTACACCAAGCCCCGGCCGGGGCGCCGAATATCCGGCGTCCGGGCCGGGGACACCACCCGTCCAAGGAGGACAACATGATCAAACGCACAGGAAACGCCGTCTGGAGTGGCGGCATCAAAGATGGCAAGGGCAACATCTCTACCCAGAGCGGCGCGCTCGACAACACCCAGTACGGCTTCAACACCCGCTTCGAGGACGGCCCCGGCACCAACCCCGAAGAACTGATCGGCGCCGCGCACGCGGGCTGCTTCACGATGGCGCTGTCGGGCCAGCTCGGCAAGGCGGGCATGACGGCCGAGCAGCTCTCGACTTCGGCCGAGGTCTCGCTCGACAAGGTCGGCGACGGCTTCACCATCTCCGCCGTCCACCTGACGCTGCGCGCCAGGATCCCGGGCGCGTCGCAGGAGGCGTTCGAAGCGGCCGCGCTCGAAGCCAAGGAGAACTGCCCCGTGTCCAAACTGCTCAACGCGGTCATCACGCTCGACGCGCACCTCGAGGCGTAATTGGGGGCGATATGCAAGAACGTATGGCGCGGCCTTCGCCTATACGTTCTTGCATTACACGCCGAAGCCGGCAAGGCACCGGCCAAGCACATAGCCATTGCTAAGGTTTTGCAGTCAATTGCAAACTAAACCGCCATGCGCTCAGCCTCTGGATAGAGGTGTGGGAACAGCACACCAAGCGCGTCACCGGACCGAGCCCGAAGATGTGTACCAGAGGAAGAATGACTTCGCGCTTGATGGCCTTATCCTGTGTTCAGCGGAAGATTATCAGCGCTTCGCTTCGATCAGGGAGAAAGTGGGCTCACATGCCCGCCTTCTATCAAAAGACCTTCGTACTGAAGTTGTGACAAGGGGCAGTCGACCAACTGTTCAAAGGTTTGCTTTGGGACCTTGCATTGCTTCGCCATGAGCGATATCAGCCCTTTCGAAATCTCAGTGTGGCTATGGCTAGTTTTGGTGAATACTGCCGTTTTCTTGCCCTGGGTGTTGAAGTAATTGTAGTAGTGGTGATCGCCTTCGCGGCCACGAAAACCCTTGTTCAGCAGACCTTTTTCCACATCACCCCGTTTACGCGGCATGTGTCACTCCGTCGAAGGTTATCAAGAGTCGCTGCTTCAGCCCTTGCGCAACTTCATCCAAGCAATCATCGTCCGCGAGCGCATATTCCGACCAGAGCATTGCGATCTGTTCATCCAGTTCTACGGCGACTTTTTGTCGCGTCTCTGCAAACACTTCAATCCCAAGGCTGTCGTCGCGCAAGCAGATGTACTGGCTGCTCTCGTCGAGCATAGGAACAAACTTCAGCGGCCGCTTTGCGGTCAGCACAAGCGTGCCACGCGACAGGCGACTGAATGAAAATGGCGACAAGTCCATCTCCCGGATATCCGTCACGTCATCAATAGCTTTGGGAACTCCGCTATCGTCAAGAATCATCATGCCAGTCACCTGGAGCAAATCGCGACGATTCTTGAACAACAGATCTTCCAATTCCTCCGGGTAAAAGCAATCCATTTCGCGACGTGTTACAGGGTAGAGAATGGTCAGCTTACGCGCTGCGAAATCGATGTTTCGTAGCTCGCCCGTCACCGTTTGTGCAGCCGCCAACTCCTCCGTCGGAACTGTTAGTTCATCAATGAAAGACGCACTCCAATCGCCTACTCTGGCAACGCTTACGCCAGTCGAGTCGTACAAATCAAGTCGCCATCCAGACCCACACTGAGGCAGCATGCCTTTAATGCTCTCTAACACGCGTTTTCTGATGCTACCGTCAGGGAGAATAATCTCCATTTCCTCGCGGTCACGGCGCTGAATGCCGACCATCAAATCTTTGAAAATTTGCGTTGCGGCGGCAGCTTGCTCAGGTGCAAAAAGATCATCGGACGCACCTCCTACGACAACCGGCATCGCGTAGCACCCATGCACGGGCAACTGGCATATGAGCTGAAATTTTTCGGCGCTGGACTTTGCAAGTCTGGCCCTCGCGTTCACGGTCCTGCCTTCGACCTGCAGTCCGATAAGTTCAAATGCGCGCTGAGCATTTTCTAGAATTTGGACGAGCACGCTCGCCGGCAGCGTATGCGCGTCGGTTAGTGGCCCTTCTACATGAAACGTTAAAGCTCGGTCCAGTTCTGTCATAGGGATCTCATAATGCTCTCAATCGTAGCATGCGCCACTGCGGAAAGCACCGGCCGCGACCCCGAACGTGACGTGCTTGTCCTGCTACTCGTCATTCATACCGGCATGCTCGTGTCAGAAATCGCCCAGATAGAAGTAGGGGCGCCCACTCATGAGGTTGAACTTCCTCCAATTGACCGTCGTCGAGCCTGGTCGGTTCAAATTAATGGGGAAATGCGTACATTTTGCCGCATTTCCTGCCGGTTGGTTTGCATCGCAAACTGTTGATTTTTAAGAAATATTCTATTAATTTGACGTTTCAAGAGACATTTCCTGCCGCTCCATTTGCCGCTCCATTTGCCGCTCCATTTGCCGCTCCATTTGCCGCTCAATTTGCCGCTTCGTTTGCCGCTTCGTTTGCCGCTTCGTTTGCCGCTTCGTTTGCCGCTTCGTTTGCCGCTTCGTTTGCCGCTTCGTCCAGCGCTTGGCGCGGCTCATCCCATGGGTGCCGCGGCGGTGCCGCCACCCGTTCTTGTGATATGCAGGAATGTATAGCGCGGCCTTCGCCCATACGTTTTTGCATAACCGGGCCGGGTCCGGCAGGGAAGCGGCCAAGCGCATAGAATTGCATCCTCCACCAGACGTTACGCAACCATAGGGGATTACCATGCGCATCCTGCACACCATGCTCAGGGTCGGCGACCTGCAGCGCTCCATCGATTTCTACACCAAGGTGCTCGGCATGACGCTGCTGCGCACCAGCGAAAACCCCGAATACAAATACACGCTCGCCTTTGTCGGCTATGGCAGCAATCCGGACCATGCGGAGCTCGAGCTGACCTACAACTGGGGCCAGACCGAATACGAGATGGGCACGGCCTACGGCCACCTCGCCATTTCGGCCGACAACATCGTCGAGGCCTGCGACGCGGTGCGCGCCAACGGCGGCAACGTCACGCGCGAGCCTGGCCCGGTCAAGGGCGGCAGCACCGTGATTGCCTTCGTGACCGATCCGGACGGCTACAAGATCGAACTCATCGAACGCAAGGACGGCGTGCGCGGCGGCGGGCTCGATTCCTGATTCGCACCCGGTTAAGCCACTCTTGCGCGTGGGCCGGGCATGGCCGCCGCCCTGAGGTCCCTGGGCCGGTTCGCCCACCGGGAATGCGTGGCAGTTGGGGATCGAGATGGCCGGTGACATTACCCGTCCGGCAGAGCGCACAGGTCACTCGCGCCCAATCGCGGCGAATCCGCAACGCGGCGCGAAGTAAACACGCCACAGACGGGTCGCTGCGAATATACTTTTGCCAATTATAATTTCGCGACCCCAATATGAGCGACGCCCCACCGGCAGACACCGCGCTGCAAACGACGTATCACGTGCGGCTCAGGGGGCCACGGGCGGGCGTCGACGCTGCCGCACTGAGCGTGCGGCTGGCCGCCATGTTCAAGAGCACGCCGGAGCAAATGCTGAACCTGCTCAAGGGCCAGGGCACGATCGTCAAGCGTGGCGTCGACAAGCGAACGGCGCAGCGCTATATGGTGGCCCTCGTGAAAGCCGGGGCCGCCTGTTCGTTCGAAGCCGAGGCGCCCGCCGTGCCAGCGGCGCCCGCGCCCGCCCCGGCATCGGCCAAGGTCGTTCTCGACAAGGCATCGACCGGGGGCGTGCTCGACAAGGCGGTGGCCGCCCGCCTCAAAGGCCTTCTCGACGAGGCCGCGCCCGCCGCCGCCCCGCGGCTTTCCGAAGAGGCGCTGCAACGCTTGCTCAAGACCTACCACATCGCCCCCGCAGCGCCCGCCGATGCCGTGCCCGATGCCGGGGAGGACGCCGACGCCGAGGTCGAGTACGACAGGACCGACTTGCAACTGGCGCGGATGGCGCTCGGCCAAAAACTGGTGATCGACGCCGTCTTGCTCAACGCGCTCGTCGCGGGATTTCACAAGACGCTCCCGCCGAGCCTGCTGTTGCTGTGCGCGGCCGCGGTCAGCTTGCTCTGCATCGTGGCACTGCTCCGGATGGCCGCCGGCCTGTACCTGTCGCCGCTGGCGAAGACGCTGGCGGCGCTGGCGATGGCGGTCCCCCTCCTCAACGTGATCGTGCTGCTGGTGGTCAATTGGATGGCCAACAGAAGCTTCCGGGAGGAAGGCTACACGGCCGGCTGGTTCGGCTTGCCCGCGGACGAGCGGGAAACCCTGGCCGGGGTCGCCCCGGGCGGGGTGTTCGCCGAACGCAAGCTGTCGATGGCGACCTTGGTGGTGGTCCTCGCGTGCCTCGGCTTCGCCCCCAAGGCCGGGGCTCCGGTGCCGCTCGGGCCGCCATCGACCGATCCTCTGCACCCGTGCAAGTTCATCGGGATGTGGACCTCGACCCACGGCCAGTCCGTCTACGAGTTCAAGCTTGAAAAGGACGGCAGCTACATGGCAACGCCGATCAGCCCGGTCGTGCCGACGATGACGATCCTTTACGGCCGGTGGGAAGAACGGGGCGGCCAACTCCGCTGGTATGCCGCGGGCAACGCCTTCGAAACCGCGAGCGGCATCGACGATTACACCTTCGACGGCAAGACCAGTTTTACCATCGTCGAGGACGACGGTGTGAGCTCGCACTTCAACCGCACCAGCGCCCTGCCGGGCAGTTGCCTCGACTAAGGCCGCGTGGGATACAGATGACCTACATACTCAACATTGTGGCGGCGGCGCTGCCGGCGGACGACGCGGCGGCGCACGCCTTTGCCAGCGAGCTCGGCGAATCGACCACGCCGGTCGAGCCCGTCAAGGCCCTGCGCGCCTTCTACCTTGCCATCACGCAGCGCTATCCCTGCCTGTCGGACTGCGACGAAAAAGACGGCAGCATGGACGCGTGCCCGTGGTCGGACGCGCCGCTGATCGACAATTTCCGGGGCGCGTTCGCGGTCATGGGCTTGAGCCAGCGTTGCGACGAGGTGGTGCCGGCCATCATCGACCTCGCCAACAAGCATGGACTGTCGGTGCTCGACAAGCAACGCGCGACCATCCACCGGCCGGCCCAATATTGCCTGCGGCTCGTCGGCGGCGCCACCCCCGGCCCCGCCCTCGACGCGCTCGTCGAGAAATTGCTGCCCGTTTTTAAGAACCGCAGCGCGCAACAATTGACGGCCTTGCTGTCGGGTCCGGCCGTGGTCGCCATGCGCGGCCTGAGCTGGGTCCAGGCCAACGGCGGCTTGGCCGGCCTGAACCGTTACGGGCCGGTCTGCACGCTCGAACCGGAGGCGCCGGCAAGCGCGGCATCGCCCCCGCCGGCGCGCCCGTCGCCAAAGGCCGAGGCGATTCTGCGCGTGCTCGAAGGCGGCGCGGCCGCGGCACCGGCCGCGCCGCAATGGCGGGCGCCGGAACCGGAAGTTGCCGAAGACGACTTCAGCGACCCGGCGATGGCGCAGATCGCGTCGGGCCAGAAAATAGCCATCGACGCCATCTTGCTCAATTTCCTCTCGATCGCCTTGCGCGACCTGCTCTCGCCGTTGGCAACGCTGGTGGCGCTGGTCGGCATCTGCGCACTGGCCCTGCTGGGCTTGTGGCGCATGGCCGCCGGATTGGGCATGTCGCGGCCCGCCCAGATCGCGCTCGCGGTCGCCGCCGCGACCCCGGGGCTCGGCCTGATCGTGCTGCTCGTGATGAACGCGAAGGCGACGCGCCGCCTGCGCGACAAAGACTATACCGTGGGCATGCTGGGCGTTTCCTCGGAGCAGATCGCGGAAATGGATCCGCATGCCGATGGCGGCTTGCTGGGCGGGCGCACGCTGTCGGTGCTGGCCCTCGGACTGCTTGGCGCGTGCGTCGGCCTGAGCATGACCAAGGCCGCCCCCACGACCGACGACCTGCTCCACCCCTGCGCGGTGGTCGGAACATGGAACTCGCACGGCCAGGCCGTCGCCAGCGAGCTCATTTTGAAACGCAATGGCGATTACGAATTCACGCGGGCGCTGGGAAGCGCGGCGCAGGCCAAGTCGAGCGGCGACTGGACCGTGGCCGGAAACCTGATGCAATGGTGGGCGCACGACTGGAAAGAGGACTTTCCGAGCGCGCGCTTCGATATCGAAAGCCTGCCCGGCGCGCGCATGACAATGACGGACAAACGCGACGCGGTGAAAATCGAATACCGGCTGGCCGAGGCGCTGCCCGGGGGCTGCGTCAAGTGAGAGGCTGAGCCGGGGGGCCGGCTGCGCGCCCTCACGATGCTTTCTTCGATAAAAAAACGGCGCCCGGATCAGCGGGCGCCGTTTTTTTGGGGCGGGCGCGCGTGGCGCCCGGCCGCAATCTTACTTCTGCAGCAGGTTGTTGACCGGGACCAGATCGCTTTCGCGCAGGGAGCCGGCGGCCGCCTTCAAGCGCAGTCCGGCCATGATGGTGTCGTAGCGCGCGCGCGACAGGTTGGTGCGGGTCGAATACAACTGGCGCTGCGCGTTGAGCACGTCGATGTTGATCCGCACGCCGACCTGGTAGCCGAGCTTGTTCGACTCGAGCGCCGACTGGCTCGACACCTCCGCCGCCTCGAGCGCCTTGACCTGGGCCATGCCGCTGTTGACGCCGAGGAAGGCCTGGCGCGCGCTCTGGGCCGCGACGCGGCGCGTCAACTCGAGGTCGTTGCGCGCCTTGTCCTCGAGCGCGATCGATTCGCGCACGCGGCTGTTGACGGCGAAGCCGTTAAAGATCGGCACGTTCCACTGCACGCCGATCGAGCTGCTGCTGCCCGAGCTCGCGCCCGGGATCGGGTTCGGCCGGTTGCTCTTGCTGTGGCCCGAACTGACGAGCAGGTCGAGCGTCGGGTAGTGGCCCGAGCGGCTCTTCTGGATTTCGCGCTTGGACGACTCGAGCGCCAGTTCGGCCACCGCCACGCCGTAGTTCTGGTTCTCGGCCGACGACACCCAGGGGTCGATCAGCGCCGGCTGCGGCGCCGCCAGCACGATGCCCGGCTTGAGCGGCGCCAACGCGGCCGGCGCGGAGCCAATGATCGACTGCAGCGCGGTGCGCTTGTTCTCGAGGTCGTTGATGGCGGCAAATTCGGTCGCCACCACCAGGTCGTACGCGGCCTGCGCCTCGTGGGTGTCGGTGATGGTCTGGGTGCCGACCTCGAAATTGCGCTTGGCCGACGCCAGCTGCTCGGTCGTGGCGGTCTTTTGCGCGCGGTTCGACTCGAGCGTGTCCTGGGCCGCCAGCACGTCGAAATACGCCTGCGAGACGCGCGTGATCAAGTCTTGCTGTGCCTGCGCGAATTGCGCCTCGCTTTGCGCCTTCTGCAGTTTGCTCTGCTGGTAGGTTTGCCAGTTGGCCCAGCGGAACAAGGGCTGCGACAGCGACAGCGAGTAGGAGTCGACCCGGCCGTCGGTGGCCGAACCGCCGCCGAGGGGATTGCGGTCGATGTCGCCCTGGACGCTGCTGCCGCCCAGGCCCACCGTCGGGAGTAGCGCCGCGCGCCCCTGCACGATCCGCTCCTGGCCCGCCGCCAGCGAGGCGCGGGCGCTGGCGTACGCGGCGTCGTTGGCGAGCGCCTGCTGGTACACCTGAAGCAGGTCAACCGCCTGTGCATTGACCGAGAAAAAGGCACCGGCAACCAGGACGGCGATAAGGGGTTTTTGCATTGCATTCTCCATGCGGATCATCGAATAAATCAAAAACGGCGGCGGGCCCTCGCCCGCCCCCGCAGACATCAATACGTCGGCATCGCCGGGTCCACTTGCACGGCCCAGGCGTGTATGCCGCCCGTCAAATTCGTCACATCGGCAAACCCGGCGCGCTCGAGGAACGCGGCGACCTGCATGCTGCGCGCGCCGTGGTGGCAGATGCAAACCACCTCGGCCTCGTCGTCGAGCTCCTCGATGCGGGCCGGAATCATGTTCATGGCGATCTGGACCGAGCCGGCGATTTGGCAGGTCGCGAACTCCCAGTTCTCGCGAACGTCGAGCAGCAGCGGACGGGCGCGCGCCGGGTCGGCCAGGCGCGCGGCCAGCTCGGGGGCGGTCATATGCTTCATGCTGGCCGCCTTGCTTAAAACGCGAACTGGGACGGCTTCGACGTCGCCTTGAGCAGCTTGACGTTGGTCTCGAACACGGTCACCGTGTCGTAGGCGGTCTCGGACACGCGCGTGACGACGTTGGCGAACATGACCGGCGCGTGGCCGACGATGCAGGCGACGCGCCCGCCGACCTTGATCTGCTTGAGGAAGGCCTCGGGCAGCACTTCGAGCCCGCCCGAGATGACGATCACATCGTACGGCGCGCCCTTGGCCCAGCCTTCGGCGCCATCGCCGAGCTCGACCGTCACATTGCCGACGCCGGCCCGGGCCAGGTTGGCTTCGGCCATCGCCTTGAGTTCGGGCGAGATCTCGACCGTCGTCACGTGGCGGCCCTTGTGCGCGAGCAGCGCGGCCATGTAGCCCGAGCCGGCGCCGATTTCGAGCACCGACTCGTGTTTCTTGAGCATGATCTCCTGCAGGATGCGCGCCTCGAGCTTGGGCGTGAACATGGCCTCGCCGCCCGGCAGCGGGATCTCGGTGTCGGCGAAGGCGAGGTTCTTGCAGGCGGCGGGCACGTAGTCCTCGCGCTTGACGACCAGCAGCAGGTCGAGCACGTCCTGGTCCAGCACGTTCCAGGGGCGGATTTGCTGTTCGATCATGTTGAAACGGGCTTGTTCGAAATTCATCTATTGGCTCTGTTGGAAAAAGAATAATCCGATATTTTATCGTGAACGGCCTCAGAACCAACATCTTAACGATATGGTCCCCCGGAAAGCATGAAATTGCGACAGTCTGCAGTTTAAGGGTACTGAACCCCCGGAATCACGCGCCCGGAATCGGCGCCGGCCCGCCCGCCGGGACCGGCGGCGCCGCGCACAGGCCGTTGAGCGCCATGCCGATGAACGCCTCGAGGAAGGTGTGCGGGTCGAGCGCGCTCTGCTCGCAGGGCCCGACCGAGTGCTTCCACATCATCAGCATGAGCATCGGCGAGATCAGCAGTTGCGTCGTGACCGGGATGTCGACCGGGCGGAATTCGCCGCGCGCGACGGCGCGCGCGAGCATCGAGCCGATCATGGTGGAGGCGCGCACGATGACCTCCTCGCGGTAGAACTGGGCCAGGTCGGGGAAATTGTTGGCCTCGGCCATGACCAGCTTGACGATGCCCGAGGCCTTGGTCGCGCCGAGCCGGTCCCACCAGGTGTAGACGACGATGCGCAGCAGCTCGGCGCTGTGGCCCTCGAAGCCGGCGATGGCATCCTCGGCCTCGCCGATGGCCGGCACGATGTTCTCGCGCACGACCGCCTTGAACAGCTCTTCCTTGTTGGTGAAATAAAGGTAGAGGGTGCCCTTGGACACCCCCGCGCGCTTGGCCACGTCCTCGAGCCGGGTGGAGGCGAAGCCGCGTTCGACGAACAGGTCGAGCGCCGCCGCCAGCAACTCCTGCGGGCGCGCGTCCTTGCGCCGCTCCCAGCGGGGCTTGATATCAAAAGGACATTGCATGTGCTTCAATCCGGTAACTTACTTGCGAGTCATTAATATAGACCGCGCATGCATACACGTCAATCTAAATCCCCTTTCTGCAAGTAGTCGTCGCGCGACGTATACCTGTAGATTTGCGACGCATAGCCTTACATTGAGCGACACGTCCCAGGCAAACGCTCAGACCGCGTCAACAAGTTTGCCGCGTTGGAGGCGTGCTTCCAAAATCAGCGTTGTTTCTCGTTAAACATCGGTCTGCACCCGATTGCGACCCGCATGCTTTGCCCGATACAGCTGTTCATCTGCGCGCTCGATCACGTCGCCGATTTCCTCGGCATCGCGGTGCTGGGCCACACCAAACGACGCGGTCAAGGGAATGGCCTTCGGCCAGGAATCGCCAGCCAGGGCCGCGCGCAGCTTTTCCGCCAGCGCTGTCGCCAGCGCGACATCCGTGGACTCACACAGGATCAGGAATTCCTCGCCACCCCAGCGCACCAGCTTGTCGGTCGAGCGCAGTTGCGCAGTGATGCGTGAAGAAAACAGGCGCAATACGTCGTCGCCGACCTGATGGCCGAAGGTGTCGTTGATATTCTTGAAGAAGTCGATGTCGGTGAAAATGATCGACATCGGCGGCGCCAGCAGCATCGAGGTGCGCATCAGGGCGTCGCGCAAGCCCAGGCGGTTGAGCGCGCCGGTTAGCGGATCGGTATGCGCCTGGTCGGCGAGCTCGGCCGATTCCAGCTCCAGTGCCCGGTTAATCTGGGCCAGCAATGCCAGCCTGGTATTGTTGTCCTTGAGTTCCCTGCGCATTGCCAGCGCGAATGCGATCGGCCAGGCGGTCGAAAACAGAATCCACATCGCCACCAGAGCACCAAGCAGCTGAGTCTTGCTGATCCACTTGCCATGCATTTGAAAGGATTTGACACGGTAGGTGTGCAGGCCCGGTTTGATCATGGTGGGGGTGGCGATCTCCATCCGGATGACCCGATCGAGGTTGACCGACGAATGCTCCACCGCGGGCTTGAAGCTGTCCTTCCACCATTGGGCAACGCCGAACCAGTTGAGCGGCACAACGGTCTTGCCGCTCGGGTCAACCTTAATCCCGACAACTTCGTTGACCTTGAAGCTGCGCCAGTTGCTCACTTCCGTCATGCCGTCGTCGAAATTGATCAGGCGCACGCGCATCATGGGGGCGCTGTTGGAGGGATGGGTGATATTCAAGGTCATGTGCGAAAAATCCGACAGATCTACACCCATCTGAGGCACGCTTAACGCAAGCGTGCAGTAGGGCCACTTGAACATCTGCACAATGTCGCAACCGAACATAAAATCCTTGTCGGTACGCTCCAGGGTCGCCACCGTTGCGCCTTTGCCGGTGCTGCGGTCGTCTTCGACGCGCACCAGCGCGCCTTCCCTGCCGGTCAATTCATATGTCCGCGTCATGCCGAAGCGATGCCACGTCAGCAGCACGACGGTAATAATGATCAGCAGAACCAGCGTCAAGCGGGCGTAGACGATCAGTTTACGGATCAATGGCGACGAGGAACTGAGGGCGGAGGACATAAGTCAGGCAAGAGTCTTTTACCACATGAACTGCATGCTTGACCTATGGTAGCGTATCCTTGACTTGCGATGCATCAATATGCAGGCACAGCGTCCGGACGTCCTTCGACACTACGCTCGAAGTTGCACCGCAACAACACTCGTCGCCGTGTTGAATGGGCGCGGGGTGTTCAGATCGACCACGCCGGCAATGCCGCCCTCTTCGAGTCCGGCCAGCGGACCTTTGTACACGTCGACCTTGCTGAACGGTTCGGAGGCGAACACGTCGTAATTGAAGTCGCGCGTCGAATTGCCCACGTTGCCCGACGAGGTGGCGCGCCCCGGGGCGCCATTGAAGGTGGTCACCGTGTATTCGGAGCCGAGGCCGCGCAACTGGATGCGCTGGCCTTCATTGCTGTTGCCATCGCGCACGACCTCGACGCCGGGCAGCCGGATCATCGCGTCGGCAATGTTCTGTTCCGGGAACTTTCCGATGTCTTCGGCCACGATCGACTCGCGCGTGGTGACCGAGGCGCGCTTCGAGTCGAGCGCCTTTTCCAGGCTGGAGCGAAAGCCGCTCACGGTCACGGTCTGGACGGGGGCGTCGGCGGAGGGACCGCTGGCGGCGGCCCCGCCTTGCTGGGCCGAAGCCTGCAAGGCTTGGGTAACTGTTGCGGCCGAGCCACTGTCGCGTCCACACCACGGCTCCACTCGCTCACGCTGTTGGCCATGCCCCGGCAAACGATCGGCTCGCACAGGTCACGCAGGTCGGCAACGCGTCCAGGCGTTCGCGCGCCCAGCGGTTGGGGCCTCGGCTCGGCATGCTGAACGGAGCGAACTGGTGCAGGCCGACGCGGATCAGGGGCTAGTAGGCGAGACGGATCAGGGCCGCGTTATCGTTGCCGACGCAGGGCAGCTTGGGAGGATAGTGGGCCGGGTTGCGATACGAGCAGCCGAGCGCCACCACCGGGGTCTGGGTGGGCGTCAACGCCGCGACCCTGGGTCCTTGTTTTACAACGGCGTCCGCTTCAGAATATATCAGGACGTAACACTTGTTCGGCCCGCATAGAGTCTGAAACGGAAAGATATCAACTGAAACGGCCTGCCGCCCGCAGGCCGATCAATCGTTCCCACTTCGGCCGCGATGGCCTGCCATGCCGAGAAGGCGCTCGACGCCCACCGGCTCTTCCATCAGCAAAGGAGTCACCGCGTAGCGCTTCGCGTGGCGCGTGGCGACCGCGTCTATCTCCCGCAACTCATCGAACGCGCGCTGGCGCAGCAAGGGTGAATGCGGCTGGGCCGCCGCGATGCTATTGTTGACGATCCAGGCCCACGGCGTGATTCCGGCGCGCAGCAAGTCGGCCTGCAGGTTTTCCGCCTCAAGCACCGGCGTGGTTTCGGCCAGTGTCACCAGCAGGACCTTGGTTTGCTTCGGATCTTGTAGCTGCATCATCGGCGTGACGAAGTGCACCCCCGTGTCGCCCATCTGGCGCGCCACGTCCCGGTGGTAGGCGCCCGTCGCGTCAAGCAGCAGCAGCGTATGGCCGGTGGGGGCGGTGTCCATCACGACGAATTTCTTGCCCGCTTCGCGAATGGCGCGCGAGAACGCCTGGAACACCGCGATCTCTTCGGTGCATGGCGAGCGCAGGTCCTCCTCGAGCAGGGCGCGGCCCGCCGCGTCCAGCTTGGCGCCCTTGGTGCGCAACACTTGCTCGCGATAGCGCTCCGTCTCGGCGTGCGGGTCGATCCGGCTGACGGCCAGATTTTCAAGCGTGCCGTTGAGGGTTTCGGCGAGACGTCCAGCCGGGTCGGAAGTGGTCAGGTGGACATCCAGGCCGCGGTGGGCCAGCTCCACGGCCACGGCCGCGGCAATGGTCGTCTTGCCGACGCCGCCCTTACCCATCAACATCACGAGGCCATGGCCGTCAAGCGCGATCTCGTCAACCAAGGCCGAGAGAGTGGGGGCCGAGAACACAAACGGCGCATCGTCGCCGGTCGATGCCAGCGGCGCAGCTTCGGCGAACAGTCCGCGCAGGGCGGCGAGCCCGACCAGATTGAAGGGTTTGAGGGCCACCACGTCGCATGGCAGGGTCTTGAGGTTCGCCGGAATGTCCGCCAGCGCGGCCTGCTCGCGGTCATGGATGGCTTGGGCGAGCCGGTCCCGCGGCGCCTCGGCGCCGGGCAACACGCCATTGATGACGAGGTATTGGCGCGACAGACCGATTGCGGCGAGCTCGTCATGCGTGCGCGCCGCTTCGCGCAGGGTGGCCGACTGGGCGCGGGCCACCAGTACCATGCGTGTGCTCAGCGGATCGGCCAAGGCGTCGAGTGCCGCCTTGTATTGGGTGCGCTGCTTTTCCAGTCCGGCCAGCGGGCCAAGGCAGGAGGCGTCGCCCTTTCCGTCATCCAGAAATCCGCTCCAGGCGCCCGGCAATTGCAGGAGCCGTATCGCATGGCCGGTCGGCGCCGTATCGAAAATGATGTGATCGTACGTGTCGTCGAGACTGGCGTCCGTGAGCAAATCGGTGAACTCGTCGAACGCGGCGATTTCGGTGGTGCAGGCGCCGGAGAGCTGTTCTTCAATTGCCTTGACCACGGCGTCCGGCAGCACGCCCCTGACCGGACCGACGATGCGGTCACGATAGAGCTGTGCCGCCGCCTGCGGGTCGATCTCAAGCGCATCGAGGCGCGGCACGGCGTCGACGCCTGTGATCTTGTTGCCGATACTGATGCCGAAAACCTGTCCGACATTGGAGGCGGGGTCGGTGCTGACCAGCAGGACCCGCCTGCCCGATTCGGCGAGATCGATCGCTGTGGCACAGGCGATCGATGTTTTCCCAACTCCCCCTTTGCCGGTAAAGAAAAGAAAACGGGGCGGTTTTTCGAGAAATTTCATGATGGCGTACCGGGTTGACCACATCGGCCGCCGGGACAGCAACTGGCCGGGTTCGCCGATTCCGCTGGCAACAAGAGCCCTGCCCAGCGCGCCAATTCGGCACGCTTCGGGTAGCGCCCAGCAAGGGCCACTTGGCCATCGACCAAAATGAGCGGCAACGCTTCATGGCCGGAACGTTCCAAAAAACCCCGGACGGTTGCGTCTTCGGCGAAGACCATCGGTTGCTGGGCCAGGTTGAAGCGCTCGATTTGTGCGCCCTGTTCATTTGCCCAAGCCACATCCGCCGAAAAATTCACCAATGCCTGGTCCACGTCCACACCGCAAACGCCGGTACTGCAGCACAGGGCCGGATCGAATACACGTATCATTTTCATTTTCAGACTCCATAAACAATCTCAGGGAAAAGCCGTGCCGACCCGATCCAGTCCGGCCTTTAAGAAGGCGAATTTTTTTGAGCGGTGGCGAAGTCGCTCGGCGCCACAGTGCCGCCCACAGTGGCGTCGTGCGGCGCCGGCGGGTAGAGCCAGCAAAACACCACCGTTGCGGCGGCCGCGCCGAGCAATTGGGCCGCGATGAATCCGGGCGCGTCGCCAGGGCGAATCCCCGCAAAGGTATCGGTTGCGCTGCGCGCCAGCGTCACAGCCGGGTTGGCGAAGGACGTCGACGACGTGAACCAGTATGCCGCGGTGATGTAGGCCGCCACGGCGAACGGCGTGACACTGGGCCGGCTTCGCGAACAGCCGATGATGACGGCGATGAGTCCAAACGTGGCGACAAATTCGCTCCACCATTGCGCGCCGCCGGTTCGGGCGTGCTGCGATGCCATCAATATCGGTGCCTCGAACATCAGGTGCGCCGCCGCCACTCCGGCGAAGGCGCCGATGATCTGCGCCACGATGTACGGCCCGACCTCAACCATAGGCATGTTGTTCTGCCACGCCTCGGAGAGCGTGACGACCGGATTGAAGTGGGCGCCCGAGATTGTGCCCAACATCAAGATCAACGCGACCAGCCCGGCGCCCGTGGCGATGGCGTTGGCCAGCAGTGCGATCGCCACGTTGCCGCCCGCAAGCCGTTCGGCCATGATGCCCGAGCCGACCACAACCGCGAGCAAGAAGGCCGTGCCCAGGCCCTCGGCCACAAAGCGTCTGGCGAAAGTCATGGTGCCGTCATCCCGATGCGGTCCATCTCGCGTTTGAGCGCCAGTTTGTCGAGTTTTTCGATCGGCAGGCTCTGGAAGATATCCAGGCGGGTCTTGATTTCGCGGCATATCCGGGCGAACGCATGATGGATATCGGCCCCGCTCCCCGTGGCCGCCGCCGGGTCCTGGAACCCCCAATGCGCGGTGATCGGTTGGCCCGGCCAGAACGGACAGGCCTCGCCCGCGGCCCGGTCGCAGACGGTGATGACGAAGTCCATTCGTGGCGCCTCCGGGGCGGCGAATTCGTTCCACGATTTGCTGCGCAGATTGTCGATCGGGTAGCCCAACGTGGTGATTTGTTCGAGCGCGAAGGCATGGACTTCGCCGGTGGGATGACTGCCGGCCGAGTAGGCCCTGAACCGGCCGCGGCCGGCCACATCGAGCATGGCCTCGGCCATGATGCTGCGCGCCGAATTGCCGGTGCAAAGGAACAGGACGTTGTAGGTTTTTTCGTTCATGGGATCTCCGTTGGTCGATCTGGGGTGGGCACGGTTTATGGAAGCGGGGTTCCGATGCGGTCCAACTCCGCCTTCATGCGGGCGCGGTCCGTATTTAGTTCGTCGAGCGGCAGCGCCAGGAACGCCTCGATGCGCGCGCAGAATGTGGTATGCCGTCGGAACATGGCCAGACGGGTTTCCTGCGCCAAGGCCGCGAGGGCATTGATGGCTTGATCGGTTTCCACTTTTTGTTGCCCCTTCCAAAGGTTCCACAATTCTACAATTATAGAACTATGAAAGTAAAGGGTATTTATGGGGCTATTTTTGCCTGGTGGCATCGAAAGCACTTTCACATGAACCCGGATTTTTCCAGTTTAAAGGCTGCCCCGCCAATGCTTGTCCGTCCCGCCGTTTTGACACTGGGACGCGCAACACGCCGTTGCATCCTGCCGCGTGAGTTCATTGAATTGCGCGTCATCGTCGGCCATGAATTTTGGCGGACGGTCCGGCCACAGCCTGGAAGGCAAGTCGCCGAGCGCGACGGCGATCGCGCAGCGCACACGCCGCGAACCACGTCCGGACAGCGCCATCGACAACATGGTCGGCGCATCGCGCTCGACCACCCCTATGCGCGCCGCGATCTCCCGGTTTGACAGATTTCCGTATTTTTCAAGCAGCAGCGCTTTCGCGGCCGAGACATGGCGTCGCTTCAGAGGGCGCCGGCACGGCCGCGCCTCGCGGCCGCCACCCCGCGGCTTGGCGCCTTTGTTGCCCTCCAATTCCCCCATCGCGTTTGCGGCACGCTCGAGCGCTTCCGCATGGGTGCGGCCCCGTCCGATGCATCCTGGTTGATTCAAGATCTGGGCGACGAACCCCTTGCCATCGTGGAAGATCAGGACGCAATAATCGAGGTCATCGGGCATGGACGGTCCTCGTTGGCGTATTGGCGCTTTTCAGCATCGTCATGCGTAGGGGCGCACGCCGATAGCATGTATCCGACACTGCGCACGGTTTTCACCATGTGACTGGCATTGCCCAGGGCGCGGCGCAGCCGCAGTACGTGTGCATCGACCGAGCGTTCCTCCATCACGATTTGGTGGCCCCAAACCTTGTCGAGCAACTGTCCGCGCGAGAACACGCGCTCCGGATGCGCCAGGAGGAAATTGAGCAGCTTGACCTCGGCGTGGCCGATATCGATCGCGCGCCCGTCCACGCTGACCATCAGGGTCGACGGATCAATCGCCACGGGGCCCAGCGACAGGATCGCGAGCGAGCGTTCGGGCGGGCCGCGGCGCAGTGCGGCGTCAACCCGCGCCGCCAGTTCGCGGGGCGAGAACGGCTTGGTGATGTAATCCTCCGCGCCGCGGTCGAGACTGGCGATCATGTCCTCCTCCATGCTCCTCGCCGTCAACATGATGATGGGTACTTTGTCGAACAGCTGCTCCGCGCGCATCCGGGACAATAGCGCCAGGCCGGACTCGTCAGGCAACATCCAATCGAGAAGCACGAGCTGCGGTGGCCGGTGTGCGATGAATTCCCACGCCTCACGCACGCTGTGCACAGCCGCGACCTGGCAGTCCACGGACCGCAGCGTGAATTTGATCAGTTCGGCGATTGGGTGCTCGTCCTCCACCACCAGCACGAGTGTCTTGCCGATGGCATTGGCGCCCATCAGGCGACGACGTCCTGCTTCGGCAGGCCGTATCCCGTGTGCCGGATGTCCTTTCCGTCAACAATATAGATCACATACTCGGCGATATTTTTTGCATGGTCGCCAATGCGCTCCATCGCCTTGGACACCCATATGATGTCGAGGGCGACGGAAATGGTGCGCGGGTCCTCCATCATGAAAGTGATCATGGTCCGCAGGACGGTGCGGAATTCATGGTCGACGGCCTGATCCTGCGCTATCAGGGCGAGCGGGTTTTTCTGGTCCAACCTGGCGAAAGCGTCCAATGCCCCATGCAGCATGTCGCCGGCGCGCTGGGCAATCACCCTGATCGCCTCATAATGATTGATCGAAATGACGCTGCGCTCCGAGATCGTCCTCGCGGTGCGGGCAATCTTGGCGGCCTCGTCGCCGATGCGCTCAAGGTCCGTGATCGCCTTGATCGTCGCCATGACCATACGCAGGTCGTTGGCGGCGGGCTGGCGGCGCACGATGAGATGGCTGCATGCATCATCGAGTTCGATTTCCAGCCGGTTCACCTTCTCGTCCGCCTTGACAATGCGGTCGGCGTCAGAAGCTTTGCCGGTTTGGAAGCACGCCACGGCTTCTTGAAACTGGCTCTCCACCAGGCCGCCCATGAGCAGGAAGTTGGAGCGAATTTCTTCGAGATCGTGGTCGTATTGTTTCGACGAGTGATCGATGGGCATGGAATTTCCTTAATGTTCAATCGCGGGATCAGCCGAAACGGCCGGTGACGTAGTTTTGGGTCGCCTCGTGCACCGGCGTCGTGAAAATCTGATCGGTCTCGCCGTACTCGACCACCTCGCCCAGGTACATATAGGCCGTATAGTCCGAGATGCGCGCCGCCTGCTGCATGTTGTGGGTGACGATCAGGATGGTGACCTTTTCCTTGAGCTGGCTGATCAATTCTTCGATGCCGGCCGTGGCGATGGGATCGAGCGCCGAGGTCGGCTCGTCGAAGAGGATGATTTCCGGATCCGTGGCGAGCGCGCGCGCGATGCACAGGCGTTGCTGCTGGCCGCCCGACAAGTTGTTGGCGAGCGAATGCAGGCGGTCCTTCACCTCCGTCCACAGAGAGGCGTCGCGCAAGGCCTGTTCAACCTTCTCTTCGATAACGTTGCGGTCCTTCTCGCCCCGGATCCGCAGGCCGTAGGAGATGTTCTCGAAGATCGACTTCGGGAACGGGTTCGATTTCTGGAAAACCATACCGATCCGCATGCGCACCTCGATCGGGTCGACTTCATCCGACAACAAATTGGTGTTGTCGGGGTGCAGTACGATTTCGCCGGCATAGCGGTTGCCGGGGTACAGGTCGTGCATCCGGTTGAAGCAGCGCAGGAAGGTCGACTTGCCGCAACCCGAAGGACCGATCAACGCCGTGACACGGTGCTCGAGCACTTCCATGCTGAGGTTTTTCACCGCGTGAAGCCCGGTTTGATAGTGGAAGTTGAGGTTGCTGACCGAAGCCTTGGAGCGGGCGCCGCCCGCGGCCTGGCCGGCCTTGGATTTCAAGAGGGAATTTTGCATGGTTTATCCTGTTACCAATTGATATTTTTACGCCAGCGATAGCGCAGCCAGATCGCCAGGCCGTTCATCGCCAGCGTCATCAGGACGAGGACGAAGCCGGCAGCCGCGGCGTTGGTCTGGAACGCTTCCTCCGGACGTGAAGTCCAGTTGAACATCTGGATGGGCATGACGGTGAAGGGCGACGACAGCCAATCGAACATCCCCGCCGGCGGCGTGCCGGTGAACGGCGCTGGAGGGAGAAAGGCAATAAAGGTCAGGGCGCCGATCGTGATGATGGGGGCGGTCTCGCCGATCGCGCGCGCCATGCCGATGATCACGCCGGTGAGGATGCCCGGCATCGAATACGGCACGATGTGGTGCTGCACCGCCTGCCATTTCGTCGCGCCCAGCGCATAAGCGCCCTCGCGTATCATTTCCGGAATCGCACGGATCGATTCGCGCGTCGCCACGATCACGATCGGCAGGATCAGCAAGGCAAGCGTGAGCCCGGCCGAAAGAATGCTTTGGCCGAATCCAAGCTGGTGCACGAACAGGCCCAGCGCCAGAAGTCCGTAGACGATCGAGGGAACGCCTGCCAGGTTCGTGATATTGATCTCGATGAGGTCGGCCACCCAGTCCTTCCTGGAGTATTCCTCAAGGTAGATGCCGGCGGCGATGCCAAGCGGGATGGCCGCCACCGCCGTCACAAACATGACGAGGACCGATCCGACCCAGGCCGACAGGATGCCCGCTTCGCCGGCGCGGCGCGACGGGAAGTTCATGAAGAAATCGCCGTCCACGCGCCCCATGCCCTTGACCGCCATTTCGAGAAAGAGGGCGGCGAGCGCGATCAGGCAGATCAACATGCAGAAAACACCGAGCATGATGAACCATAGATCCCACCGCTTGCTCTTCTTGACCATGCGGCGGATGTCCGCCGTTGTTTGGGATGTTTTTTTCATGGGCGCATTAATTAGTAGGTTTCACGGAATCGCTTGCGCAGGAAATAGCCGACCACGTTGAACGTCAGCGTGATGAGCATCAGGGTCAGGCCGGCCGCGAAGATCGTCTGGTAGCCGGTCGATCCGTGCGGAAGGTCCCCTAGGGCGACCTGCACGATATAGGTCGTGATGGTCGCGGCCGGCTCGAGCGGATTGAGCGTCAGGCTTGGCTGCATGCCTCCGGCGATGGCCACGATCATGGTCTCGCCCACCGCCCGGGAGCTTCCCAGGATATAGGCCGACGCGATGCCGGAGGTGGCGGCCGGCATGACGACGCGCAGCGCCGTTTGCAGGCGCGTCCCGCCCATCGCGTAGGAACCTTCGCGCAAGCTCATCGGCACGGCGCGCATGGCGTCCTCGGACAAGGAACTCACGTAGGGAACAATCATGATCCCCATCACCAGGCCGGCCGACAGGATGGAGAACCCGGGAAGGCTTGGAATCAATTGCTGCAACAGCGGTGTGACGAACAACAGGGCGAAGTAGCCGAACACGATCGTCGGCACGCCCGACAGCAGTTCGAGGATCGGCTTGACGATCTCGCGGGTGCGATGGCCCGCGAACTCGGACAGGTAGATGGCGATGACGGTGCCGAGCGGAATGGCGACCATGAGGGCGACCGCGGTGCTCGTCAGCGTGCCCGTCAACAGGACGATGATGCCGAAGTGCGCGTCGTCGAACAGCGGTGTCCATTGACGATCGGTCAAGAAGCGCCCGATCGTAACGTGCTTGAAGAAATCGATGGTCTCGCCGATCAGGATATAGAGGATCGCAATCGTCGTGAACACGGCGACGGAGGCGGCGGCAAGCAGCACCGCTTCGATGGAGCGTTCCTTGATGTTGCGAAGCGCGTTTTTGCGGAGCCGGCCCGAAATGGGCCGTGGCGTCATTGGTACGGATAGATGAGTCAACTGGGCGCTCATGGCGAACTTTCGGGTTAATTCGCGCGACCTTCGCAGGCCGCGCGTTTGCTGCGTCACAACCAGGGTGAAAACTTATTCCGTCGGATTGCGGGCCAACAGTTCGGAAACCTTGACGCCGACCTCGGCCTCGCCACCGAATGCCGTGCCGGTCTTCCTTTTACTGAAATTGCTCAGCGCGTGCTTGTAGTCCAAATCGTTCAGTGGCACGTACTTGACTTCGGCGACGAGCTTCTTGCCGTTCCGGAGGTAGTACTCGACGAATTCCCTGACTTCAGGCTTCTCGATCGATTTCGCGTTGACGTAGATGAAAATCGGCCGCGCCAGTGGCTGGTAGGTGCCGTCGAGTACGGTGTTCATCGAAGGCAGCACCGCCGGCTTGCCGGCTTTTTCGACGATCGCCACGGCTTTGAGCTTCTTGGCGTTTTCGTAGTAGTACGCGTAGCCGAAGTAGCCGATGGCGTTGATGTCGCGCGAAACGCCCTGCACGAGGACGTTGTCATCTTCCGATGCCGTATAGTCGCCGCGGCTGGACTTGGCCTTGCCTACGACCGCTTCGGTGAAATAGTCGAAGGTGCCGGAATCGGAACCAGCGCCGAACAATTTGATCGGGGCATCGGGCCAGGCCGGGTTGACCTGGTTCCAGCGCGTGATGACGCCCTGCGCGGCCGGTTCCCAGAGCTTTTTCAGCTCCTCGACGGTCATTCGGCTGAGGAATTTATTTTTTGGATTGACCACCACGGTCAACGCGTCGAAGCCGATCGGCAACTCGACATATTTGATGCCGGCCTTTGCGCATTCCTCCATCTCCTTTTTTAGGATTGGACGCGATGCGTTCGAGATGTCGATCTCGCCACGGCAAAATTTCTTGAAGCCGCCGCCAGTGCCCGAAATGCCGACGGTTACCTTGATGGCGCCCTTTTTCGACTTTTGAAAATCCTCCGCCACAGCTTCGGTCGGCGGAAACACCGTGCTCGATCCATCGATCTTGACGATCGGCTGGGCTTGCGCGGTTGCCGCAGCCAATGAAAGCGTTGCCGTCGCAAGAAGGGATGAGAGGATGCCGATATGTGATGCATTCATGAACTACTCCTTTGGGTTTAGACATCAAGTTCATCTTGGCCGGAAAATATTACGCGGTAATGACGGGGCCCGGCTGTCAGCGCTTGCACCGATGTGACGAATTGCAAGGGCTGGACGGGAAAACGGAACAAGCCCGGCAGGGATGCCGGGCTTGTTTGCATGCGGAGTCGATGGAGGCGCCGAGAACGCCGGCCACACATGTTGGCCAGCATGAATTGCCTGTGCATGCGATAAACCTGTTGCGTGAAATGACCCGGTAATCTTGCCCACATAAAATATTAGTTCTTGAGGCGCTCGCTGAATCCATGAGGGAAATTAGGCAGATACAATCGATCGCATCGACCTTGCATCGCGGCGCCGTTTTCACGAAGACGGCCAAAGGCCGCAATGAGGTCGCGCAACGCAGCCTTGGCTTGAGCAGCCGGCAGCGGCATGTGCTCATCTTGGTCGACGGCGTCAAACAGCTGCATGACATAAACAAGATTGTCCCTGAGGAGGAGCTCGCAAGGATTGTCGATTTTCTGCAGCAACAAGAGATGATCTCGCAGCAGGAAACCACGACCGCGTCGATGGCGCCCATCGTTGTTGAGCCGGCGTCCAGCGGGCCGCCACCGGGGATGACGGAGGACCCCGAGAAGATCGCCGCGCTCAAGCGACTGCTGTCCGAAACCGCACTGAAATATTTGGGATTGCTCTCCTCCGATATTCGAAGGCGTATCGACGCGGCCCAAGATTCCGCCCAACTTTTTCCCGTCCTCGGCCAATGGCATATGGCACTTCGCCAGTCGAAGCATGGCGGAGCATTTGTCGGGCAATACCTGGTCCCGATCGAAGCGAGTTTTTACGGGGGCGCGGTGCCGGACTGGCCACGGACTGGCCAGTAACGGAAGGGAAACTTGTATGAGGATCGCCGCCCGCAAGGCGTCACCACTTCGCCGGCCCCGGTGCTTCGAACGCGGTGCTCGAACCCGCGTTCGATAGATGAGGAGACCTGTTTCGATACCTGAAAGTGGCGGCAACGGCTTGACCGATTTGTGGTCCCGCCGCGCCAGACGCCAACTGGCTACGCCGCAATCCGCAGTCTTGGCGCGCCATTTAGCGGACTCCGCCCCCGCCGGGGCACGCCATCAATCCCGATCGTCGCGCTGTCGGAATGCAGAATCGAAAAAATGCTGACCACATCGGTCTGGCAGTTCGCCTCGTCGAGCAGTGAGTCGGCCGCCGCGGTGGCCTCTTCGACCAGTGCCGCGTTTTGCTGGGTGACCTTGTCCATCTCACCCATCGCCACGTTGATTTGCTCAATGCTCCTGAGCTGCCCGTCGCTGGCCTGGCTGATGCAGGCGATCATCGTCGTCACCTTGAGCACGCTCTCGACGACCCGCGTCATCGTCGCGCCCGCATCTGCGACCAACACATTGCCGACCTCGACTTTCTTGGCCGAATCGTTTATCAACATCTTGATCTCCTTGGCCGCGACCGCCGAGCGCTGCGCGAGGTTTCTCACCTCGGCCGCGACAACGGCAAAGCCGCGGCCATGTTCGCCCGCGCGTGCCGCCTCCACGGCCGCGTTCAGCGCCAGGATATTGGTCTGGAACGCGATGCCGTCAATGATGGTGACTATCTCAATGATCTTGGCCGCCGATTGCTGGATCGAGCCCATGGTATCGACCACTTGCGCGACAACCGTGCCTCCCCTTTTTGCGATCTCGGAAGCGCACCCGGCGAAACTGGTCGCCTGTTGCGCGTTTTCGCTGTTGTGCCGGACGGCTTGGGTGAGTTGCTGCAGGGACATCGCGGTTTCTTCCAGCGATGTCGCTTGCCTATCAGTACGGGTCATCAATTCGGAGGTTCCCGCAGCCATCTGATTTGCCGCGGTGGCGACCGTGTGCGTGCCTGTGCGGACTTGGCTGACGATGTTTGCCAAGCTGTCGATCAT
The DNA here is from genome assembly GCF_003011895.2 of Massilia glaciei. Classification (GTDB taxonomy): domain Bacteria; phylum Pseudomonadota; class Gammaproteobacteria; order Burkholderiales; family Burkholderiaceae_D; genus Telluria_A; species Telluria_A glaciei. The sequence continues at coordinate 1,477 of NZ_PXWF02000313.1, read as the reverse complement.
TTCCTGAAGGCTCCGCAGGAGCTGCCCCGTTTCATTCGCCGATTTTCCGCTAACACGGCTGGTAAGATCTCCCGCCGCCACGCGCCGCGCCACTTCGACAGCCTGATTCAGCGGCCGCGTGATGGAACGCGCGATCAGCATCCCGAATGTCGCTGCGCACAAGGCCAGAATCGCGACCGAAGCGCAGACAAGGTTGCGCGTCGTCGAAAGCGTGGCGTGGCGCGCCTCAATCATGCGCGTGATGTCCTCAAGAAGAGTGGCCCGCAACCGCGTTTGGGCGTCGACAGCAATGCTGATTTTGGCACGGTAATCCTCGCCCGCAAGCATCAGCGGATCGGCATCGACGATGTCGGTTTGGGCGATTTGCATCGCCTGATCCTCGGCGGCCATTGCGCCCTTGGCCCGCGTTTGCAGCCCGGCGGCCAGCGTCCGGTCCGCCGCACCGGCCCTCGATATGGTCGTCATCAGGCCGGCGTATCGATCATTGGCCTTGTCGATCAACGCCATCATCGCGATCCGGTCACGCTGCGTAGCCGTTCCGCCGGCGAGCAATGCCGCTCCCCTGCTACGGATTTTTCCGAGCTCCTCTGAGATCGCGGGCAACTGGACGAGGGCGGCATCGCCCAAATAGTAGGTCGCTGGATCCGGATCCAGGCTCAGCCCATAGTACGCCACCAGCAGCTGGTTTACCGCCAAGAGTTCGGCCACGAGCGCGGAGTGCTCCGCCAGGCTCTCCTTGCCTGAGATGAAGCGCTTGTTGATACGCTCGGACAGCGCTGTCCAATTTTTCATCGCCTGTCTCCAGGCAGGGATGACTTTGTTGTCGCTGGCGAGCCCAAGCATCGTTTGATTGACCTTGGCGAATGTCGCCGTGACCTCCAGCGTCCTGGCTCCCAGTGGGCCAGCGGTTTCATCGACACCGCCGAGCACCAGCGCGGATAGATCGCGATGCGACTGGACTTGCTCGATCGAGCGCGTCAGCACAGCAATCGGGGCGAGGCCGGCGAGTTCACGTTCAGCCGCATCGACGACTTTATTTGACTCAAGCAAGTAGAGTGCAAACGGCGCCGCAACCAGCACACAGCCGATCAGCCCAAGAATTAGGAATTTTTGCCAAAGAAATAGCCTGGCCAGGATGGTATCCATGTTTTCTTTCCATAGTGGATTCGATTTGATTGCCTATGAGCATTGTCGCAACCGGGCATGTCCTCCACATGACAGGACGAAAAAAATCCGAATCCACTTTGTAAGGGGGCGCCGGCCGGACCCGCGCCCCCGCTTTTCCGGCGCCCAGAACTAACGGTGCCGCGATGCGTCAAAAAGGCACGGGCTGCGCTCTGGCCGTGATGTTTCCGCACACAAGGAGTGTCCATGGACACCCGTACGCCAAGCTATACCTATCGCGGCGGGCAAAAACTCGCCCTCGTGCACGACGCGAACGAATTCGTCGTGCGCGCCCCCCCCCCCCCCCCCCCCC
>NZ_PXWF02000312.1 GCF_003011895.2 Massilia glaciei | reverse complement strand
GCGCCCCCCCCCCCCCCCCGACCGTCTCGCGCGCCTCGGCGTCGCCGACGCCGAGGCGCTCTCGCCAAACTCGGCGCGCGTGCGCGCGCCGGCCGGCGCGCTCGACGCCGCCAAGGCCGGCGCCGGCGCGCACGCGAGCACCGCGCCGTCGTATTACACCGCCGACACCGGCGAGGAATTCCTCGCCACCGGCCGCATCTTCGTCACCTTCAGGCAGCCGCCCTCGGCGCAGGAACTCGACCTGTTCGCCGGCCGCTACGGCCTGGTCAAGCGCCAGATGTACAGCGAGCGCGAGGGCCTGTTCCAGCTCACGCTCCACACCGGCATGGACGCGGTGGCGCTGGTGGTCGAACTGACCGAGCGCGAGCGGCTCGTCGACATGGCCGAGAACGACCTGAACTACCGCGCGCAGACCTACCAGTTGGCCATCCCGTCCGACCCGGCCTACGCGCAGCAATGGCATTTGCACGACATCGCCGATCCCGCCTTCGACCACCGCGCCTCCACCAATTGCGAGGCCGCATGGCGCCTGCTCGACCACTACGGCGATGCCGATGTCGTCGTCGGCGTGACCGACGATGGTTGCAAGCTGTCGCATCCCGATTTCGACTCGCCCGGCAAATTCGCCGGCTGGGGCTACTTCCGTGGCGAGCGCCTGGTGGCGCGCGGCGACATCGACGCCGATCCCGCGCAGATGTACAAGAACGGGGCCAACCACGGCACCTCATGCGCCGGGGTCATCGCGGGCGAGGCCGATGCCGTGCTGACGGTCGGGGCCGCGCCCGGCTGCCGGCTGCTGCCGATCCAATGGGAGTCGTCGGGCCAGTCGCTGTTCATCAGCGACTCCAAATTGCGCACGGCGATCGACTTCCTGGCCGACAAGGTCGATGTCATGTCCAACTCCTGGGGCATGAGTCCCAGGGCGGAGCACGCGCAGCAGGTCCTCAGGCGCATTGCCGAGCTGTCGGCCGCCGGGGGACGCCGCGGCAAGGGCATCGTTTTCCTGTGGGCGCGGGCAACGGGAATTGTCCGATCCAACACACCGCCACGGTCGACGTGCCCTTCGACCACGGCTGGCGCTTCAACGCCGACGGCACCCGCAGCTGGGTCGGTGTGCGCACCGCGCGCCAATTCCGGCACAACCTGGCGGACCTCGACGGCGTGATGCACATCGCCGCGCTGGCCAGCAATGCCCAGCGCAGCCATTATTCAAACTACGGCAGCGGCATCGCGCTGAGCGCGCCGTCGAGCAATAGCCACGAATACGGCCGCATGACCGTGCCCGGCCTCGGCATCACCACCACGACCGGCGCGCCGGGCGGCACGACGGCCGACTTCGGCGGCACCTCGAGCGCGACGCCGCTGGTGGCGGGCATCGCCGCGCTGGCCATCTCCGCCAACGCGCAGCTGAGCGCGGCGCAGGTCATCTCCGTGCTCAAGCGCAGCGCCTCGAAGCAGCTCGACCAACGCGGCTACCCGCGCACGCCGCCGGCCAGCTACGACCCCCATCCCGAACAATGGGACGTGTCGCCGATCGCCCCTTTCGACACGGGCGACTTCAGCGACATCGGGCTGGCCGACGGCAGCTGGAGTCCCTGGTTCGGACACGGCCGGGTCGACGCGGCCGCCGCCGTGGCGGCCGCGATCGCGCTGGGCGCCGCCCCGCCCGGGGGGCCCGTCCTGCACGGCGGCGCCGCGCCCAACCTGCCGATCTCCGACAACCAAAGCCCCGGCGTGCGCAGCGAGATCCGCCTGGGCGGCCGGCAAGTGGTGGGCACGCTCGCCGTCAACGTCGACATCGCGCACAGCTATGTGGGGGACTTGCGCGTTTCCCTGATCAGCCCGCGCGGCCGGGCCATCGTCCTGCATGAGCGCGAAGGCGCGCGCGGCGCGCAGCTGCGCAAGCGTTATTCACCCGCCACCACGCCGGCGCTGGCCGGGTTGGCGGGCGATCCCGTCGAGGGCGCCTGGACCTTGCTCGTGCAGGACCTGGCGCCGGCCGACAGTGGCGTGTTGCGCAGCTGGGACATCACCGTCACACCACGTGCCGAGCGCACCGTGCGGCTGCGGGACGACGCGGGCGTCAACATCCCCGACCGGCAGGCTGTCGAACGCCAGCTCGACATGGCCGACGGCGGGCGGCTGGCCCATATCGCGGTCAAGCTCGACATCACCCACAGCCATATCGGCGACCTCAAGGTCAGCCTGGTCCCGCCGTCTGGCATCGGCGTGCCGCTGCACGACCGAAGCGGCGGCGATGGCGCCAAGCTGATCCAGACCTACAGCTCGGCGTCCCTGCCGGACCTGGCCGCCTTGCGGGGCAAGCCGATGCAGGGGACGGTGCGCCTTCAGGTGAGCGATCTGGCCACGCGCGATGTCGGCAAGCTCAACAGCTGGAGCCTGGACATCGATCTCAACGACTGATCTTGGGCACCATGGTTTGCGGGGCTGGGTTCGCGGTTGAAGCGGAACATATCGTCAAAACCAACGACCCCGGGAGCCGGAGCGTTGCGGCCCCATACTGGTGGCGCCGCCGCCCGCCATGCCTAATGTGGGCGCCGCTACGCCTCGCTGGCAGTCTGGAGAGGTTCGAAAACCAGGGGCGTCGACGGTCGGGACACCGCTTTATTGCTTCAACACCACCTTAATCCCTATACACTCACTGCGCATCGGGCAGCAGTGACGGCACTGATCTTGTTGCTTCCGGCGCTGATTGGGTTCCTGCCGGCGCCCCGCTCCACGGTATTGCATTCGAATTTTCAAATTCCCGCACATGGGTGTTATTCCCCGAATGACTTTCGCCTAAATCTTGATGAAAAATCGAGCGCAATGGCATTTTCTCTGGTTGCAGTCGAATGCACTCCATTGCATGCCGATCAGATATACTTAGGTGAACCGCCACTATTAACCCGACCCTGCGAGGATCAAACATGACCACCCCGAATTTCCGAGAGCGCCTGCGCCATGGCGAACCGATGATGGGCACCTTCCTCAAAACACCGTCTGCCATCGTGTGCGAGGTGCTGGGACTTACGCCGCTCGCGTGCGTGTGCATCGACGCAGAACACGCCCCGTTCGGGCGCATGGAACTCGACAGCTGCCTGGCGGCCTTGCGCGCCGCCGGCATGCCGGCGCTGGTGCGGGTCCAGACCGGCACCGCCGGCGAGATCCTAACTGCGCTCGACTCCGGCGCCACGGGCGTGGTACTGCCGCATGTGATCACCGGCGAGCAGGCGGCCGAAGGCGTGCGACTATCGCATTATGGCAATGGCGGTCGGGGTTACGCCGGATCGAGCCGGGCCGCGGGCTACACCACCAAAACGATGGCTCAGCATCTGCGCGACAGCGCCGCCACCACCACGGTCATTGCCCAGATCGAAGACCGCGAAGCGCTGCCCAATCTCGATGCGATCGCCGCCACCAAGGGCATCGACTGCCTGTTCGTCGGCCGCATGGACCTGACACTATCGCTGGGCGCGACCAGTCCGCTCGCCCCGATCGTGATCGACGCGGTTGATCAAATTTGCGCGGCCGGACGGCGTCACGGCAAGGCGGTGGGCATGTTTGTGCCGGGCGGCGAAAACTGCGCCGACTGGCAGCGCAAAGGCGCCACCCTGTTTCTGCTGGCCTCGGACCAGCAGTTCATGATCGATGGCGCGCGCGCCCTGATGAGCAAGATCGCGGCGCCGGCCTGACGGCCAGCCGCCCGCGCCGCCCGCGCGGTGCCGCGCCGGTCGATGCCGCGCGGCGCCCGCCTCACATACGATTGCGCCCACGCTTGGCGCCGGCGCCGGCCACGATGTCCCGAAACGCCTTCGCGCTCGGCTTCGGGGTGCGCACAAAGCTCTTCCGGTCGACCGCGACCAGTCCAAACCGCGGCTCGTAGCCCGAGCTCCACTCGAAATTGTCGAGCAGGCTCCAGTGAAGGTAGCCGAGCACCGGCAGGCCCTCGGCCACGCATTGGGCGAGCACCGCCACCGAGGCTTCGAGATGGACGCTCCTTTGGCGGTCGTCGATGGTGTCGATGCCATGCTCGGAGACCAGGATCGGCGCCTTGCAATGGCGGTGCGCCTCGCGCACCACCGCGCCGAGCACGTCGGGCGAGGCATCGGCGCCGTAGCGGTTGAGCGGCACCCCCGCCGGCGCCGGCAGGTAGCCGTCCGGCCCCGTGCGCAGGCGCATATACGGCTGCACGCCGACGAAGTCGTCGGCGCCGGCGGCCTCGTAGAACGGGCCCCGCGCCTCGTCGAAAACGCGCCGGTGCAGCTCGGCGCCGCCTGGGCCGGGCAGCAAATCCTGCAGCGCTAGCGTGAGGCCGACCTTCAGCCCGGGCACGACCGACTTGATCGCCTGCGTCGCCAGCACGTGGGCCTTGAGGCAGCCATCGCGCGCCTTCAACGCATCGCCCAGGAAGTAGGCCGCGAAGCGCTCGGCGCCGAGCGAGCGCGCCGCTTCGGCGGCCACGTTCGCCTCGCCGGGATACGGCTGGTAGCCGCGCATGACGTAAGAGGTCACCTGCGCGTTCGGTTCGTTCATGGTGCAGGCGGCCCCGATCAGGTCGCCGAGCGCGCGCGCGGTCCGCTCGCAGTAGCGGGCGAACAGGCTGGCCACCGCCGGGTTCTCGAAACCACCCATCACGGCCACCCAGCGCGGGCTGGTAAAATGGTGGAAGGTGACGATCGGCATGATGCCCACTTCGCGGCAGCGCAGACACATGCGCCGGTAGTGGCCCAGCGCGGCTTCCGAAAAGTGGCCCCGCTCCGGCTCGATGCGCGCCCATTCGACCGAAAACCGGTACGCCGTCAAGCCCATGCCATGCACCAGGTCCACGTCCTCGCGCCAGCGGTTCCAGCTGTCGCAGGCGTCGCCGGACTGGTCCTTGAATTTGCTCCCGCGCGCGTGCTCGAGCACCCAGTAGTCGCTGTTGACGTTATTGCCCTCGATCTGGTGGGCGGCGGTGGCCACCCCCCAGACAAAGCCGGCCGGCCAGGCCTGTTTGGCGGAGGCGGAGGCCTTGCCCGGCGCGGCCGAGGAGGCGAACCCCTGGCCCGCGATGAGTGCCGCCCCAAAACCTCCGATGACCTGCCTGCGTGATGTGCTCATGGCTGCCTTTCTGGCCCCGCTGTCGGCGCGGCCCTTGTTTGACTGCGGATGCGTATGTGTATCTCATCTTTAATATACAACGCAGAAACAAAAAAATGAACATAAAATTGCATCCGAAGTCAACAAAACACGTTGAACGCCAGCGGCTTGCTGCCCGCAGTTCGGACGCCGGGCCAGCAGCTGGCTCCCGCGCTCGACAAGCGCTGGCACGGGCTAGCGCATCGGGACGGGCAACCGGCAACTCCGACAGGCCGCCATGTGGCGCGCCCCCCCCTTGATCGCCAAGACTGCGAATGCATTCTTTTGTGACAAAATTCCAACCATAGAAACAGGATCCTCGATGATTACCAAAGAAGCTGCGCAAAAAATTGTTTGCATTCGAAGTCAGTTCGGCGAATAATAGGCCCTACCAACTCAACCAACCCAACCACATCGGGAGCAGCCAGAATGATCCGGTACCTCAAGCAGGGCAAGCCAGCAGACCAAAAGCGCGACATCGACAACCAGGTGCAGGCCACGGTCACCGCCATCCTGAGCGACATCGAAACGCGCGGCGACGCCGCCGTGCGCGAATACTCCGAAAAATTCGACAAATGGGCACCCGAGTCGCTGCGCCTGACCCAGGCCCAGATCGACGAATGCATCGCCTCGCTGCCGGCCCAGGCGCTCGACGACATCCGCTTCGCGCAGGCCCAGATCAAGCGCTTCGCCCAGGTCCAGATGCTGTCGATGCGCGACGTCGAGGTCGAAACCCTGCCCGGCGTGGTGCTCGGCCACCGCAACATCCCCATGAACTCCGTCGGCTGCTATGTCCCGGGCGGCAAATATCCGCTGCTCGCGTCCGCGCACATGGGGGTGCTGACGGCCAAGGTGGCGGGCGTCAAGCGCGTCATCGCCTGCGCCCCGCCCTACCAGGGCAAACCGGCCGCCGCCATCGTGGCCGCGATGGCCATGGCCGGCGCCGACGAGATTTATGTCGTCGGCGGCGTGCAGGCGGTCGCCATGATGGCGCTGGGCACCGACAGCGTCGAGCCGGTCGACTTTTTGGTCGGCCCCGGCAACGCCTACGTGGCCGAGGCCAAGCGCCAGCTGTTCGGCCGGGTCGGCATCGACCTGTTCGCCGGCCCCACCGAAACCATGGTCATCTGCGACGACACGGTCGACGCCGAACTGGTCGCCGTCGACTTGCTCGGCCAGGCCGAGCACGGACCGAATTCGCCGGCGGTGTGCGTGACCACCAGCGCCAAGCTGGCCGCCGAGCTGCCCGGCCAGATCGAGAAGGTGCTCGAGCGCCTGTCCACGCGCGACGTCGCCAGCGTGGCCTGGAACGAGTACGGGCAGATCATCCTGTGCGACAGCGACGAGGAGATGCTGGCCGAGTCCGAGCGCATCTGCTCCGAGCACGTGCAGGTGATGACGCGCGACCCGGACTGGTTCCTCGCGCGCATGACCAACTACGGCGCCGCCTTTCTGGGCCACCGCACCAATGTCTCGTACGGCGACAAGGTCATCGGCACCAACCACACCCTGCCCACCAACGGCGCGGGACGCTACACGGGCGGCCTGTGGGTCGGCAAGTTCATCAAGACCCACACCTACCAGCGCGTGCTGACCGACGAGGCGTCGGTCATGATCGGCCAATACTGTTCGCGCCTGTGCGCGCTGGAGCACTTCGCCGGCCACAAGGAGCAGGCCGATATCCGCGTGCGGCGGATGTCCAAATGACAGGCCAACACTTGCCGCTCGCCGGCAAGGTCGCCCTGGTGACGGGCGGCGCCGGCGGCCTGGGCCGGGCGATTTGCCATGAGCTGGCCAGCGGGGGCGCGCAGGTCTACGTCGGCTACCACCGTTCGGCCGACGCCGCCCGCGCCGTGGCCGCGGCCCTGCCCTGCCCCGAGCGCGGCCATCTGGCCGCCGCGGCGCCCGTCACCGACAGCGCCGCCCTGGCCACGCTGGCCGGGCAGATCGCCGCCACCGCCGGCCGCCTCGATATCCTGGTCAATTGCGCCGGGACCACGCGCTTCGTCGAACACGCGGACCTCGATGGGCTCGACGACGCCCTGATCGACGACATCCTGGCGACCAATGTGCGCGGGCCGCTGGCCGCGGTGCGGGCCCTGCGCCCGCTGCTGTGCGCCAACCGCGACGGCCTGGTGGTCAACATCTCGTCGATCGCCGCCTCGTCCGCCATGGGCAGCAACATCATGTACTGCGCCTCCAAGGCGGCGCTCGACAACATGACCAAGTCGCTCGCGCGCGCGCTGGCGCCGGCGATCCGGGTGGTTTCGGTGGCGCCCGGCCTGGTCGACACCGATTTCGTGCGCGGCATGGACGCCGCCTGGCGCGACAGCCAGGCCGCGCGCACGCCCTTACAACGGCTGGCCGAGCCGGAGGAGATCGCGCGCGCCATCTCCGCCGTGGCCACCCACCTCACATTTTCCACGGGCACCGTCATCGCCGTCGACGGCGGACGCCCACTCGCTTGAACAGTAAAGGATCCACCGTGCCACTTTCCCCCTCCCTGCGCGAGCGCCTGGTACGCTACGAAGAACTGCGCCCCTGCACCAACGCCTTCATCGATGCGCGCAGCCCGGGCAGCGACCAGAAGGAGAATTTCACCATCATCGGCCCCGGCGTCGCCGAAAATCCGCACCAGCATGTGCACATCACCGAGCCGCACGGCTTCAACATCGGCGCGGCGCGCCAGCCGCCCGGCTGCACCAATTCGCTGCACAGCCACACGACGGCCGAGGTATTCGTCATCCACACCGGGCGCTGGCGGTTTTTCTGGGGCGAACATGGCGACGCGGGCGAAGTCTTCCTGGTACCGGGCGACACGATCTCGATTCCGACCGATGTGTTCCGCGGTTTCGAAAACGTGGGCGACGGCATGGGCTTCATGTTCGCGGTGCTGGGCGGGGACGATCCCGGCCGCGTCCACTGGGCCCCGCACGTCATCGAGAAGGCGGCCGGCTACGGGCTGGTGCTGCTCGAGAGCGGACGCCTGATCGACACCACCGAGGGCGAGCAGATCCCCGCCGGCGCGGCCGTCGTCCATCCATCCCCGCGCGGCGAGATCGCGCACATCCGCGCGCCCCTCGCGTCCGAAATGTCGCTCAACGTGGCGCGCGGCGCGGCGGCGCAGCCCATGCCGGGCGCCTTCCTCGGCGCCGGGGCGAACCGCGAAACCGTCGTCATCAGCAACAGCGAGGCGGACGGCGCGCAGGCGCAGATCGCGCCGCCGCACCATTTCGGCCTGCGCAAGCTGTCCTTCGACGCCGGCGCGGCCACCCCGCTGTACACGCGCAGCGGGCCCGAAGTGCTGCTGGTGCAGGCCGGCGAAGTCTCATGGAGCAACGACGCGGGGGATGAAGTGACCCTGAGGGCGGGCGACACATTCACGGTACCGTCGGCTATGCGGCGCCAGTTGCGGGCGCTGACCGGCGCCGAGCTGTTCATCGTGGCGACCAATCCGGCCACGCCATGACCCCGACCCTGGTTTTTTTGCCGGGGTCGCTGTGTGATTCGCGCGTGTGGCAAGCGGTGTACCTTTCGTTGCGCGCCGACTACCCCTGCATTGACTGGAACTACCCGCGGGACGACAGCATCGCGGCCATGGCGACGCGGGTGCTCGAGGCCGTGTCCGGGCCCTTGCTGCCGGTCGGCCTGTCGATGGGCGGTATCGTCGCCCTCGAGATGTGGCGCCAGGCGCCGCACCGGCTCGATGGCCTCGCCCTGTTCGGCACCAATCCCGGACCCGACACGCCCGAGCGGCGCCAGGCGCGCGCGGGCCAGATGGAACTGGCGGGCCGCGACGGGATCGAGCGTCTCGCGCGCGAGAGGCTGGCGCCGGCATACCTGGCGCCGGGCGCGGCCGGGCGCGAGCCATTCACATCGACCGTGGCGGCGATGGCGGTCAGCGCCGGCGTCGAGGTCTTCGCGGACCAGTCGGACGCCCTGGCCGGACGCGCCGATTCCTGGCCCATCCTGCCCGGGATCGACGTCCCCGTGCTGGTGGCGTATGGCAGCGCGGACCGGGTTTGCCCTCCCGACGGCCACCTGCGCATGGCGGGCTTGCTGCAGCGCGGCAGCGGCGTCGCGCTGGAGCGGGCGGGACACCTGGCGCCGCTCGAACAAGCGGCCGAGTCGGCACAGGCCTTGCGCAACTGGCTGGCATCTCTGCATTGAAAGAAGCGCGGCGGAACCGGCGCCGCCCCCCCCCTCAAACAAGCAAACCAACATCGTTTTCGTGCATGCACACTGCTGTCCGGAATGAAAACCTTGACATGGCGATGCGCTGAATCGGTCACTATCGTTTCAGAAATCGTATCGCAGGGGACTTAGATACCAAAAATCAACGTCATCCCCGCGAAAGCGAGGATGACGTTGGCTATTTCATCGATGAATGCAGCTTCTCGATTTCTACAGCGTAGACCCCAGTTTTTGCAGTGGTGCAATGTCAAGAAAATTATCTGGAGAGCAGTGCGTGCATGCAGGGACGATGTTGGTTTTTAATGTTTCGGCTCTTTTCGCTCGATTTCTAGAGCGACCTCGATACCAGGATTAGCATTAGCAAGTCCGCGACGGCAACCCGGCCTTCAACCAAGCCCCCCGTACCACCGCGATCGGCGCTTCCGCCTTTGTGGCCCAGGCGCATGCGCAATCGGCGGCATCGCTGCCCGGAATGCAGCAGGCGCAGGACGGCGCCGCGCGGCCACGCCGCGCAAGCTGCTGGACGACCTCGAAGGCCCGGGCCAAGGCGATGCGCGCGGCACGGCCGGAATACGGGGCCAGTTCAGCCGGCATGCCGCCCACCGCTCTTTGCGCGCACCCCGGCTACCCGAATGATCGACTCAGCAAGTGACAGCTTCGTCTTGCATCACCGCGACTGTCGAGAACAAGTCCTTCGGGTCGTCCAGCGACGGGATCAAGGCGATGCGCTGGCCGAAGCCGTGCGCCTCGGCGCTGTCGTACATGAAGCGCAGCGCCGAGAAATCCTCGAGCGCGAAGCCGACCGAATCGAATACGGTCACTTCCGTGGCTGACGTGCGCGCGGCGGCCTGGCCGGTGAACACCTGCCACAACTCCGTGACCGCGAAGTCGGCCGGCATCTGCTGGATCTCGCCCTCGATGCGCGATTGCGGGGCGTATTCGACGAACACGTTCGCGCGCGTGAGGATGTCGGCGTGCAATTCTGTCTTGCCGGGGCAGTCGCCGCCGACGGCATTGATGTGCACGCCCGGTTCCACCATGTCCGGCGTGAGGATGATCGCCTGCGTCTTGTCGGCGGTCACGGTGGTGATGATGTCGGCGCCGCGCGCGGCCTCGGCGGCGCTGCCGCACATTACGATGGCCAGGCCGAAAGGGCGCAGGTTGGCCACCAGTTTTGCGGTGGCATCGGGGTCGACATCGTAGAGCCGCAGCGTGTCGATGCCGACCAGGTACTTGAATGCGAGCGCCTGGAACTCGCTTTGCGCGCCATTGCCGATCAGCGCCATGACGCGGCTGTCGGGCCGCGCCAGCGATTGCGCGGCGAGAGCGGACATGGCGGCGGTGCGCAGCGCCGTGGTGATGGTGAGTTCCGAGAGCAACAGCGGCGAGCCGGTGTCGACGTCGGCATAGACGCCGAAGGCCATCACGGTGGACAGGCCCAGGCCCGTGTTGCGCGGGTGGCCGTTGACATACTTGAAGGCGTAGCGGTGGTCGTCCGAGACGGGCATCAGCTCGATCACGCCGAACTCGGAGTGGCTGGCCACGCGCGCCGATTTGTCGAAATCGGGCCAGCGCGAAAAGTCCTCGCGGATATTGGCCGCGATGCTCCGAAGCGAGACCTCGAGCCCGACTTTGCGCACCAGCAGCGCGGCTTCGGGCGCGCTCAGATAGAGCGTGCCAGTGGTGGAGAATTGATTGACGGCGTAATTGTTCATGATGAAGAGCTTCGTTGTGTGATGAATGGAGGAATATCGCGTTGCGCCCGCAAACGAGGCGCGGCAACGCCGCCAAGCGGCGCCCGATGCACGCCTGGACGGCGTGGCGGGACCTGACGCATCGACCACTGCATCCAGTATTGCTTGTCGCTGCGCGCCGGGAGCGCCCGCGCGGGGCGCTCCCGGCATTGGTGTTGCCTAGGAGTCGTTCACATCAAAACCTGTAGCCGGCGGTGATGCCATAAGTCCGGCCTGGCGCGTAGTTCGCCAGCAGCGACCGATGGCTGGAATACACGGCCCGGGTGATGATCGCCTCGTCCTCGACGTTGTTGACGAATGCCTGCACCGTGATCTTGTGATCAGCGGTCCGGTAAGTCAGGCGCAAGTCGGTCTTGGTGTAGGCGTCGTTCTTGCCAAAATTGGGCGTCAGGTCGGTGAGGATGTAGCCCGAGTTGTAGTAGGTCTGGATCTCCGGCGTCAGCGTGCCCGCATTGCCCAGCGAGAAGTCATGGGCAAGGCCGATCTGGAGCGTATGCTTGGGCGAGAAAGCCTTCGGCCCGGTGTACCTGGTCCCGTCGCGCCCGACCCCGGCGATCACGTAGCGGTATTGCGGAACGCCGCCGGTGACCACCGGCATGCCCTGGGCGTCGACCACGGGAATGAACCGGTTCGGATCGGTGCGCGGATTGGGGAACGGCGTGCCTTGCACCGCATTCGCCTCGCCCGTCGCCGGGATGCAGCTGGGCGTGACGCCGCACAGGCCGGCCGCCCCACCATAGTTGAACGTGTTGACGGCGTAGTCGATCTCTTTCGCGTCGAGCCAGTTGTACGAAAGATTGGCGCGGAAGGTCTTGGTCGGCCGGAACACGGCATCGAGGTCGAGGCCGTAGGCGCGGTCCTTGCCGATGTTCTGGACGAGCGCGATCACGCTGGTCAGCGGCGCATTCGGATTGGGGATCGAGGTCTGCGCCTGCAGATCGCGGTAGTCATTCCGGAACACGGCCGCGTTGAGCGTCAGGCGGTTGTTCAAGAACGCGTTCTTGGTCCCGAATTCGATCGCCGTGACCTTCTCCGGCGCGAACGACAACAAGGTGGGAACGCCGGCGATCGTCACCGGCCCGCTGTTGAAGCCACCCGCATGGGTGCCGGTCGAGTAGCTGGCATAGACCATGTGGTCGCGGTCGAACTTGTAATCGACGGCCTGGCGGTGGGATATGTATTTTTCGGTGTTGCTGCCGCAGACGAAGTTGTAGGCCTTGTCCGTCGGCGTGGCCGACACCGAGGCCGGGTTGGCCGCGATGAAGCCGCCGCAGGTGTAATCGATCGGGTCGTTGATGCCGTGGACCAGGTACGCGCCGGGACCGGTTGGACTGGCGTTGAAGCGCGATGTCTTCAGTTCCTTCTTGTCGCTGGTGTGGCGCACACCGGAGGTCAGCGTGAGCTTGTCGAAGAAGGTGTAAGACAGCTGGCCGTAGGCGGCGAGCGAGCGGGTGTTTTGCTCCTGCGTGCTAAAACCGTCCCACGCGAAAGTCTGGTTGAAGCCGGCGCCGGAAGGCATCTGGTTGAAGTCGAAGGGATAATACTGCTGTCCCGCCGGCGCGGTCGCCGTGACGTAGCTGCGGTTCTGGTTGGTGACGCTGAGGTCGCGGTTGGTGTCGTCGAAGTAGTAGGCGCCGGCGATCCATTGCAGCGGACTGGCGCTGTTGTTCGACAGAATCTGCAGTTCCTGCGTGAACGTTTTGGACGTCGTCCCCCCGTACGAATAGTTCAACAGCACCGGCGTGAGGCTGCCGGCGGTGCGGATGATGTCGAAATCGCTGTAGCCGGTGATCGAGCGCAGGCGCACGTTGCCGACGTCGAGGTTGATGGTGGCGCCATACTGCTGCTGCGAGCCCTTGCGGAAGGCGTCGCCCGCGAAGTTCACGGTGTAGGGATCGGCCAGCGTCGGAATGCCGACGTCGGCGCCGTTGACATCGGCGATGCCGTCGCGGTAACGCGCGTCGTAGGGCATGCCCACGCCGGTCCAGCTATTGCCGTTGAAGCCGTTCGGGAAGGCATAGGTGGCGCCGTTATAGGTCAGCGATTGTCCGGGGGCCCGGATCAGGCTCGGATCGATCAGGGTGCCAAGGAACTTGTAGCCGAAGCCACCCAGGCCCTGACCGCCGAGATCCAGATACGAGGCGCGCAACAGCACCTCGAGCCCGGGCATCGACGACGGCGCGATGCGCAGCGTGCCGCGGATGAATTTCTGGTCCTCGCTGCCGAGGTCGCCGCCGGTGCCGATGTTCTTGACGTAGCCGTCCGACTTTTCGACCAGTCCGGCGAGCCGCAGCGCCACCGTCTCGTTGATGGGGACATTGACGAAGCCTTCGAGCCGCTTCTGGCCGTTATTGCCGATCATCGTATCGACGCCGCCTTCGAAATAATCCTTCGGCTGGGCGGAGTGGAACACGATGTTGCCGCCAAAGCTGTTGCGTCCGTAAAGCGTGCCCTGCGGGCCCTTTTGCACCTCGACGCGCGCCAGATCGACGATCGGCGGCACCTGGCTGGTGCGCGACTGGTAGATGTCGTCGACGTAGATGCCGAAGCGCGGGTCGCCATTGGCCGCCACGTTCTCGGTATAGGTGCCGCGCATCGCCGGGCGCAGGTCGGATCCGGAGCGCCCCATGCGCACGCCGGGCATGAGCTGCTCGAGGCGGTCGACGGTGGTGACGTTGGCATTCTTGAGCTGATCACCGGTCAGCGCCGAAATCGACAGCGGCACCTTTTGCACGGACTCGGAGCGGCGCTGCGCGGTGACGGTGACGACGGCCACCCCCGTGTCGCTTTCGGCGGCCTTCGCGGCCGCGACCTTCGTCGGGGCCTCGACCTTCTTCGGGGCCTCCTCTGCCGCCTGGGCAAAAGACGCCGCCGGGAACAGACAGAATGGAACGGTGGTCCAGATGAGCTTCCTCAGTTGCTTCGAATTTTTCGATTTTTTCATTTTAGATATCCCCTTAAAGACGGTGACCGGATGGCCACTCAATGTTATTTGCATTCGAAGTCAAAATCAATCGAATTTGTAAGCAATTGATTTTCATGCGACAGTCGATGTATTTGACGAAAATTCAGGCGTAAAAACACATATTCACTGCATTCGAAATTATTCGCGCAGCCGCGACAAGGCCGGATCGGCGAAAAAGCGCAGGTCGTCGAGGATGTCGAGGCCCATCTGCTGCAGCATGTGCGGCACGTCGATCATCACCCAGTTGTCGATGATCTTGTCGTCGCGGTCGAGCCGGTACCAATCGGCGACCCGCATCTCGACCTTGCGTCCGGTCGGCGGCAACCCGAGCCACTGCCCGCCGGTGTGGGTCGCATGGATCGAGGGCCAGCCGCCCGTCACGGCGAACAGGCCGTCGCCGATGCGCGTGTAATGGCCCGGCCCGTCCTCCGGCCCGGTGGGGTCGCGCGCGATGCCGGAGCGGTCCGGAAACGCCTGCAGGAACAGCGCGCCGTGGGATTCGCGAAAGCCGCGCAGGCGGCGCGCCGAGCCGATCCCCGCGGGGCCGTACCAATTCATATTCTCGTGCCAGTGCCGGCTGTGGCGCGAGGCGGCGCTGCTGACGCTGACGACCTCCCCGGGCTTGGGCAGGCCCAGCTGCATTTCGCGCACGATCGCCATGCTCAGGGCGCCGCGCTCGGCGGCGACGGCGTCGAGCGTGGCGCCGCTGTCGATCGGCGGCAGCGGCCATTGTTCGGCCGAGCCCGGCATCCGGCGCAGCGGATAGCAGCCGGCCTGCCGCATCAGGTCGGGGATGTCGAGCAGGACATACGCCTTGGCGAACTTGCCATCGCGCACAATCGCGTTGAAGCCGAAGCGCAGAAAGGCGAGATTGTGGGTCGGCGGGATGGTCAGCCACCGGGCCTCGAACGACCCCATCACGTGGCCCAGCGTGCTCACTTGCTCGCGCCCCTCGTACTCCCCGGCAAGGACCTGGCCCAGCCGCTGCTCATAGTCGGGAAACGCGCGCTTGAGCGGCCCCCAGAACTGGCTTGCGACATTGTCGAGTCCGTCTATACGGTTGAACGGATGGAATATCTCCCAGCGGCAGTCGCCGTGGCAGAACCGCTCCAGAACGGCGCCGATGTCCTCGACCGGCGTGTCCGCAAGTTCCGTCAGGAAGCGCGCGGTCAGCTGTTTGTTTGCGAGGTGCTTGCTCATACCTTGGTCTCCATTAATATCCGCCGGGTTGCCGCGAGAGGGGCGGCGCGCCGGCGATGTCCGGCAATGCGCTGCCGCCGGACGGTGGGGGAAAATAGATCGATGGCTAGATGGCCTTCGCGCCGTCGATCGGATTCGCATCGCGCTCCGCCTTGTGCTTGAGCGCCAGCGCCGCCTTGGTGGCGTCGTGCGTGCCCTTGGTGACGCGCAGCATCGCGTAGAAGACCGCGGCGATCAAGCCCGGAACGGTCGACAGCACGAAGGCCGCCGCCAGCGCCATCAGCACCGGCTGCGGCACCTCGCCCGGCACCGCCTTGACGGGAAAGGCGATCAGCGCCAGCACGAACCCGGCCAGGGCCGTGCCGAGGGCCTGGTCGACCCGCGCGAACAGGGTGCGCGTCGAATACAAAATGCCCTCCTGGCGGATGCCGTATTTGAGCTCGTTCTCGTCGGCGATGTCGGCCAGCGCGGAATAGATCGTGGTCGTCATGATGCTGTAGGGGGCGTGCTGCAAGGTCGAAAACGCGATCAGGATGAACAACAGGCCGGGGGTGTCCGGCCCCAGCACGCCGTAGTAGCCGAGCGCGAGCGGAATCGCCGGCCCGACGCTGTAGACGGCGAGCGCGGCCGCCCCGGTCCAGCGCTTCTCGAAACGGCGGTGCAGCGCGGTGACGGCGGCCGAGCCGAAGACATATCCGGCCAGGCTGCCCACCGCGAAGAAGGCGATCTGGTCGTTCTTGAGGCCCCAGAAGAAGGTCGCCCCGTACAGCCACAGGCCGCCGCGCACGCCGTTCATGAGCGAGAGGAAAAAGAAGCCGATGAGCAAGACCACATAGTTGCGGTTGGTTAAAGCGCGGCCCATGTCGCGCATCCATTCGGCCAGCCCGAAACGCGGCTGCTCCGGCTTGGCCTGGGCAAGATAGGGAATGCGCCGGCGGGTGATCATGCTCGAGATGAACAGGCAGGCGATGATCATGCCGGCGAAGGTGGCCGCGAACACCGGCCAGCGCTGCGGGTCGAGGGCGCCGTTGGGAAAGCCGGGGCCGGCCCGGAAGAACCAGGCGAAGCACAGCACCCACCCGAGCGTGTCGCCGATCCACAGGAAGAAGGTGTTGTAGCTCATGATGCTCGAGCGTTCCAGATAGTCGTCCGACATCTCGGCGCCAAGCGCCAGATGGGGCGTGTGGAACAAGGTCATGCACTGGAGCAGCGTGACATTCATCACCACCAGCCAGGCCAGTTGGGCGAACTGGTCCAGGCCTTGCGGTGGATTGAACAGGAAATAGAAACAGGCCGAGGCCGGCAGGATCGACGCGAACATGAACGGATGGCGGCGCCCGAACCGCGATTTGGTGCGGTCCGACCAGGAGCCGACGAGCGGATCGAACAGCGCGTTGACGATCAGGCCGAGCGAGAGCGCCAGGCCGACCTTGTCGGCCGGCAGGCCCAGCACCTGGTTGTAGTAGAGCAGCAGGAAACTGCTGGTCGTGGTGTAGACGATGGCCTCGGCGGTGCTGCCGAGCCCGAACGCCATTTTCATCGGCGCCCGCAGGGGCGGGGCGCCGGTTTTCCCGGCGCCGTGCGCGGGAAGCGAAGTCATGCCGCCACCCGTGGCTGCCACGGGGCCCGCTGCACGGCCGCCTCGCCGGCCTGGTCGCGGACCACGGCGTAGCCCGACAACCTGCCGCCGCTGACCTCGAAGTTCGCCGCCACCAGCGAAAACCCGGCGCTGCGGCGCGCCGACGGGCCGAGGCGGTAGACCGCGTACAGCGCCGCGCCGCGCTCGCCGGCGCTGAAGGCGCGCAGCAGGAAGGGCCGCACGCGGTAGTCGCCGGGGCCGCCGTCCGACTCCCATTGGCGGGCGAGGTCGAGGCCGATTTCCTCGACCGCCGCCACGCCCGCCTCCGACAGCGCGGGGTGGTCCTCGCGGCGCAGGGCGGCGTCGCGCCGCGCCTGCCACAGATCGGGGTCGAACGGCACGCCGATGGCCGGCTCGGCCGTTGCCGGCTGCCCCGGGCCCAGGCGCCAGACGCGGGCGATGTCCTCGCCATGCAAATCGGCGAACAGCGCGTGCTCGCCTTCGAACACGGCGATATGGCCATCGGCGGCGACCACCTGCGCCGAGGCCGGGATCGCCAGCGGCGCGTTGCGGAAACTCTGGACGATCGCCTCTTCGCCGTAGACCTCGACACCGAAGGCTTCGAGCCGGCACGGTGGCAACAGTTCCCCATGCGGCCGTTCGCCGGCCGCGATCTTGCGTAATGCCATCAATGCGCTCATTTTCCCAGTCCTCCGCTAATCTGGCGCAACACCGCCAACTCGTCGAACACGGTCATGTCCTCGACGATCTTTCCGGCCCGCACCCGGTAATGGGATATCGCCAGCACCAGCAGGTCGCGCCCGCTGGCCGGCCCCCAGACCCCGCCGCCGGCGTGCACCCCGGCCAGGCTCCAGCGCAGGGCGATGGCGACGTCGCCATGCGGCAGGGGCCGCGCCGCGATGTGGTCGATGGTGATCGCGGGGCGCTGCAGCGCGCCGCGCAACTGGGTCAGGCAGCCGATCCAGTAGCCGCGCCCGTAGCCGTGCCGGTTGCTCGGCCAGCGGATCTCGGCGGCGGGCGAAAACGCCTCGGCCGCCGCGCCGAACAGGTCGTGCCGCAAGGCGCTGATGAGCGCGTCGGCCGGCAACTTGGCGGGATGGTCGTCCGCTATCGCCACGTCGCCGCCCGCGCGCACCCGCGCGATCTCAAGCGCGCGCCAGGCGTGCCGGTCCTGGTCGCCCTCGCGGTCGGCCTCGGCCTGGCGCCGCGCCAGCTCCCACGGGTTGCCGCCGACCTGCCAGACGGCGCGCAGATTGTCGCGCACCAGCCATTCCTCGATGATGCGGTTGTTGCGGCACAGGCAATCGGCGATGGTCCGCGCGCCGGCCTCGTGGCAGCTCGCCGGGCCCAGCGTGGCGTCGTCGCCGAGGTGGGTCGAGCTGCTGACGATCCGGTGCGAGCTGTACAGGTTGCCGTCGCCCTCGTCGCTCCAGATCACGTCCTCGGCGATGACCTGGCGGTCGCTCGACATGGCCAGCGCGCCGATCGTGTTCTGCACCACCACCTCGCAGCCGACCTGCGGCCCGGCGAGCGTGTGCATCACGCAGCCCTCGCTGTAGTGGGTGCGGCACAGGCCGATGTCCTTCTGCTCCCAGATGCGATGGGTGCAGCGCACGATGTAGTCGACGAAGTCGCGGTACACGGCTTCATACCCGGGCAGCTCCTGGCGCCGCGGGCCTTCCTCGATGAGCTCGGCGAAGCGGCGGCCGACTGGCGAGAGCACCTGTGGATGGTCGTCCCAGCGGCTCATTTCCGGTACCCCTGGACGAGCACGCCGAGCTCGTCGAAAATCATCCATTCCTCGACGATCCGGTCGCCAGAAAAGCGCATATGGCTCACCCCCATCATGAAGACCTGCTTGCCGGCCGGGCATTCGCCCAGCACGCCGCCGGGCGCGGTCGTGCCCTCGTAGACCCAGCGCACCGCCACGATGACGCCGTCGTTCTCCTCGCTGTGGCAGACATGCTCGACCCGCATCACCCCGTCGGGCATCGCCGCCTGGATGTTCAGATAGAGCGCGCCGATGTTGCGCACGCCCTGGGCCACGCGCCCGCCCCCGGCATGGACCGTGGCGGCCGCGCAGTAGTAGCGCGCGAGCCAGTCGAAGCGCTTCAGGTTCCAGATGTTGTGGAACATGTGGCGCGCCCAGCCGTCGAGCGTGTCGGTCGGCAGGTCGAGCAGCTTGCGCGGGGTTTGACCTTCGAGGCGGGTCTCGGGCGAGACGATGAAGTGTTCCAGCGTGTCGGCCTCGGCCGCGCGCCGCGCCACCTCGTGCAGGTCGAATCCCAACTGGCGCACCTGGGCCCCGTTGTCGCGGATGAGCCACTCGGTGTGGATGCGGTTGTCGCGGCTGACGCAATCGGCGGCGAAGCGGATCGAGGAGCGGCGCCCGGTCCCGGGTCCGAGGCTGCTGCGGCCGACGTGCGTCGAGCGGCTGTGCCCGAGATGGGAGGTGTAGAAGCCCTCGTCCTCGTCGCCGCTCCAGGCGACGTTGAGGTGGTGGATCTCGCCGTCGGGAAACGCGTTGAGCGTCGTGATGGTGCCGGCGATGACCTCCTCGACCGAGCGCACGACCCCGTACGACGAGTAGATCGTGCAGCTGGCGTCGTAGGTGTCGTAGATGCGTCCGACCGCCCGCTCCATCCAAATCTCGTCGGTGATGCGCACGATGTAATCGACGATATCGACGAAATGGTCCTCGAAGCCGCGCATCGGCTGGGTGCGCGGACCGGCGGGGGCGCGCAGCTGCGCGGCATCGCATTTGCGGATCCGGGTCACCGGCGGCCGGGAAGGAAGGGTAAATGGCAGCTTGATCATTCGTTCAATTCTTTCATGCGAAATGGAGGGGTACTCGCCCTAGTCCGGCGCCCCGGGAGCGGCGGATCGACCTTGCCGCAATCGACCTTGCCGCAATCGACCCTGCCGCCACAGCCCGCGGGGCCGGCCCGGCGCAAATACATGCATCCGAAGTCAACCAGACTCGCTTCCGTCCGGCCGCCCAACAAAAGCACCTTTCCGCCGGGGCAACACAGCTACATCTGACGCTTGGCGCACGGCGCGTTCACGCCAAATCGAAGCCTAATAAAAAAACAGCGAGATCGCAATCGCTTGATCTGAATCAATAATAGACCTCGATTGCATTCGAAGTCAATCGGTTTGGCGAATTGTTGTAAAAAAGCGCGGCCGGCGCCCGGACCCTCTGCGCGAAGGGCGTTGCAGCCGCATGCAGCGGCAATCCGCTTTGCGTTATACTTTGCCACCGATAACCCATACCCCATCTTCATGGCAAGTAAAAAGCCCGCCCCAGTGAAAGCCGACGCCCCCGCCCGCAAGGGCCGCAGCGCGACCTCGTACGACGTCGCGCTGCGCGCCGGCGTGTCGCAGTCGGCGGTGTCGCGCCACTTCAAGCCGGGGGCCAGCGTTTCGCCCGAAACCCGGGCGCGGGTCATCAAGGCGGCGCGCGAACTCGACTACATCCCGAACGCGCTGGCGCGCAGCCTGATCACGCGCCGCTCGAACCTCGTGGCGGTCCTGATCTCCAACCTGACCAACCTGTATTACCCGGAAGTGCTGTCCGAGCTGAGCCAGCAATTCGTCAGCAAGGGCATGCGCATACTGCTGTTCACCGTGCCGCACGAGGAGGACATCGACCAGGTCGTGTCACAGGTGTGGCAGTACCAGGTCGACGGCGTGATAGCGGCCACCCGCCTGTCGCTCGAACACATCATGGAGTTCGAGCGGCGCGGCATTCCACTGGTGCTGTTCAATCGCACGCTCAAGGAGAAGGCGGTCAACGCGGTGGTCTGCGACCAGATCGAAGGCGCGCGCGACCTGGTCAGCCGGCTGGCCGCGACCGGCCACCAGCGCTTCGGCATCATCAGCGGCCCCAAGGACTCGGTGGTGGGCCAGGAACGCACCCGCGGCGCGCGCGCCCGCATCCTCGAGCTTGGCCTGCGCGAGCCGCTCATCGTGCCCGGCGAATACGACTACCAGAGCGGGGTGCGCGGCATGCGCGAACTGATCGACGCCAAGGGCAAGGCGCCCGACGCCATCATTTGCGGCAACGACATCATGGCCATCGGTTGTGTCGACGCGGCCCGCCACGAATTCGGCCTCGATGTGCCCGGCGCCCTCTCGATCGCCGGCTTCGACGGCGTCGAACCGGCGACCTGGCTCAGCTATCAGCTGACCACGCTGCGCCAGCCCGTTCAAAAAATGGCCCATTCGGCGGTCGACATGCTCGTTTCGCTGATCGGCAATGAGCAGGATTCGCCCGAGAAACGCGTGTTCAGCGCCGTCCTCATCGAAGGCAAGACCGCCCGCCTGCAGCAACCGCCGCAATAGCGGGACGCATGGCGGCGCGCCCCGGCGCCGCCCGCCCCCCCCTTCACCTTCCGCGCGCACGATCGGCCCGCCCGCTCCGAAATCGGCGCCGCCGTGCGCCCGGCGTGACGATCGCTTCATCCAGACCAAAGATCCGCGCCCCGAACAGCAGCCCCCCCCTCGGAAAACAGGTCGCCAGACCAGCCGCTCAAACAATGCGCGCGCCAAACCAAAGTAGTATTGCTACCAACACCCTCCTCAAGAAGGTAGATCAACTCCCTTCCAGGCGCGATTTCGCACCGTCATGCCTAGACAAGTTTATGGTTGGCGGCGGCAGCTCGGCGATCAATATAATAAAAAAACAACCGTAACTAAAAAGCAATTTATGTATTGACGTAACGTCTAGTTTTACTACAAAATAGATGTTCAGCGTTCATGGAAACGCTCATGCCAACTGATTCGCGGCGACCGAGCCGCGGAAGGTTTTGTAGTCTGACGATATCGAGGGGACATGCAATGAGAAGTACGAAGATGAATCCGGCAAGGGAAGCCGCGGCCGGCGCCGCGTTCAAACTAAACCCAATCGCCGCCGGTTGCGCCCTGCTGCTGTCGTTCATGGCCACGGCGGTCCTCGCCCAGCCGGCCCCCGCCGACGCCAAAGCGCCGTCCCATCTGGAAGACAGCGCCGCGCCGGCGTCCGACAACGGCGCCGCACCGGCCGCGCAGGTCGCGACGGTGCGCATCAGCGGGATCCGCAAGGGCATCGAAGACGCGATCTCGGTGAAGAAGAACGCAAGCTCGATCGTCGAATCCATTTCCGCCGAGGACATCGGCAAACTTCCGGACACCAGCATCGCCGAGTCGATCGCGCGCCTGCCGGGCCTGGCGGCGCAGCGCGTGGCCGGCCGCGCGCAGGTGATCAGCGTGCGCGGCTTGTCGCCGGACTTCGCCACCACCTTGCTCAACGGACGCGAGCAGGTGAGCACGGGGGACAACCGCAGCGTCGAGTTCGACCAGTATCCGTCCGAACTGCTGGGCGCCGTCACGGTCTACAAGACGCCCGACGCCGGGCTGGTAGGGCAAGGCTTGTCGGGCACCATCGACATGCAGGCGGTCCGTCCGCTCGCCTTCCCCAAGCGCAGCATTTCGGTCAACGTCCGCGGCGAAAAAAAATCGCTCGGCCCGATCGCCAACGCCAAGGACACCGGCCATCGCGTCAGCGCCAGCTACATCGACCAGTTCGCCAACCGGACCATCGGCATCGCGATCGGCGTCGCCGACCTCGCGTCGCCGATCCTCGACAACGAGACCGGGACCTACGAGCCGTTCAGCCAGAGCGCCGTCGCCGGGGTCCCGGCCGGCACCTACATCTCCGCCGGCGTCAAGTCGCTCGCCAAGAGCGGCGTGCTCAAGCGCACCGGGGTGATGGGCGTGCTCGAATACCGCCCGGGCAAGGCGTGGCGCAGCACGCTCGACCTGTTCGGGTCGCGATTCAGCCAGGTCGACACGAACAACCAGTTTGAAGCCAACCTCGGCGGCTATAACGGCAGCAACAATCCGCTTGGCTTCAGCTACCAGAGCACCAACATAGCCAACGGCACCCTGCTGGGCGGCGTCGCGACGGGCGCCTACCCATTGGTGCGCGGCCAGTACAACAACCGCAAGGACGAAATCCGCACCGCGGGCTGGGCGAACAACGTCAACCTCGGCGGCGTCAAGGTGCTCGCCGACATCAACTACTCGAACGCCAAGCGCGACGAGACCTATCTCGAAAACAACCTCCAGCTGCGCAGCGCCAGCGACGGCGCACTCAACGATCCGGCGCTGACGGTTGGCTGGACCCCGGGCAATTTCGCCGCCCTGTCCGGCAAGCTCAACTACAGCAACGCGGCCACGCTGTTCACGGGCAACTCGATCTACGGCTACGGCAGCACCTACGCCCCGCGCCTGAACGACAAAATGTCGAGCTTCAAACTGGCCGCCACCTTCCCGGCGCCGGCGCTGGCCGCCAGCCTGTTGAGCGACCTGGACGCCGGCTTCAACATCAGCGAGCGCACCAAGACCAAACGCCAGCCATCGGGCCAGTTGTTCGCCTCGGGTTCGCCCACCATTTCCAGCGACCTGCTGTACGCGCCGGTCGACCTGGGCTTCGCCGGCAGCGGCGTGGTCCCGTCGTGGAACGTGCCCGGCGTGATCGCCAAGTACTTCGATCCGGTCAACTACGACCTTGCCAACAACTCGGGGACGATCAGCCGCGCGTGGGACGTGACGGAAAAGATCACGACCGGCTATGTCAAGGCCAACATCGATGTCGAATTCAACGCCGTGACCCTGCGCGGCAATATCGGCGCCCAGGTGATCCGCACCGACCAGTCGTCGACCTCGCTGTATGCCGACACCACCGGCGCGGCGCATCCAATCGCGGACGGCAAGCGCTACACCGACGTCCTGCCGAGCATGAACCTGGTGTTCGGCTTGAGCAACCAGCAAACCTTGCGCTTCTCGGCCGCAAAGCAGATCGCGCGCGCCCGGGTGGACCAGCTCAACGC
Organism: Massilia glaciei; assembly: GCF_003011895.2. Taxonomy (GTDB): domain Bacteria; phylum Pseudomonadota; class Gammaproteobacteria; order Burkholderiales; family Burkholderiaceae_D; genus Telluria_A; species Telluria_A glaciei. The sequence goes on along the minus strand of NZ_PXWF02000312.1, from coordinate 15,714 downwards.
CGGCTTCAACTTCAGCGTCGACCAGGGCACGCGCCTGCCGAGCGGCAGCGGCGGCAATGCGCGCCTCGATCCATGGCGCGCGGACGCGTATGATGTTTCGTACGAAAAGTACTTTGGCACCAAGGCGTATTTCGCCCTGGCCGGTTTCTACAAGAATCTGGAAACCTACATCTACAACTTCTCGAAGCCCCGCGACTTCTCGCTGTTCACGCCGGGGACGATCGCCACCACGAACATCGGGCAATACACGGCGCCCTACAACGGCTCGGGCGGCACGCTCAAGGGGGCGGAGCTGTCGGTGTCGCTGCCGCTCGAGCTGGCCTGGGCGCCCCTGGAGGGGTTCGGGGTGTCGGCCAGCACCACCTATACCGAGAGCGGGATCGACATCGCGCAGGTGAACGACACGATCGGCAAGATCGCGCTGCCGGGCTTGTCCAAAAATGTGACCAACCTGACGCTCTACTACGAGAAGAGCGGCCTGTCGGCGCGCGTGAGCCAGCGGCGCCGGTCCGATTACGTGGGAGAGATCGGCAACTTCGCGGGCGACCGCCAGCTGCGCTACGTGGTCGGCGAAAACGTCACCGATCTGCATTTCGGCTATACCTTCAATGAGGGCGCCTACAAGGGCCTGGGATTCCTGGTGCAGGTCAACAACCTGAACAACAGCGCCTACGAAACCTACGCCAACAGCAAGGACCGCCAGCTTGAATACGCCAAATATGGCCGGGTTGTGCTCGTTGGCGCGAACTACAAGTTCTAGTCTGCAAGTCGCACCCCGCGGTTTTTGAGCGAACGACCGCGGAGAAATCCATGGGCCCTTCGGGCCCTTTTTTGGTGTGCCCGGCATCGGCGACCAGGGGCTATTTGATCGGCGCGCTCGTCCTCGCCGCCGCCCTCGGCACCGGGGCGGGAACCAGATCGGCCACGCGTGCAAGCGGAGCGTGGGCGCGCAATGCCTCGACCAGGTTCATGCACGTCGGACTGCGCGTGTCGAGGCAATGGTCGACACCGTCGATGAGAATGGGTCGCGTATCGACATCCGGATCCTCGAGCAAATCGGGCCGCGAATTGAACATGCCGAGCCAGTCCTTGGCTCCGATGAGCTGGCGGACCCGGCTGAAGCACCGCGGCAGGGCGACCACCGCGCCAACCGTCACCACCGCTAATTCGTCGAAATAGCGGTGCGGCCGGCCACCGAGTTGCCGCACGAATTCCTCGAGCGCAAAGTCGATCGTCAACGCTCCTTTACTGTGTCCTACCAGGATCGACATGTGCTCCGGCCCGGCCCGCAAAATGTCCAACAGTGTGCCCGAGTCAAGTTCCCGCGGGATGGCGCTGGTGCGCAGATCGTTGAAGTTGTCGAAACCGGCGCCCGCGAAGCGCGTCCAAGGGGCAAAGAACGAGCCGGCCGCGTCTTCGACCATGATCTCCAGCATGTGCCGGAAGCGGTCGTTGTCTCAGTAGAAGAACCAGCCGCCCATCGGCTCCGCCCACAGGTCGGTCGCGCCGTAGCCGGCGACGATGCCTGCGATATCGCGTCCGTAGGCATCGGCCACATTGCGGGAAAGCGCCGAGGTGCCGAGTATCGAACTGCCCACGCCCGCGATGGCGACCCCGCCAATGGAGTCTTTTTCGGCGCGCAGCATGGCGGTGGTGTCCTCGTAGTGGCGAATCGGCAGCTGCGCCTCGCGCGGGGACACGACCACGATCGCGCCCTCCTGGTCGGGAAAACCGAAGACGGCGTCCTCTTCTTGCGGCGCCAAGGCGCTGGTGTCGTAGAACTTCCGGTCGAAACGTATATTGCGCTCCCGGATGAAGGGTCTGGCGGACGCTGCCAGCAATTCGTTTTTCGAGGTCATGATGACTCCCACTAGGTTGATCCAGCGAAGGAAAAACCGCCCGGGCTTGATGCTGCGCCAAGCGAATGGAGTGATCACCGTAGTGGGACAGCGCTGAAAAAATGAAGTTCTGTGATTCGGCGCCGTCCTACAGCGCCCATTGGCCCGCCCACCGCCGGTAGAAACCGGCCTCGCCGCTCGCCGCGCCCGCTATGCCGCAGATGGCGCCCGCGAATTGGTGCGACCGGCCAGCCCAGCGCGCGGCCGAGCAGGAAGAGCGCCGAGAACGCGTCGCCCGCGCCGACCGTGTCGACCACGACGGGCAGAGCGGGGCCGCCGCCGTCGCGCACGATCGGCCCGTCCGGCCCGAAATACGCGTAGCCGCGCGCGCCCAGTGTGACGAGCATTTCGTGCAGACCGAAGGTGCGCATCAGGCTGCGCGCGGCGGTGCGCATGGCGCCGCCCCCGCCGCAGCCGGCCGGCACGTACCAGCCCGACAGGGCGCGCAGCTCGTCTTCGTTGACCTTCAATATGGTCGCCCGGCGCAGCGCTCCGCGTCGGGCGCGCCAGTGCCACGCTCGAAGACCACGCGCCCGGTCGGGCGCCCCCTGTCGATCTGCAGCCCGTCGCGCGGCAGGACGGAGCGCTCGAACTCGGCCACGATGCGCGCCCCCGGCGCGCCATTCCCCACGCGGGGGACCCGCAACGGCGCCTGCCCGAACGCGGCTAGCGTACGCGCCACGTTGAACGGCGCGCCGCCGGGGATCTGTTCGCCATCGAAGTCGTCGACCAGCGCCTCGCCAAAGTCCAGCATGCGGCCGCCCGCCGTTGCCTGCTCCATGCTAACGCCTCGGCGCGCTCGAACCAGCGCGCGCCCCACGTCGGCAGCGCGAAGCGCGCCGCGACGGGCTCGCCCGTCATGCAGTCGCGCCATTCGTGCTGCCGTCCGCCGCCGTACCAGACGGACAGGTCGATCTCAGTATTTTGCCTTGACTCTAACTGGCTAATGGGGGAGAAGCGCAGGATCATCGTCCCCGTCACGCTGCGGGTCGGGGCCACCACGGCCGCCCCCGGCGCGCGCGCAAAAAGGTGACGGCGCCGCGTGAACCGCGGGCCTGACCAGGGGTCGAACGGCAAGTGGCCATGGCCGCATCATGTCCGCATAATGTCCGCATCATGTCCGTATCGGTGGCCGCGGGCCGGCAGGCGCAAACAGTCCGGTCTTTCGAGCGCACGCACCGGCTCGCGGAGGATCGCATGGATACAAATGGAACCGAAGAACTGGACCAGGCTTACGAGCGGCTGGAGCGAGAAACCCCCGATCGCGTGGCGCGCGCGATCCGCTGGTTGCGCAAGCCCGAAGCGCGCCCGGTCCGCTGGCCACTGGGACTGCTGTTGATCGTGGGCGGTTTTTTCGGTTTCCTGCCGATACTCGGCGTCGAGTTAATTCCCGTCGGTTTGCTGCTCATAGCGCAAGACATCCCGGCGCTCAGAAAGCCCGTCGGCAAAGCGACGCTATGGCTCGAAAAAAAGTGGATCGACCTGCGCCGCTGGTGGCAGAACCGGAAACGGCGAACCGGCAAATAGAACCCGCAACAGGGCCGGCAAAGAACAAAGCCGGCGCCGGTCCCGCCAACACGAGCCAGCCTCACCCGGCGCGTGGGAATCGAATCGGTGATCGACGCGTAGAAACCGTTCAACGCGCGTTAACCGGGCTGGCTCAAGGTGGCGTTGATCGCGGGGCAGCCCGCACGACAGGGCTGTACCGGCCGGGCCGAGCCGGTCAGGTCCAGCCGGCGTCGACCACGAACTCCTGCGCCGTCAGCATGCGGCTGTCGTGCGCGCCGAGGAACAGTGCCATGCTCGCCACGTCGTTGCCCTCGATGCGTCCCGGCAGGCACTGGTTGGCCTCGATCGCGCGCTCGGCCTCGTCGTCGACCCACATGGCCAGCTGCTTGGCCGTCATGACCCAGCCGGGCGTGAGCGTGTTGACGCGGATGTTGCGCTTGCCGTACTCGCGCGCCAGGCTGCGGGTGAGCCCGTTGACGGCCGACTTGCTCGTCGCGTAGACGGGATAACCCGCCACCTTGTTCTTCCAGCCGGTCGAGCCGAGGTTGATGATCGCCCCGCCGCCCCGGCGCAACATGCCCGGCAGGACGGCCTGCGCCGCGAAAAACGCGACCTTCAGGTTGATGGCCAGCTTGGCGTCGAAGTAGTCGGGCGAGACCTCGAGGAAGTCGTGCCGCTCGTCGTTGGCGGTGTTGTTGACCAGGACGTGGAAGTCGCCGCACTGCCCCTCGCCCTCGAGCACGGCTTCGCGCAGCGCCGCCATGTCGGCCAGGTCGCACGGGATGAAATGCGGCAGATGCTCGACCGTGCCCTTGAGCCTGCCCAGCAGCTCGACCGAGGCCGCCCGGTTGCGGTCGGCGAACGCCACGCGCGCGCCCTGCCGCGCGTAGGCCGTGACGATGTCGGCGCCGATGCCCGAACCACCGCCGGTGACGAACACGGCCTTGCCTGCCAGGCTCGGATAATTGGCGAATTCCATTGCGCTGCCTTTCTTCTTATTTGTTCGAAAACCGAAACTATTTTATAGCAGATTGCCAGGCAGAAATAAAGTGGCCGGCCCTTTCGGCCAACTGCGCGGGCGCGACGCCGGGCGTGTAAAGCTGCCCGCCGATCCCGAAACCGGTGGCGCCGGCCGCGACCCAGTCGCCCAGGGTGTGCGGGGCGACGCCGCCGACGGGCCACAGCGGCGTGCCGGCCGGCAGCACCGTCTTGAACGCCTTCAGGCCGGCGTGGCCGACCATCTCGGCCGGGAATATCTTGAGCGCGTGCGCGCCGGCCCCGAGCGCGCTGAACGCCTCGCTCGGCGTGGCCACGCCGGGCGCGCACAGCATGCCCAGGGCGGCGCCGCGCGCGATCACAGCCGTGTCGCAATTGGGCGACACCAGCAGGCGCCCGCCGGCCGCGTGCACCGCCTCGACGTCGGCCACGCACAGCATGGTGCCGCCGCCGACGACCGCGTCCGGCGGCGCCATGCGCGCGAGGATGGCGATTGATTCGAGCGCGCCCGGCCGGTTGAGCGGCACCTCGAGCAGGCGCAGGCCGGCGCCGAACAGCGCCAGGCCGGCGGCCCCGGCATCGGCCGGGGCCAGCCCGCGCAGGATGGCCACCAGCGGCAATGTGTCGGTGATGAATTTATTCATGCTGTGAACCCTGCAACAATTGTGTGAGTGCCGCCAGATAGACGGCGTCCGCGTCGAGCACCGCCGGCGCCTCGCAGAAATGGCGCGCCGCCCTGGCGTAATGCGCGCCGAGCGCGTTCGATCCGAGGATGCTCAGGCGCGCGCCGGGGCCGGCGCCCGAGGCGGTGAATTCGGTGCCGATCAACAGGCCGCTGACGAACGAGCGCGCCTTCGACGGCGCCATGTCCTTGGCCACCACCCGGGCGCGCGCGCCGAACAGCGATTGCGACAGCGGCAGGCCCAGGCGCGCCTGCGCGATGCCGGCGGCAAAGGCGTCGTCGTCGTCCTCGCCCGGCCCCATGATGGCGGCGAGCGTGCCGCCGGCGGCGAGCATGGCGAACAACTCGCCCGTCATGAAGGTGGCGAAGCGGGCGATGCGCCCGCCCCGCAGTTGCACCCATTTACTGTGCGTGCCGGGCAGCACCACCGTGCCGTCGCCCACGCCGAGCGCGAGCGCGCCGAGCAATTGGGTCTCCTCGCCGCGCATCACGTCGACCCCGTCGGCGCGGGTGCAATAGCCGGGCACGATCAGGCAGCCGGGGTGGCCGGCGACCGGCGCCAGGTGCGACGCCAACGCGGCCAGGGGGGTGGCAATGTCGAGGTAGGGCACCTCCTGCCAGCCGCCGGCCGAGCCGATCATGCCCGACATGACGACCGGCACCGCGTCGTCGACCCGCATGGTCTGGCGCAGCGCCGCGAGCGAGCCGGCGAAGTCGCCGCCGACGGCCAGCATGCCCTGCCCGTCCTCGTGGCGCGCCAGGCAGCGGCCGCCGCGCTCGACCAGGTAGGCGCGCCGGTTGCTGGTGCCCCAGTCGACGCCGAGCATTTTGTCTGCGTGCGCGGGAATCATCATTTGTACGCCTATCTAAATTTGGGACGGCAGCCGGCGCCGGCGCCGGGCGGCCGGCGTCTCGATGCTGCGCCACCCCGCCATCGTACGGAAAGCAGCAATATCAAACCAATTGCTTATTTGATGACAAGTATACGAAAATCGTATGGATCAGCTCGCCTGGGGATAGCGCCGCGCGCACACTTCGCGCAAGGTCGCGAGCATGGCCGCCGCGCCCGGCGAGGGCTGGTGGCCGCGGCGCGTGATGATGCCGTACTGGTCCATGCGCAGGCCGAGCTCGAAGGGCAGCACGGCCAGCAATCCGCTCTGCAGGTAGGGCTGCACCAGCTCGCGCGGCAGCGCGACGAGCATGTCGGAGCCGATGAGCAGGTTGGCGACCACCGGCAGCGCCACGGTCTCGACCGTCTCGGCCGGCGGCTCGAGCCCGGCCGACAGGAACATCGCGGTCAGGCGGTCGCGCAGGATCGAGCCGGGCGGGGGCAGGATCCAGCCATGGCGCAGCAGGTCGGGCAGGCGCAGCCCGCCGTGTCCGAGCAGGGGATGGCCGGCGCGCACGATCAGGCTGTGCGGCTCGTCGGTGATCGGCTCGAAATGGAGTTCGCCCGCGGCGCCGGTGTCGAGCACGCGCCCGACCACGATGTCGAGCTCGCCCCCCCGCAGGCGCTGCACCAGCAGCTTGCTGGTGTCGACGCTGATCGAGACGAGCACGCGCGGCTGGCGCGCCTTGAGCAGGTTGACCGCCTCGGGGATCAGGCTGGCCGCGGGCGTGAGCACTGCGCCGACGTCGACCCTGCCGCGCAGGCCCGACAGCAGCTCCATGACCTCCTGGTGGGCCGCGTCCATCTCGGCGAGCGCGGCGCCGGCGCGCCGGATCATGACTTGGCCGAACCAGGTCGGGGTCACGCCGCGCGGCAGCCGCTCGAACAATTGGACCCCGAGCGCGTGTTCGAGTTCGCCGAGCAGCTTGGAGGCGGCCGGCTGGGTCAGGTTGGCGGCCTCGGCCGCGTGCATGATCGAGCCGTGCCGGCCCAGTTCCACCAGCAGGACCAGGTGCCGGGTCTTGAGGTGGGAGCGGACGAAGCGGTCGGAGCGGGGATCAGTCATGCGCGGCAATCGGGGCGGGATGCCCATCATAGGCGGGCGCGGCCGCCAGAGTCAACCGTGGCGCGGCCGCCACCGGAGCCGCTCAGTGGCGCTCGCCGCGCGTCTTGAGCTGGTCGAGCAGCACGGCCGCGAGCAGGATGATGCCGCGCATCAGGTACTGGTAGAAGGCGTCGACGTCGAGCAGGTTCATCACGTTCTCCACCGTGCCCATGATCAGCACGCCGATCAGGACCCCGAAGATGCGCGCCTTGCCGCCGGCCAGCGACACGCCGCCCAGCACGCAGGCCGAGATCACGTCGAGCTCGAACCCCTGGGCCGCGTTCGGCTGCCCGCTGGTGATGCGCGCGGCCAGGATCAGGCCCGCCAGGCCGACCACGAAACCCTGCAGCGCGAAGATCCACACGCGCAGTTTCTCGACCTTGACCCCGGCCAGCCGCGCCGCCTCGGGATTGCCGCCGATGGCCAGCGTGTTGCGGCCGAACACCGTGTGGTTGAGCAGGATGCCAAACACCACGAAGCAGGCCGCCGCCACCAGCACCGGCATCGGCACGCCGAGGATGCGGGCGTCGCCGAAGTCGATGAAGGCGTCGTCGTTGATGCCGACCGCCTGGCCCTGCGAGGCAATGAAGGCGAGCCCGCGCACCATCAGCATGGTCGCCAGCGTGGCGATCAGCGCGTTGACGCGCAGGTAGGCGATCAGCACGCCGTTGAAGGTGCCGATCGCGGCGCCGGCGCCGAGGCCGGCCAGCATAGCCAGCGGCACGCTGCCGCTGCGCTCGAGCACGATTGCGCCGAGCACGCCGGCAAAAGCGATGGTCGAGCCGACCGACAGGTCGAAGTCGCGCGAGGCCAGGCAGAACATCATGGTGCAGGCGACCATGCCGATCTGCGCCACCGACAGCGTCAGGCCGACGATGTTGGTCACCGAGAAGAAGTTCTCGACCGTGATCGAGAGCACCGCGAACAGCAGCACGAAGGCGATCGGCATGCTGTACTCGATCAGCATGGCGCGCCGGCGCGCGCGCGCCGGGGCCGCCGTTGTGGTCAGTGGGATGGTGCTCATGCGGTTCTCCGGACGGTATTGGGTGAGGTATCGGGTGAGGTATCGGGTGGGGTGCCGGGTGGGGTATCGGGTGGGGTGCCCGGGGTATCAAGGATGGCGGCCGGCGCGACCTCGTCGGGCAGGGCCAGCCGCAGCACCTCGGTTTCGGTGGCGTCGCCGCGCGCCAGTTCGCCGACGATGCGGCCGTCGCGCATGACGCAGACGCGGTCCGAGATGCCCAGCACCTCGGGCAGTTCGCTCGAGACCACGATCACGCAGCAGCCGCGCGCGGCCACCTCGAAGATGATGCGGTAGATGTCGTTCTTGGCGCCGACGTCGATGCCGCGGGTGGGCTCATCGAGGATCAGCACCTTCAGGTCGGGCTCGGCCAGCCAGCGCGCCAGGATCGCCTTTTGCTGGTTGCCGCCCGAGAGCAGGCGGATCTCCTGCTCGCGGTGCGGGGTCTTGATCTTGAGGCGCGCGATGAAGTCGTCGGCCAGCGCGGCCTCGCGCGCGTGGCGCAGGAAGACCCCGCCCAGCAGGCCGTTGCGGCGGCAGCTGATGTTGATGTTCTCGGCCACCGAGGCGTGCGCCAGGATGCCCTGCTCCTTGCGGTCCTCGGGGCACAGCACGATGCCGGCCGCGATCGCCTTCGACGGGCTGCCGTGCGCAACCGCCTTGGCGTCGAGCGTGACGCTGCCCGGCGCGCGCCGCTCGGCGCCGTACAACTGCATCATCAGTTCGCTGCGGCCGGCGCCCACCAGGCCGAAAAATCCCAACACCTCGCCCGCGCGCACCGAGAAATCGCAGCCTTCGGCCATGCCGCGCACGCGCAGCCGCTCGGGACCGGGCGCGCGCGGCTGGAAGTCGTAGATGTCGGACAGTTCGCGCCCGACCATGTCGCTGATCAAACGCTCGCGCGGGACCTCGGCCATCACGGGATGGGTCGCGACCTTGCGCCCGTCGCGGAAGATGGTGCAGCTGTCGCACAGCGCGTACAGCTCCTCGAGACGGTGCGAGATGTAGATCAGGGTGCGGCCGTCGGCGCGCAGCTCGCGCACCAGCCGGAACAGGATTTCGGTCTCACGGTGCGACAGGCTGCTGGTCGGCTCGTCGAAGGCGATCACTTGCGCGTCCTGCATCACGGCCTTGCAGATCTCGACCATCTGGCGCTGCGCGATCGACAAGTCGGCCAGGCGCGCCTGCGGGTCGAGTTCGACCCCGATCTTGGCGAGCCGCGCCGACGCCAGCCGGTTGGCCCGGGCCTTGTCGACCAGGCCGAAGCGGGTCGGCAGGCGGCCCAGCAGCACGTTTTCGGCCACGGTCAGTTCGGGCACATACTGCAATTCCTGGTGGATCACGGCGATGCCGGCGCCGATGGCGTCGCTGGCGGAGCCGAAGTGGCATTCCTTCCCGCCGAGCAGAAGGCGTCCGCCGTCCGGGCGGTACTGGCCGCCGAGGATCTTGAGCAGGGTCGACTTGCCGGCCCCGTTCTCCCCGAGCAGGCCGTGCACCGCGCCGGCATGCGCCTCGAAGCTCACGCCCCCGAGCGCGGTCACGCCCGGGAAGAACTTCGACACATTGTCAAATTGCAGATAAGGCGCCATGGGGCTCACTTCTCCAGCTGCGCGCGCACTTGCACGTAATTGGTGCGGGTCATCAGGGTGCCCGAGGTCAGCGTCAGCGGGGCCGGCGCCTTGCCGGTCTTGATCCAGTTGTACATGTTGACCGAGGTCTCGTAGCCGTGGCGCTTGGGGCTGAGCATCACGGTGCCGAAGAAGCCGGTCGGCTGCGGCTTGGCGAACTCGTTGAGCGCGGTCTTGCTGCCGCCGATGCCGACGCCGATCATGGCGTCGCGGCGCATGCCGCGCCCCTCGGCGGCGCGCACCGCGCCGAGCACCGATTCGTCGTTCAGGCCGACCGCCATCCAGCGCTTGAAGCCCTGCTGCTTGGTGAAGGCAATGTTGGCGGCGTTGAACGAGGACTCGGTGTCGGTCTTGGCCTGCGGCGCGTCGACCACGTTGGCGGCCGGCAAGCCGGCCGCCTTGAGCGCGTCGACCGCGCCGGCGGTGCGCTCGACGCCCGTGGGCAGCTGGTCGTAGGCCACGCGCAGCAACGCCACCTCGCCCAGCTTCCAGCCGCGCGCCTTGGCCTCGGCGGCCAGCGCCTGGCCGACCTGCTTGCCGATCTCGTAGGCCGAAATGCCCATGTGCGGCACCCCCTCGAGCGGCTTGCCGGCGCCGTCGAGCAGGCGGTCGTCGACCGACATGACCAGCATGTCGTTGCGCTTGGCGGCACGCTGCACTGCCTTGCCGAGCTTGACGTCGGGCGCGCAGATGATGAAGCCGGCCACCTTTTGCGCGGCCAGGTTGTCGATCGCGGAGATCATCTTCTCGCCGCTGGGGATGCCGATTTTTACCAGCGTGAAGCCCTTGTCCTTGGCCGCCTGCTCGGCGAAGCGCCACTCGTCCTGGAACCATGGCTCCTCGGCCTGCTTGACCAGAAAGCCGATCTTGACCGGTTCCGCCGCCTGGCTGCAGCCCAGGGCGCTCAGCATTAGGGCCGCGCCCAGCGCGTTCAAAGTTGTTCTACGTGTTGTCATTTCCGTCTCCTGATTATTCGCGTGTCGTTCTGCGTCTGTCGTGCTGCGTCTGTCGTGCTGCGTCTCGTCCTGCGATTCTGGGTCCGCTCGCACCTGCGCAGCCAGTCATGTTTGTGATTATTTTCAAGTCTGTGTAGCCCACGCGACATCATGATCGTCGTACAAGGCGTCGGCCAGCCCCGCCGCCGCCCCGGCCAGCCCCACCAGTCCGGCCGCCCCGGCCACCATCAGCTGGTCCATCCCGGCGCCGCCGAACGCCGGCGTGCCGCAGTCGATCGCCAGGCGCGAGAGCACCTTGCCGGCCGGGTCGTAGCGCAGCAGCTGGCCCGGTTGCGCGCTCCACAGGCAGCCGTCGGCGTCGACCACGGCGCCGCGCGGGCGCGCCGCGCCGTCCAGTTGCGCGAACACGCCGACAGCGGACACCGCCGCGCGCCCGGAATCGTAGGCGCAGTGCAAGATGCGGCCGATGGCGGCGTCGGCGAAATACAGGCGCCGGCCGTCGCCGCTGAAGCAGATGCTGGCCGCCTGCGCCACCGCCGGCAGCGCCAGTCGGCGCAGTCCGTGCTGGCGCGAGTACTGGTAAAAACTGCCGATCGGACGCTGGTCGCCGCCGGCGTTGCCGGTTCCAAACACCAGCTTGCCGCCGCGGTCGGTGCGGCCATCGCAAATTTGCGTGCGCGGCTCGGCCGCGTCGACCGCCACCAGCGCGCGCACCCGCAGTTGCGCGCGGCCCACGCCGGCCGCCGGCGCCTCGGTCAGGCACAGCCGCTTCGGCAGGCCAAGCAGCAGGCGCCCCGAGCGGCAGTGGGCCAACAGGCCGGCGCCCTCGGGCAGCTTGCTGGTCCGGGCCGCGCCGTCGCCGGGGGCCCAGGCGTGCAGCGCGGGCGCGTCGGCGCCCGACCACCACCAGCGGCCGGCGCGCGCGTCCCAGCGCAGGCCGTGACCGGGTTCGGTGGCGTGGTTGTGCATGATCGGTTACCGGCGCGCCGAGGCAAGGCTGAAGTTCAGGTTCGACATCCGGCTACCACTCGGCGACGCTGCCGTCTTCGTGGCGCCACAGCGGATTGCTCCAGTCGGGGCAGTTCCGGCTCGCCTCGATCACGCGCTCCTCGTCGATGACCACGCCCAGCCCCGGCTTGGTCAGCGCCGCGATGTAGCCGCCGTCCATGCGGAAGTCCTCCTTGTTCTTGACGTAGTCGAGCAGCTCGGCGCCCTTGTTGTAATGGATCCCCATGCTTTGCTCCTGCAGCACCGCGTTGTGCGAGACGAAGTCGACGTGCAGGCAGGCCGCCAGCGCCACCGGGCCGAGCGGACAGTGGAGCGCGAGCGCGACGTCGTAGGCCTCGGCCATGGCGGCGATCTTGACGCATTCGGTGATGCCGCCGGCGTGCGAGACGTCCGGCTGCACGATCGCGATGCCGCCCTGCTCGAACACGCGCTTGAACTCGAAGCGCGAATACATGCGCTCGCCGGCGGCCAGCGGGATCGAGGTCGACTCGGCCAGCCGCGGATAGTACTCGGCCTGCTCGGCCAGCACCGGCTCCTCGACGAACAGGGGGCGGTACGGCTCGAGCGCGCGCAGCAGCACCTTGGCCATGGGCGCGGCCACGCGGCCGTGGAAGTCGATGCCGAATTCGATCTCGTTGCCGAAGGCCTCGCGGATCTCGGCGATGCGCCCGACCGCCTCGTCGACCGCGCGCGCGCTGTCGAGCATGCGGAACTCCTCGGTGCCGTTCATCTTGAAGGTGTCGATGCCGATCTCGCGCAGCTTGCGGATGCCGGAGATGACGTCGGACGGGCGGTCGCCGCCGACCCAGCTGTACATCTTCATCTTGTCGCGCACCCGGCCGCCCAGCAGTTCGTAGACCGGCACGCCGAGCGTCTTGCCCTTGATGTCCCACAGCGCCTGGTCGATGCCGGCGATCGCGCTCATCAGGATCGCCCCGCCGCGGTAGAAGCCGCCCCGGTACATGGCCTGCCACAGGTCGTTGATGCGGGCCGGGTCCTGCCCGATCAGGAACTGCTCCATTTCCCTGACCGCGGTCTCGACGGTGCGGGCGCGGCCCTCGATGACCGGCTCGCCCCAGCCGAAGACGCCCTCGTCGGTCTCGATCTTGAGCAGCATCCAGCGCGGTGGTACCCGGTACGTGGTCAGTTTTGTGATTTTCATAAAGTCGAGGCGTACAGTATCTGATGGGCAATGGAACAAGTGTACGGAAGGCAGCTACATTGGAAATATGAATATTTGCGAGGAAAGCATATGGATATCGCATAGCTCGTTTCAGTTGCGCATCGGCAAAAAATATGACACCGTAGCGCCTCCCTGGAAACGTTGGAGAAGGTCAGAATGCTCGATTTGATGGTGGACGCCCGCAACATGCTGGGCGAGTGCGTGTTGTGGTGCGAACGCAGCGACCGTGTTTTGTGGACCGACATCCTGGGCGCCACCTTGTACGCGCACCACCCCGCCAGCGGCCGGACCGAACAATGGGCCATGCCCGAAAGGCTGGCCTGCTTCGCCCTGACCGGCGACGACGACCGCCTGCTGCTGGGCTTGGCGTCGCGGCTGGCGTTCTTCGATTTTTCGAGCGGCGCGGTGACGCCGGTGTGCGCCGTCGAGGCCCACCTGCCGAGCACGCGCGTCAACGACGGCCGCTGCGACCGCCAAGGCCGCTTCGTGTTCGGCACCTTCAACGAGGCCGAGCCGCGCCCGGCGATCGGCGGCTTCTACCGCCTCAACGGCGACCTGACGCTCGAGCGGCTCGACCTGCAGGACGTCGGGATCGCCAACAGCATCTGCTTCAGCCCGGACGGCGCGACCATGTACTACTGCGATTCGCAAGAGAAAAAGATCCGCTGCTGCAGCTACGACCCGGTCAGCGGCGCGGTCGGCGGGGCGCGCGTGTTCGCCGAGCTGGGCGCGGCGGGTGGCGAGCCCGACGGCTCGACCATCGACGCCGACGGCAATTTGTGGAATGCGCTGTGGGGCGCGCGCAAGGTGGTGTGCTACACGCCCGACGGCAGGGTCGGGCGCGAGCTGGCGCTGCCGGCGTCGCAACCGAGCTGCGTCGCGTTCGGCGGGCCGGAACTGGGCACCGCCTACGTCACGTCGGCGCGCGTGGGATTGGATGCCGCCACGCTGGCCGCCGAGCCGTCGGCCGGCGGCGTGTTCAGCGCCACGCTGGCCGGGGTGCGCGGCTTGCCCGAGCAGCGTTTCGGTTGCTTGTAGCTTTCCGCCCGATCCGCCACCAAGTTGCCCCGGTTGCGGGCTCCATCCCGGATCCGCCTCGATCTGCACAAACCGTCCAACCGATCTGGAGCGAACACCAGCTCTGCGGCACCTTAAGCAATCCGAAGCAGATGGCTCAGGAGGAAATAGCCTTCTTTTTTCGGTTGGAAAACAAATGGAGCACGTCTGGCGCGTCGATGGTGACACGGACTATCGTTTTCCCGTCTGAGGCTGTGCCCGCCCCCCCTTTTGCGACAACACGTTTGACTTTGACTTTTGCGTCAACGACAGCCGGGCCAACGGCCGCCACATCTTTGACGCGCGCGACCGGCTTCCTGTTGCCCCCGGGGAGGTCGGGCATCTCCACTCTGTCAGTGTGGGCATTTGCGTGAAGCGCCGCCCTCAACACTTTCGCGGAGGTCGGCTGTAAATTTTTATCCTTGCCATATTTTATCGTTGCCATCACGATCCCTCACTCCCAATGACTTCGGCGATACGCCTCATCGACCAGCTGTCTTCGCTTGACACGTCGAACTCCATACACCCGGCCCCGTGCTTCTTCCACAGGTTGTAGTGGCCACTGTTCCATAAGTCCGATATTCGAAGGTTCCGGCCGGAGTAGACAATTCCGGCAGCGTCAAGATCGTCTTGCATCTTTCTCAAAACATCTGCTTCGATGACTGCGTCGTAAACCAGTTTCGGCCACACTTCCCATCCTGGCATAGCATGCGGGGTTGGTGCAGCTGAGTTAAAGCTCAAGCTCGGCAAGCTGTGGGGATCTAGGGCAGGACGAAATTACCGTTACATGATGGTCTTCGAAAACAATAATATCGAGGGAGCGGAACGACTTTCGGATGCACTGATGAAGTTGCAACGGTTTTAGGGGCGACATGAATTGAAATGTAGGTCGAGTTCGCAGCGGCTGAAGCACTTGATCTAATGGAACTGTTAGCGCGCTGAGGCGAGCGAGAAAGCTGAGGTGGACGGGAGCTCAGATGAATGATCGGCGTACTCCCTCAGGGTGCCGATTGGGGGGGATGGGACATCAAAGAGGCGCTGCTCGCCGCACCCATACTCGAAATTTCTAATCGCAACCGTCGGCCGGCGATAGTTTGCGCAAGATCAAATGATTCATGGCTTGAACCATTTCAAATAGACATCCTGGGAAAAGGAGAATTGTTTGAGCAAGCCACTTATCGTGATGGGCGACAAAACGACACATGGCGGAACCGTGATCGGCGCCGATTTTACCTTTGATATCAACGGCAAATACGTCGCCCGTGTTGGCGACATGACCGTTTGCCCAAAGTGCAAGGGCACCTTTCCGATCACCGCCGGGCCGACCGACCTCGTGGACGGCGCGGGTAACGGCTATGCCCGCCATGGGGATGCGACCGCCTGCGGGGCGCGCCTCATCTCAAGCCAGATCACGACCACATGGTCAAACGAGTCCTCCCTTGGCGATGTCCACGCCGATGACAGCGGTGCGGAACGGACAGCGGCGTCCCTGATCGCCACGCCTACCGAGTCCGGTATTTGTCTGGACTGTCTGCTCACGGCGGCGGCTAGCGGCAGTTCGACCGTGATGCGGGAGTGACGAGCGACGTGGCGGAACGTCTCGCCCACCATCAACAGGCGCATCCGGCACTAAGGCTATACGCCCTGATTGATGGCGCCCAATTTAGAAACCTTCATGGCGACAATCTCAAGGAAGGACTGGGACTTTATGCGCTCTTTTCAGGCACGGCCGATGCCCCACTGCCGCATGCAGGCCCGTGGCTCGTCGATGCTGAGCTAGCTG
>NZ_PXWF02000311.1 GCF_003011895.2 Massilia glaciei | reverse complement strand
CGCTGCTGGGCGCGGGCGCGCCGGCCCGCGCCCAGCCGGTGCCCGAGGACGAGCTCAAGGCCGCGTTCGTGTTCAACTTCGCCGTGTTCACCGCCTGGCCGGCGCGCGCGCTGCCGGCCGCCGCGCCGATCGTCGTGTGCGCCAGCCCGGACGGCGCGCTGTACGGCGCGCTCGGCAAACTGGGCGGCAAGATGGTCAACGGCCACCGCGTCGCGCTGCTGGGCACGCCGCCGGGCGCGGCCGGCTGCCACCTGCTGGTGCTCGAGCGCGGCGGGCGCGAACGCTGGGCCGGCTCGCCCGCCGCGCTGGCCGCGGCCCACGTGCTCACGGTCTCCGAGCGCGAGCCCGGCGCCGCCGACGGCGCCGTGATCGGCCTGTGGTCCGAGCACGCGCGCATCGGCTTCGACGTCGACCTCGGCGCCGCGCGCGCCGCCGGCCTGGTGCTGAGCTCAAAACTGCTGCGGTTGGCCCGGAGCGTCCATTGAGGGCGCCGCACGAGGCGCGCCGGCGGCCCGGCGACCGGATGGCGCTGGCCAACGCGCTCGCCGCCGGCGCCGCCGTGTGCCTGGCCAGCGCGGCCCTGATCGGGTCCCAGTTCCTGGCGCTGCGCGGGGCGCTGGCCGACGACCTGCGGGTGCAGGCGCGCATCGTCGGCAACAACAGCGCGGCGGCGTTGATGTTCCGGGACGGGCCCGCCGGCGAGGAGACGCTGTCCGGGCTGGCGGCCTCGCCGAGCGTGACCGGGGCCGCCATCTTCGACGCCGGCGGCGCCACGCTGGCGCGCTACCAGCGCAGCAACGCGCCGCAGCTGGCGCCGCCGTCGCCCGAACTGGCCGCGGCCGGGCACGCCTACCACGCCGACCACCTCGACGTGGCCGAGCCGATCCGGGTCAACGACCAGCAGATCGGCTTCGTGCGCATCCGCGCCTCGCTCGACGGCCTGTTCGCGCGCCTGTTCACCTATGCCGGCCTGACGCTGGGCATCGCCCTGTGCTCGCTGGGGCTGGCCTGGGCGCTGGTGGCGCGGATGCGGCGCAAGGTGCGCAGCGCCGAGGCGCACCTGCACTTCATGGCCCACGTCGACGCCGTCACGGCGCTGCCGAACCGGCACCAGTTCAACGAGCGGCTCGGCCAGGCGCTGCTGCGCGCCGACCGCGGGCACGGCGCGGTCGCCCTGCTGCTGCTCGACCTGGACAATTTCAAGGTGGTCAACGACACCCTCGGCCACGACTGCGGCGACAGCCTGCTCAAGCTGGTGGCGCAGCGCCTGGTGCAGGCGCTGCGCGGGGGCGGCCTGATCTGCCGCATCGGCGGCGACGAATTCGCCGTCATCGTCGATCCGGCCGGCGACGGCGAAGGGCCCGGCGACGAGGCGCGCAAGATCCTCGCCGCGCTGGCCGAGCCGTTCGAGATCGAATCGCACCAGTTGCATGTGAGCGCGAGCATCGGGGTCTCGCTCTATCCGCGCGACGCGCCCGACGCGCGCACCCTCACCCGCAGCGCCGACAGCGCC
>NZ_PXWF02000310.1 GCF_003011895.2 Massilia glaciei | reverse complement strand
CGCGCGCACCCTCACCCGCAGCGCCGACAGCGCCATGTACCACGCCAAGGCCGGCGGCAAGAACCGGTTCGCGCTGTTCGACCCGGAGATGGAGCGGCGCGCCCAGAAGCGCATGAAGATCGAGGCCAACCTGCGCCGCGCGCTGGCCGAGGGCGAGCTGCGGCTGCACTACCAGCCGCAGATCGAACTGGCCAGCGGGCGCGTGGTCGGGGTCGAGGCGCTGGCGCGCTGGCACTGCCCGGAACTGGGCCACGTGGGCCCGTCCGAATTCATCCCGGTGGCCGAGGAGAGCGGCTTCATCGTCGCGCTCGGGCGCTGGGTGCTGCAGACGGCCTGCCGCCAGGCCGCCGCCTGGCGCGGGCTCGGCCTGCTCGACACCATCGAACACGTGGCGGTCAACCTGTCGGCGCGCCAGGCGCGCGAGGCGTCCCTGATGGACGACATCAGCGCGGCGCTGCGCGAGTCGAAGCTGCCGGCCGGCCTGCTCGAACTCGAAATCACCGAGGGCGTGCTGATGGAGAACGTGAACGCCAATGTCGACCTGATGCAGCGCTTCCAGAACGCCGGCATCCACCTCTCGATCGACGACTTCGGCACCGGCTACTCGTCGATGGCCTACCTCAAGCGGTTCCCGATCGACCAGCTCAAGATCGACCGCAGCTTCGTGCGCGACGTGCCCGGCGACGGCGAGCCGATCGCCACGGCGATCATCGCGATGGCGCACAGCCTGGGCATGACGGTGGTGGCCGAGGGCGTCGAGACGCGCGCCCAGCTCGATTTTTTGCGCGGCGCCGGCTGCGACATCGTGCAGGGCTTCTATTTCGCGCGGCCGATGGCGGCCGGCGAGCTGACGGCGCTGCTGCGCGAGCGGCGCGGGCAGTGGCCGCCGGCCGCGCCGGCGCCCGCCCCCGCCGGGGCCGTCAGGCCAGCCTGACGGCGTGCTCGCGCGTGGCGTGGAACACCAGCTTGGGCCAGCGCTCCTCGGTCAGGCGCAGGTTGACGTTGGAGGTGGCCAGGTAGGCCAGGTTGCCGGCCGCGTCGTAGGCCACGTTGTGGCCGAGCGCGGCCTCGAAGTCGGCCAGCACCCGCTTGTCGTCGCCGCTGACCCAGCGCGCGCTGCTGATGCTGGTGCCCTCGAACACGGCGTCGACCCCGTACTCGTTGAGCAGGCGGCTGGCCACCACCTCGAACTGCAGCACCCCGACCGCGCCGAGCACCAGCTCGCCGCCCTGGACCGGCTTGAACACCTGCACCGCGCCCTCCTCGCCGAGTTGCTGCAGGCCCTTGTGCAGCTGCTTGATTTTGAGCGGGTTGCGGATGCGCACCGAGCGGAAGAAGTCCGGCGCGAAGTACGGGATGCCGGTGAACTGCAGCATCTCGCCCTCGGAGAAGCTGTCGCCGATCTGCATGTTGCCGTGGTTCGGCAGGCCGATGATGTCGCCAGCAAAGGCCTCCTCGACCTGCTCGCGCGAGGACGCCATGAAGGTCACCACCGACGACACCTTGATCTCGCGCCCGAGCCGCAGGTGCTTGACCTTCATGCCGCGCTCGAAGCGCCCCGAGCACACGCGCAGGAACGCGATGCGGTCGCGGTGGGCCGGGTCCATGTTGGCCTGGATCTTGAACACGAAGCCCGAGAACGGCTGCTCCGCCGGCGCGACCACGCGCACGGTGGCGTCGCGCGCGCGCGGCGCCGGGGCCCAGTCGACCAGCGCCGAGAGGATCTCGCGCACCCCGAAGTTGTTGATCGCCGAGCCGAAGAACACCGGGGTCTGGATCCCGGCCAGGAAGCGTTCGAGGTCGAACCGGTGCGAGGCCCCGTGCACCAGCTCGACCTCCATCTTGAGCTGCTCGATCTCGAGCGGGAACATGGCCGACAGGCGCGGGTTGTCGATCCCCTTGACCACCTCGAAGGCCTGCTCGGCCTTCTCGTCGCCGGCCTTGAACAGCATGATCTCGTCGCGCAGCAGGTGGTACACGCCGCGGAAGTTCTTGCCCATGCCGATCGGCCAGGTCACCGGCGCGCATTCGATCTTGAGCACCGATTCGAGCTCGTCGAGCAGCTCGAGCGGATCGCGGCATTCGCGGTCGAGCTTGTTCATGAAGGTCACGATCGGGGTGTCGCGCATGCGGCACACGGCCAGCAGCTTGATGGTCTGGGCCTCGACCCCCTTGGCCGCGTCGATCACCATCAGGGCCGAGTCGACCGCCGTGAGCACGCGGTAGGTGTCCTCGGAAAAGTCCTGGTGGCCCGGGGTGTCGAGCAGGTTGATCACGTGGTCGCGGTGCTCGAACTGCATCACCGAGCTGGCCACCGAGATGCCGCGCTGCTTTTCGATCTCCATCCAGTCGGACGTCGCGTGGCGCCCGCTCTTGCGCGCCTTGACGGTGCCGGCGAGCTGGATCGCGCCCGAGAACAGCAGCAGCTTCTCGGTCAGCGTGGTCTTGCCCGCGTCCGGGTGCGAGATGATGCCGAAGGTGCGCCGGCGCGCCACCTCGCGCGCGATCGCGGCGGCCGGCTTGTGGCCGGTGCTCTCTGGGGTGTCGGACGGGGCCGGCGAGGTCATGTCGAGGTCGTTTGCCATAGTGGAGCCCGGGAGGGCCCTTGCGGAAAACCGGTGATTTTAGCAGAAGCGGGGCCATTCCCCCAGAGCGCCGATCGGCCGGCGCCCCGCGCCGGGCGGATAAATGTTGCATTGTCAGCATTTTGTCAGCAAAGATTCAGGCAAATGCAAGCTAGTATGTTTATACTGGGAAACATATTGAAATTCCCACGCCGTCCCCGCGAAAGCCGACCATGAGCCAAACCCGCATTTTGCGCCCCCCCCGCCCCCCCTTTTTTCCGCGGCCGCGCCACAACGGCTTCACGCTGATCGAATTGATGATCACCGTGGCCATCATCGGCATCCTCGCGGCCATCGCGTATCCCTCGTACACGGCGCACATGATCAAGAGCAACCGCGCCGCCGCCCAGGCCTACATGCTCGAACTGGGCCAGGCCCAGGCCACCTACATCAACGACAGCCGGCGCTACGCGACCAGCACCACGGAACTGGCCCTGACGCCGCCGATGGCCGTCTCGGGCAAGTACGCGGTGACCATCGCGGCCTTCAACGCCACCCTGCCGCCGTCGTTCCTGATCACGGCCACGCCCGTGACCGGCAGCAGGCAGGCCAGCGACGGCGGCCTCACCCTCAGTAGCACGGGCGCCAAGACACCGAGCGACAAATGGTAGGCCAGCCGGTAGGCCAGCCGCCGGCCGCGCGCCGCGCCGCCGGCTTCACCCTGATCGAGCTCCTCGTCGCGCTGACGGTGTTGGGCGTGCTGAGCGCGGTGGCGCTGCCCTCGTTCCGCGAAATGGTCGCCAACCAGCGCCTCAAGACCGTCAGCAGCGACATCTACACGGCGCTGGTGCGCACCCGCGGCGAGGCGATCAAGCGCAACACCCCGGTCACGCTCGCGCCGATCGATGCCAACCAGTGGGCCAGTGGCTGGCGCATCATGAACCCGACCCAGGCCGGCGTGGTCCTCGAGGAGCACGAGCCGCTCAAGACCACCACGATCGTCGCGCCGGCCACCGTGACCTATCTGGCCAACGGCCGCATCAGCGGCTCGGACGCGCCGGTCTTCAACATCGTCGTCGACGGCAGCGACAACCTGCGCTGCGTCACGGCCGACCTGAGCGGGCGCCCGCTCATCACCAAACTAGCTTGCTGACACCATGGCCAACCACCGCCCCCGCCGCCACGACGGCACCACCCTGATCGAAGTGCTGGTGACCATGGTCATCCTCGCCTTCGGCCTGCTCGGCCTGGCCGCCTTCCAGTCCAAAGTGCAGATCGGCTCGCTCGAATCGTACCAGCGCGCCCAGGCCGTGATCCTGCTGGCCGACATGCAGGCGCGCATGAACGGCAACTACGTCAACGCCGGCTCGTACGTGGGCGCGACCTACGGCGCCGGCGACACCGTCACCTCCTGCGCCGGGGTGGCCGCGGGCGGCGCGCGCGACCGGTGCGAATGGAGCCTGGCCTTGCTCGGCGGCAGCGAGAAGGGGACCGACGCGAGCAATCTCGGCGCCATGACGGGCGCGCGCGGCTGCGTCACCCAGATCCAGGCGCGCGTGTCGAACCCTGGCGTGTCGTGCGTGCGCGGCATCTACCTCGTCAGCGTGGCGTGGCAGGGCCTGCACGCGACCATCCCGCCATCGCCGGTCTGCGGCAAGGGCCAGTACGGCGAGGACACGATGCGGCGCGTGATCACCGCGCGCGTGGTGGCCGGCACGCCCGAATGTTTTTGAACAGGACCACCATGCACACCCCCATCCCCCCCTCCAAACGGGCGCCGGCGCGCGCCGGCGGCTTCTCGCTCGTCGAACTGATGGTCGCGATCGCGATCGGGCTGATCATCATGGCCGGCATGACGACCCTGTTCGTCAACAACAGCGCCGCCCAGGCCGAGATCGAAAAGGTCAACCGCCAGATCGAGAACGGCCGCTACGCCATGTCGACCCTGACCAACGACCTGCGCAACGCCGGCTTCCTGGGCGAATACTCGCCCGCCGCGCTGGCCACGCCGTTGGCGCTGCCCGACCCATGCGCCGTCACCGAGGCGGCGCTCGTGGCCGCCCTGCCGCTGCACGTGCAGGGCGTCGACAGCGTCGGCTCGGCCTCGCTTGGCTGCATCACCGACGCCATGCCCGGCACCGACGCGATCGTGGTGCGCCACGCGCGCACCTGCGTGCTCGGCGCGGCCAACTGCGGCGGCGTCGACGACCCCGGCCCGTTCTTCCAGGCCTCGCTGTGCAACAACAAGCTCGAACTCGACAGCGGCGACGCCGGCGACCACTACGCGCTCGCGATCGCCAAGACGGCCATGACGCGCACCAGGAAGGATTGCCTGACGACGGCGGTGGTGCGGCGCTACCTGGTCCACATCTATTACGTGGCCAACAACGGCGTCGGCAGCGACGGCATCCCGACCCTCAAGCGCGCCGAGCTCGAGGCGACCGACGGCGGGGCGCTCGAGTTCAACGTGGTGCCTCTGGTCGAGGGCATCGAGAACCTGCAGCTGCAATACGGCATCGACAACGCGCTCCCCGCCGACGGCGTGGCCGACAGCTACAGCGCCAGCCCGGCGACGGCGCAGGGCTGGCGCGACGTGGTCTCGGTCAAGATCAGCCTGCTGGCGCGCAACCTCCAGGCCAGCCCGGGCTACAAGGCGGGCAAGACCTACACGCTGGGCGCCGACGTCAACGGCAACGACATCGTCGTCACCAAGGCCGACGGCTACAAGCGGCACGTGTTCCAGGCCGTCGCCAGCATGGCCAACCCGGTCGGAAGGAGGATGCCATGAACGGCCACCCGCGCCCGCCGCGCCCGCAACGCCAGCGCGGCATCACATTGATCACCGCCCTGATCATGCTCGTGCTGTTGACCATGCTGGCCCTGACCAGCTTCAACCTGGGCAAATCGAACCTGCAGGTGGTGGCCAACATGCAGCAGCGCGACGAGGCCATCGCGGCCGCGCGCGAGACGCTCGAGGAGGTCATCAGCTCGCCCAATTTCACCGACGACCCGGCGGCGGCGCTCGCGGCCACCTGCGGCCCGGCCAACCAGCGCTGCGTCGACAGCAACGGCGACGGCACGGCCGACGTCAACGTGGTGCTGGCGCCGACACCGGTGTGCGCCAAGGTCCAGGCGATCAAGAACAACGACCTCACGCTCGGGGTCGCGGACGACGACAAATGCAGCAACGGCAACCTGATGACCGGCATCCAGGGCTCGAACACGGGCAACTCGGATTGCTCGGACACCACGTGGGACATCACCGCCGTGGCCACCGATGTGCTGACCGAGGCGCAGGTCAGCGTGACCCAGGGGGTCGCGGTCCGCGTCGACAACAACGTAGTAGAAAACTTCTGTCCATGAAAGAGGGTGCCATGAAAATTTACAACGGACCGACACTGGCGGCGCTCGCGCTCGGTGCCAGCATGCTCGCCGCGGCGCCGCTCGCGATCGCCGAGGACATCGACATCTTCACGGGCAAGTCGGCGGGCAACGCGGCCAAGCCGCGCATCCTGATCGTGCTCGACAACACCTCCAACTGGTCGCGCAACGACCAGGCCTTCACCAGCGGCGCCCCCAGCAACACCCCCATGAAGCAGGGCGAGGCCGAGGTGATGGCGATCATCCAGTCGGTGCCCCTGCTCGGCGCCGACGTGCGGGTCGGGGTGATGGAGTTCGTCACCAACGGCACCAAATCCGACAACGGCGGCTTCATCCGCTCGGCCGTGCTGCCGATGGGCCCGACCGAGCTGCGCGCCGACGGCACCAGCAACTACAACTACCTCAAGGGCCAGATGCTGACCGCCTACGGCGCCATCAACGGCCCCGGGGAGAAGGCCGCCTCGGGCCTGGGCTACGGCAACCTGATGTACGACGCGCACAACTACTTCGCCGGCGACAGCGCGTTCGCCCCGGGCGCGACCGACGCCGACCGGGCCGACGAGTTCGGCTACACCTCGGCCTACGGGACCTTCAAGTCGCCGCTCGATCCCGGCGAGACCTGCGGCAAGAACTTCATCATCTTCATCGGCAACCCCGACCCCAACGGCCCGACCCCGGACGGGGCGCCCAATCTGGCCGCGTTGAACGACCTCAACGGCACAGCCGTGACGCCGCTGCTGATGCCCTCGACCATCAGCAGCACGGCCAGTCCGGTGGTCAGGACGCTCGGCACCACGGCCGCCTGCTACGCGAGCAGCGCCGCGGCCGAGGCCGGCATTGCGTCCTACGCCGCCCGGTGCGCCCTCGCCTCCGAGGGCTGCAGCATCGGCGCGGCGGCCCCGGCCGCCGGCCAGACCTGCGCCGCCGGCACCAGCAGCTACACCGTGGTGCAGACGACCAACCACCCGGCCGGCGGCGCCGCACCGGTGGTCGGCGCGGCCGTCGCCACCACCGCCCCGAGCACGGGCTTCTACGCGAGCGCGGCGGACGTGCCCTCGGGCGACCGCGGCACCCTCGCGTGCCCGGCCAGCACCAGCACCACCAGCGGCGGCGAGACCGTGGTGACGAGCTACTCGTGCACCTACAGCGTTGGCGCGGCCGTCGGCAGCACCACGCCGACCACCGCGAACGCTTTCGCGAGCGCCTGCTACAAGGGCGTCGGCACCTCGAACCTCTTCTGGAACAAGCTCACGACCACGGATAAGGGCGGGCTCGACGCGACCTGCCCGGCCAACAACACGTGCACCTACGACGGCGCGCTCGGCGCCAGCTGCGGCGGCCAGAAGTTCAAGGTGCTGGTCACCCGCACCGCCACCCCCAAGAACCAATACACGATCACCCAAAGCGCGGTGCCGACGAGCACCAGCAGCGCCTCGGTGCCGGCCTACACCTCGAGCAAGGTGCTCGGCACGACGACCGGCTGCTACGCGAGCGGGCCGGCCAGCACGGACGACTACGCCAGCCAGTGCGTCGGCATCGCCAATGTCAGCTGCACCTACAACAACGCGCCGACCTCGACGAGCGGCAAATTCTGCGCCATCAACACCAACCAGTACAACGTGGTCAGCACCGACATCGTGACCACCGCGACCATCGGCGACGGCACCATCGCCGACACCGTCCCGGGCCGCTACGCCGACGAGTGGGCCAAGATGCTGTACCAGAAGGGCGTGCGCATGAAGGGCGCGGCGCTGGGCGACTTCCGTCCGCTCGTGACCACCTACACCATCGACGTGTACAACAAGAAGCCGAGCGCCGATCACACCGCGCTGCTGCTGAGCATGGCCAAGCACGGCGGCGGCAAGTACTTCGCCGCCAAGGACCAGAACGCGATCGTCGACGCGCTCACCAGCGTGTTCTCCGAGATCCAGGCCATCAACAGCAGCTTCGCCTCGACCAGCCTGCCGGTGTCGGCGACCAACCGCTCGCAGAACGCGAACCAGGTGTTCATCGGCATGTTCCGTCCCGACCCCGAAGCCAAGCCGCGCTGGTTCGGCAACCTCAAGCGCTACCAGCTGATCAAGGGCGCGGGTGGCTCGATCGACCTCGGCGACATGAACGGCCTGGCCGCGGTCAACAGCCTGACCGGCTTCGTGACCCCGTGCGCCCACAGCTATTGGACCACCGACAGCGCCAAGGACGGCAAGGGCTACTGGGACGGCATCACCATGAAGCCGGACCCGGTCGGCAGCTGCGACAGCGCCAATTACCTGCCGTACTCGGACGCGCCGGACGGCCCGCAGGTTGAAAAGGGCGGCGCCGCCCAGGTGCTGCGCCAAGGCAACATCAAGGCCAACAACGCCACCATGAACAACCTCAACCGGAACATGCTGACCCAGAACGGAAGCGCCGATTTCGTCCCGTTCACGGCCGCCACGATCGGCCTTGGGGACACCGCGCTGGTCGATTTCACCAAGGGCGCGGACATGATGAAGGAAAAGGCGGCCGAGGCCTCCGCGACCACGACGCGGCCGTCGATCCACGGAGACGTGATCCACTCGCGGCCGCTGCCGATCAACTACAGCGGCACCGCCGTCGACCAGGTCACCGTGTACTACGGCGCCAACGACGGCGCCTTCCGCGCCGTCGACGCCGATTCCGGCGTCGAGCAATGGTCCTTCGTGGCCAGCGAGCATGCCGGCAAACTCGAGCGGCTCAAGACCAACACCGACCTGGTCAGGTACGCCAACAACGACACCGGCGGCACCAGTCCCAAGGATTACTTCTTTGACGGCTCGACCGGGGTGTACCAGGATGAGAACAACAGCAACATCTGGATCTACCCGACCATGCGCCGCGGCGGACGCATGCTCTACGCGATCGACGTGAAAAGCAGGACCACGCCGAAATTCATGTGGAAGGCCGGCTGCCGCGACGCCGGCGACGCCGACTGCACCGACGCCAAACTGAAAGGCATCGGCCAGACCTGGTCGACCCCGGTGGTGGCCTTCATCAAGGGCTATTCGACCACCAGGCCGGTGCTGGTCATCGGCGGCGGCTACGACGAGTGCGAGGACGAGGACAGCAAGACGCCCGCCTGCGGCTCGACCACCGGCAACGCGATCTACCTGTTCGACGCCCAGGACGGCACGCTCCTCGCCACGGCCCCGACCGACCGCTCGGTGGCCGGCGACATCAGCCTGTCGGACATCGACAACGACGGCAAGGCCGACTACGCGTACGCCGCGACCACCGGCGGCGGGATCTACCGGGTCGACTTCATCGACGGCCCGACCACCCGCGTGGCGCTGCCTATCCTCGCCGGCATCACCGTGCTGCCGTCGCGCAAGGTGGCCTCGACCACGGCCGGGGCCGGACGCAAATTCCTGTTCGCGCCGGCGCTGTTCACCTCCAAGACGAGCGTCTACGTGGCCATCGGCAGCGGCGACCGCGAGCATCCGCTGGCCAAGCACTACCCCTACGCGGGCGTGACCAACCGCTTCTATGTGTACGCGGACGACCTGACCCTGCCGGCCTCGACCCCCACGCAGAGCCTCGACGCGATGCGCGACGCCACCACCGACCTCGGCTGCGCGGCGCCGAAGGCGATTCCGGGCTCGGGCCTGAAGGGCTGGTTCATGGACCTGCAGGCGGGCGAGCAGACCGTCACCACGGCCCTGATCAGCGGCGGCATGGCCACCTTCAGCACCAACC
The DNA here is from genome assembly GCF_003011895.2 of Massilia glaciei. Taxonomy (GTDB): domain Bacteria; phylum Pseudomonadota; class Gammaproteobacteria; order Burkholderiales; family Burkholderiaceae_D; genus Telluria_A; species Telluria_A glaciei. The sequence goes on along the minus strand of NZ_PXWF02000310.1, from coordinate 94,706 downwards.
GTCCGCTGCCCGACGCGGTCGGCACCTGCGCCACCTCGCTGGGCGAGGCGCGCGGCTACTGGGTCAACCTGCTCAACGGCTCGGGCGCGATCGGCGTCGACGGCATCTGCGGCGGGACCCGCTCGTCGATCTTCGCCGGCGGCGGCCTGCCGCCCTCGCCGGTGCTCGCCTCGAGCGTCAAGGTCGGCGGCAAGTACGTCTCGGTGATCATAGGCGCGGTCAAGAAAACGGGCGAAAGCGTCACCGGCCCGATCGAGTCCCAGCTCAAAAGCACGACGATCTCGCGCAAGCGCAAGCGCACCTACATCTACACCTCGGGCGACTGAAAGCCCGGCGGGGCCCGGCGATCAGGCCGGCGCCCCGCTTTGACCCCGCCCCTTTTTGCTTCGGGCCGCCGCCAGGCGGCCTGTTTTTTTGCGCGCGCGGGCGCCGGCCGGCCTCTCAGGCGCGCGGGAAGCGCACCGTGACGACCAGCCCGGCGCCGCCGGCATGGTCCCCGAGCGCGATCTCGGCCCCGTGCGCGAGCGCGATGTCGCGCACGATCGCCAGCCCCAGACCGCTGCCGCTGCTCTTCTCGTCGAGCCGCACGTAGCGGTTGAACACCAGAACGCGCCGGTGCGGCGCGATCCCCGGCCCCGAATCCTCGACCCGCAGCAGGCCCGCCCCGCCCTCGGCGCGCACGCGCACCGTGACGGTGCCGCCCGGCGGCGTGTAGCGCACCGCGTTGTCGACCAGGTTGTCGACCAGGTCGCGCAGCAGGAAGCGCTCGCCCGCGACCATGGTCGGTTCGAGGTCGAAACCGATGTCGATGCCCTTTTTGCCCGCCTCCTCGACGAAATACTGGATCGACTCCTGCACCAGCGCGGCCAGGTCGAGCTGGCCGAGGCGGGCCTTCTCGAAATGGGCCGGTTCGGCGCGCGCGAGCGCGAGCAGCTGCTTGGTCTGGCGGATCATACGCTCGCCGGCGAGCAGCATCAGGCGGATCGAGTGGACCGACTCCGGGTCGTTCGCGTGGCGCGCGCTGAGCCACTCGAGCTGCAGCGCGAGCCCGGCCAGCGGGGTGCGCAGCTGGTGCGCGACGTCGGCCAGGAAGTCCTGCTGGGCCCGGGCCCCGGCGCGCACCTTGCCGAGCAGGCCGTTGAAGGCGGTCACCACGGGCGCGAGCTCGTAGGGCACCTGGCCGGCCTCGATCGGGGCCAGCTCGTCGCCGGCGCGCGCGTTGAGGTCGGCGCGCAGGCGCCACAGCGGCTTGAGGCCGTTGGTCACCGACAGCCAGATCAGGCCGACCAGGGCCAGCGTGAACATGCCCTCGAGCAGCAAAAGGGCGCGCACGATCGCCGCGCGCACCTGCAGCCGCTTGCGCAGCGTCTTGGCGACCCCGATCTGCACCGTGTGCGGCCCGACCCGCGCCGTCAGCGTGCCGATGCGCACCGGCTCGGCGCGCATCACGCCGTCGTAGGCGGGCGCGGCGGCGGCGCCGGCCAGCGCCGGGAAGTCGGCGTCGCCGGCGACGAGCCGGCCGCCGCCGTCGCGCACCACGAAATAGATGGCGTCGGTGGCGTCGGTGCGCAGCACCTGCTCGGCCTGCTCGGGCAGGTCGAGCAGCGGCCGGCCCGGGCCCGGCTTGAGGCGCGCCAGCAGGGCCGAGGCGGCGTCGCCGAGGCCCTGGTCGAAGGCCAGCTGGGCCGGGGTCCAGGCCAGCACGTAGGCCAGCGCGGCGCCGGCGATGTTGATCAGCAAGATCGGCCCGATCAGCCACCTGAGCAGGCGCACCCGGATGCTGTTCATCTCACGCCAGCTCAAGCATGTAGCCGAAGCCGCGGATGGTGCGGATGGTGACCCCGGCCTCGCCGATCTTGAGGCGCAGGCGCGAGATGTAGACCTCGACCGCGTTGAGGGTCAGGTCGTTGCCCCAAGGCAGGATGGCGTCGATGATCTGCTGCTTCGACACCACCCGTGCCGCGTGGTGCAGCAGGTATTCGAGCACCGCCCATTCGCGCACCGACAACTCGACGGGGCGCCCGCCGACGTGCGCGCGCCGGGTCTCGGTGTCGAGCGTGAGCGCGCCGAGCGCCAGCATGGCCGGGCGCGGCGCGTTGCGCCGCGCCAGCGCGCGGATGCGCGCGACCAGCTCGGCGGTGGCGAACGGCTTGACCAGGTAGTCGTCGGCGCCCAGCTCGAGCCCGCGCACGCGGTCCTCGACCGCGTCGCGCGCCGTCAGCAGCAGCACCGGCAGAACGCTGCCGCGCGCGCGCAGGCGGCGCACCACCTCGAAGCCGTCGAGGCCGGGCAGGCCGATGTCGAGCACGACGACGTCGGCCGCGCTGCCCTTGAGCAGCTGGTCGGCCAGGTTGCCGTTTGCGACCACCTCGACCGCGATGGCGTGGCCGCGCAACACGCGCGTGAGGCCGTCGGCCAGGATGGCGTCGTCTTCCACCAGTAGTACGTGCATGCGATCCGCCGTGAATGTGCGTGGCGGCGGCCCGCTGCCGCCCCCTGTTGCGCATTATGGGGCATTTGATGCCCGCGCCCAAGGGGGGGGATCGGGCGGGGATGCCTGCTCGACATGCCCGTTAGCGAAAGTTTATGCATGGACGCGGAAAAACGCCGAAAAAGCGCATTTTTCTCCAGTAGGACCAGTCCCACAAAATAATATGACCCAAGCCTACACCGGGGCGACTGCTAATCTTATGTTCGGCAACGGACTATAGATTTAATGTACACACAGCGCGATCCACCGTCCTGGCCCGGCCGGGCGGGACCGGCATGTGCCGCGTTGGCGGATCGTCCGATGTGGTGTAGAGAATAGTGAGGGAAAACATGAACAATACTCAACTTGATGCGACCGCGCAAAAGGCGCAAACGCTCAATCAGCTTCCCTTGAGTGCCCAGGAATTAAAAATCGCCTCCAAGCCCGTCGTCAGCTTCAGCGGCATCCAGCAAAACGAATTACTCGCCGCCCTGCCCCACGCCGACCTCGAAATGCTGTCCGAGCACCTCGAGCTGGTCGCCCTGCCGTTCGGCAAAGAACTGTTCGAGTACGGCAGCAAGCTCGAAAACGTGTACTTCCCCACCACCGCCATCGTTTCCCTGCTGTACGTCATGGAGGACGGCGCCACGACCGAAATCGCCGTGATCGGCCACGAGGGCGTGGTCGGCATGTCCTTGTTCATGGGCGAGCGCGCCATGTGCAGCGCCGTCGTCCAGAGCGCCGGCTACGGCTACCGCCTCAAGACCCAGTTTTTGCGCGACGCCTTCAACCAGGGCGGCGCCCTGCCCCAACTGCTCATGCGCTACACCAACGCGCTGTTCGCGCAGATGGCCCAAAACGCCGTCGGCGGGCGCCACAGCTCGATCGAACAAAAGCTGTGCCGCTGGCTGCTCGACCGCCTCGACCGCTCGCCGTCGAACGAACTCAAGGTCACGCAGGAGCTCATCTCGATCATGCTCGGCGTACGCCGCGAAAGCATCACCGCGGCCGCCGGCAAACTGCAGGACGACGGGCTCATCACCTACCGCCGCGGCAACATCACGGTCATCGACCGGCATGGCCTCGAGGCCTACGCGGGCGAATGCTACAAGGTCGCCAAAACCGAATACGACCGCCTGCTGACCGACGTGGCGCGCTGAATCGAGCGTTGCTTAATCCCTGCGAGGTCCGGGCGGCCGGATTCAGCTTGGACCAGGCGGCGCCTTGCGCGCTTGCGCCGCGCTCGAACCGGTCTTGAAGCCCGATTGCGCCGTGATTGCCCCGGGATTGCCCCGTTAGCGAACCCCGATCGCGCCGCATTTGCGACGTTCCTGAACCGGGTCTGAAGCGGGCGCGAACCCGACCCCGGCCGCCCCCGTCACGGCGTCAAACCAGCCCCTCGGCGGCGCGCAGTGGCGCGGCCGCCAGCTCGACATGCGGCGACGTCGCCTGCGCCGGCAGTGGAATGAACGCCTCGACGCAGGTTCCAACCCCGTTCACGCCCCGCCCCACTTTGAAATATCCGCCAAGCAGCATCGCGCGCTCGCGCATGCCAAGCAGCCCGTGCGATTTTGGCTTGCTGGCCGCATCGACATCGATGCCGACGCCGTCGTCGCTGATCTCGAGCGACAGGCCGGCCGGCGCGCGCGCGAGGTGCACGATGACGGTGCCCGCCTGCGCGTACTTGGCGATGTTGTTGAGCGCCTCCTGCACGATCCGGAACACCGCGATCGCCTGCATCGGGCCCGCGTCGTCGAGCTCGCCCTCGACGAGCAGTTCGCAATCGAGCCGCGTCACGCTGCCGAACTCGGCGCAATAGCTGTTGAGCGCGGCCTCGAGGCCGAGGTTGTCCAGCAGGCTGGGCCGCAGGTTCTCGACGATGCGCCGTTTCAGCTCTACCGTGCCGACCAGGGTCGCGCGCGCGCGATCGAGCATCGCCGCGAGCGCCGGCTCGCGCCCACGCAGGCGGTCGCAGACGGCGTTGAGGTCCATATTGATCGAGGTCAGGTTGGCGCCCAGCTCATCGTGCAATTCGCGCGCCAGGCGCGCCTTTTCCTCCTCGCTCACGCTGATCAGGTGGCGCGACAGCACCGACAACTGCTCGGTGCGCATGGCGACCGTCGTTTCGAGGTTCTCGTTGGCGTTGACAAGCGCGCGCTGGGTCGCCACGCGCGCCACGAAGCTGCTCCGGATCAGGCGGTAGAACAGCACGATGACGAGGATCGCGGCCACGTTGATGAGCACGCCGAGCATGGCGGCGTTCTGGTATTGCGCGTAAAAGGCGGCGCTGCGGCCTGCCAGCAGCTCGTTTTGCTCCTGCACCATGATCACCACCTGCAGGCCGATCTCGTCCATGGCGCTGCCGCTGTCGGACGTTTCGGCGATCTTGACGATGTCGCCGAGCCCGCCGGCGCGGTAGACCGCGAGCGCCTGCCCCATGCCGGCCAGCTTGCGCTCGACCAGGGTGCGCAGCTGCGCCAGGTTCTTGCGCTGCGAGGGATGCTCGACGAGCAGCTCGTCGAGGTCGGCCAGCAGGGGCGCGGTGTCCTTCTCGGCCGTGCGCAAGGGCCCGAGGTAGACCTCGGAGCCGGACAGGAAATAGCCGCGCAGGCTGCTCTCGGCGTCCATCATGAGCACGTTCAGGTACTGGACCCGGTCGATCACGCGCGCGGTGCGGCTTTGCAGTTCGTTGGCGCCCTTGAGCGAAGCGAGATTGTGCACCAGGCTAACCCCGTTGACGATCAGGATCATCACGCAGATCAGGCACAACATCGTCTTGTAGAACGGCAGCGTCGGCGTGCCTTTCGGGTCGGTCGTGAAATACATCGTGTGTTTCCTTTTGCTCGCCGCAGAACAAGTCTGGGGGCAATTATAGACCGGACCGCGCACGGGCGCAGCCACGCCCGGCGCGACGTGCGCGGGCACGTTGTTGTTTATTGGACGGCGTTGAGCGCGGTACGAGGGGTTTTAACAATAGATATTATTCAGAAGCAACAAAGCCGGCCTTCTCGGGCCGGCTTAGCGGGAGGCGGATAAACGGGCGCCTCTCAGTCGAGCAGATTGTTCTTCATCGCGTAATAGGTGAGGTCGCTGTTGGACTGCAATCCCATTTTTTCCATGATGCGGGTGCGGTAGGTCGACACCGTCTTGATGCTCAGCGACAGGGCGACGCCGATGTCGGATACGGTCGCGCCCTTGGCCAGGCGCAGGAACACCTGGAACTCGCGGTCGGACAATTCGGTGTGCAGCGCCGTGTTGGGGTCGCGGTCGAAACTTTGCGCGAGCAGTTCGCCGACCGTCGAGGACACATAGCGGCGCCCCTGGAAGACGGTGCGCACGGCCGTTTTGAGCTCGTCGGCCTCGCACTCCTTGTTGAGGTAGCCATTGGCGCCCATTTTGAACAGGTTCAGCGCGTACTGCTGCGCCGGGTAGCCAGACAAGATGAGCACGGGCAGATTGGGCTGGCCCTGGCGGATCGTGCGCAGGATGTCGATGCCGCTCTGGTCGGGCATGGCGATGTCGAGCAAGAGCACGTCGCAGATCTCGCGGCGCGCGATGTCGAGCGCCTCGCGCCCGGTCGCGCCCTCGGCCACGACGTCGAAGTCGGAGGCCGAGGAGAAAATCTGTTTGAATCCTGCCCGTACTATCTGGTGATCGTCACAAATGGCAACGCGTATCATCGTCTTTCCTTTAAGTTCTCTAGCTGCAGGAAAGCGCACGCGGCGAACTGCTTGCCGGCGTGCTGCACATGCGTCGAGTCATTGGCTTTTGAAAACAGCGCTTGAAAAAGCATGGTTGATTCTATCATCACGGCGTGCGGCTCCACTGCACGTTAGACAACGCACGAGCCGCGTGTTCAGTTCACCTGTAAAAGCGCGCCGCGGGCCGGCCGACAGACCGCGGCGGCGATCCGGCTTTACGGCGCGCCCCTGAGCAGCGCGAGGATCTCGCCGAGCTCGTGCCGCAGCGCCGCGCAGTCGGGCGCCGGGCGGGCCGCCGGCGCGCCAACGCCTTCCGCCTCCGGGGCCTGGCCGGCCCGGCTGTCGAGCTTGTTGCGAGCGCCGCTGATCGTGAAGCCCTGCTCGTACAGAAGTTCACGGATGCGGCGGATCAGCAGCACCTCGTGGTGCTGGTAGTAGCGGCGGTTGCCACGGCGTTTGACCGGCTTGAGCTGCGTGAATTCCTGTTCCCAGTAGCGCAGCACGTGCGGTTTGACGCCGCACAATTCGCTGACCTCGCCGATCGTGAAATAGCGCTTGGCGGGAATCGATGGCAACACCACGAGATCGGTCTTGCTGGGGCGGTCGTTCATATCAATTGGACTCCGGTGGAAACCCGGGCCGCGGGGCGCCGCGGCCTGATGCCAGTTGGTGCTCGCTCAATCAGGCGGCGCGCGCCAGCGGGCTGGTTTCTTCGACCATGACCTTGAGCTTCTGGCTCGCATGGAAGGTCACGACGCGGCGCGCCGTGATCGGGATTTCCTCGCCGGTCTTGGGGTTGCGCCCGGGCCGCTGCGGCTTGTCGCGCAGCTGGAAATTGCCGAAACCGGACAGCTTGACGGCCTCGCCGCGTTCGAGCGCGTTGCGGATCTCGTCGAAGAAGGTCTCGACCATGTCCTTCGCCTCGCGCTTGTTGAGCCCGACCTGCTCGAACAGCAGCTCGGCGAGCTCGGCCTTGGTCAGGGTCGGCAAGTCCTTCTCGGCCGCCTGGCGCACCTTGGCCACGAGCATGGCGCGGTGCAAATCGGCCGCCAGGGCGGACTGGAGTACGGCCGAATCAACGTCGTTGTTATTGATGATGCTGCCCTGCCTTATTTGAAGCGTGGTCCGGGATGGGTCGAGGTCGGTGTGAATGTCAGTGTCAGTGTCAGTGTCAGTGTCAAGCACGCAATCTCGCCTCGTGTTTTTGCACGGCCGCCGCGGTCATCGCGCCCAAAACGGCGTCGACCACATCGTCCTGCAAGGTGTTTTGAGTATCTTGCAAGCTAAAGCGGAATGCAAGGCTTTTTTCATCGTCGGCGAGACCTTTTCCGCGATATTCATCAAACAAAACAATGGCTTGCACAATATTTCCATTGGGCATTACCTGCAACTCGGCGGTGAATGTGTCGAGCAGCGCCTGCACCGCGAGCGCCTGCGGCACCAGCAGCGACAGGTCGCGCGTGGCGCCCGGGAACTTCGAAATCGCGTTGTAACTTGGCAACGGCTTGTGCTGGAGCGCGGCCGCGTCGACCTCGAACAGGACCGGCGCCTGCGGCAGGTCGTATTTTTGCAGCCAGCGCGGATGGAGCTCGCCGATGAAGCCGATCTCAACCCCGTCGAGTTCGACCGCGGCCGAACGGCCCGGATGCAGCGCCGGGTGCGCGGTCTTGACGAAGCGCAGCACGCGCGGCGCGAACATCGCCTCGAGGTCGGCCTTGACGTCGAAGTAGTCGACCGCGCGCGCCGGCGCCGCCCACTGCTCGTCCAACGCGGGGCCGTAGGCGATCGCGCCGACCCGCTTGGGCTGGTCGAAACCGGCCACCGACAGGGCGCCGTCGACGGCCGCGCCGTTGCGCCTGAAAATGGCCCCGACCTCGAACGCGCGCACCCTGCCCGCCTTGCGGTTCAGGTTGTAGCGCACATTGGCCACGAGCGAGCCGATCAGCGACGAGCGCATCACGTTCATCTGGCTCGCGATCGGGTTTTGCAGCCTGATCTGGTCAAGGTTGGCCGAGAAATCAAGCTCCCAGGCGGCATCGACGAAACTCATGTTGACCACCTCCTGGTAGCCGAGGTCGGCCAGCTGGTGGCGCACCGCCCAGATCGAACGGGTGTCCTCGGGCGCGATGCGCATGGTGTTGGGCGCGACCGGCGCGTTGGCCGGGATGTTCTCGAAGCCGTACACGCGCGCGACCTCCTCGATCAGGTCCTCCTCGATCTCGATGTCGAAGCGGTACGACGGCGCCGTCACGGCGAAGCGGCCCTCGCTGTGCGCGAACGGCAGCCCGAGGCGGGTGAAGATGTCTGCCACCATGGCGTCGTCGATCTTGACGCCGATGACCTTTTGCGCGCGCGCGGTGCGCATCACGACCGGCTCGCGCTTGGGCAGGTTGACGCTCTGGTCGTCGACCGGGCCGACGCGGGTAGCAAAGGTGCCGCAGATCTCGACGATCAGCGCGGTGATGCGCTCGATGTGCTCGACCGTGGTGGCGAAATCGACGCCGCGCTCGAAGCGGTGCGCCGCGTCGGTCGAGAAATTGAAGCGCCGCGCGCGGCCCTGGATCGCGTTAGGCCACCAGAACGCGGCCTCGAGGTAGATGTCCTCGGTCTCGAGCGAGACGGCGGCCGAGTCGCCGCCCATGATGCCGGCGAGCGACTCGAGCTGGCCGCCTGCGGCGATCACGCCGATCCATTCGTCGACCTCGACCGTACTGCCGTTGAGCAGTTTGAGCGTCTCGCCCTTGCGCCCCCAGCGCACCTCGAGAGCGCCGTCGATTTTTGCGAGGTCGAACACGTGCGACGGACGGCCCAGTTCGAGCATGACGTAGTTCGAGATGTCGACCAGCGCCGACAGCGGACGCTGGCCGCTGCGCTCGAGGCGCTGGCGCATCCAGTCGGGCGTGGCCGCCTTGGCGTTCAGGCCGCGGATCACGCGCCCCGAAAAGCGCCCGCACAGGTCCGGCGCGCCGATCGTCACGGGCAGCACCTCGTCGCTGGTGACGGCGACCGCGCGCGCGGTCGGCACGTGCAGCGCGGCGCCGGTGAGCGCCGAGACCTCGCGCGCCACGCCCAGCACCGACAGGCAGTCGGCCTTGTTCGGGGTCAGCTTGATGGTGAACTTGAGGTCGTTGAGGGCGAGGTAGTCGCGGATGTTCTGGCCGACCGGCGCGTCGGCCGGCAACTCGAGCAGGCCGGCCGCCTCGTCCGACAGTTTGAGTTCGCGCGCCGAGCACATCATGCCCTGCGACTCGACCCCGCGCAGCTCGCCCACCTTGATCTCGAACGGCTTGCCATCAAGGCCCGGCGGCAGCACCGCGCCGGCCATCGCGCACACGGCCTTCATGCCGGCGCGCACATTGGGCGCGCCGCACACGATGTTGAGGTGGGTGCCGGTGCCGACATTGACCTTGCAGACATTGAGCCGGTCCGCGTTCGGGTGGCGCACCACCTCCATCACCTCGGCCACGACCACGTTCGAGAACGGCGGCGCGACCGCCTCGACCTCCTCGACCTCGAGGCCGGACATGGTGAGCAGGTGGGCCAGTTCGTCCGAAGTCATCTTCGGGTCGACCATGGTGCGGAGCCAGTTTTCGGAAAATTGCATATTTTTCTCAGCCTTGTGCGACAAGATTCGGTGTGGAGCGGGAGCGGGGCGCCGGGCGCGCCCGCCGAGGTCAGTTAAACTGCTTGAGGAAACGCAGGTCGCCCTCGTAGAACAGGCGCAGGTCGTTGATCCCGTAGCGCAGCATGGTCAGGCGCTCGAGGCCGGAGCCGAACGCGAAACCGATGAATTTTTCGGGGTCCAGCCCGAAGTTTTTGACCACCGTCGGATGCACCTGGCCGGCGCCCGAGACCTCGAGCCATTTGCCCTTGAGCGGGCCGCTGCCGAAGGCGATGTCGATCTCCGCCGACGGCTCGGTGAACGGGAAGTACGAGGGGCGGAAGCGCACCTGCAGGTCGTCGGTCTCGAAGAAGGCCTTGACGAAATTGAGGTACACGCCCTTGAGGTCGGCGAAGCTGATGTCCTCGGCGATCCACAGGCCCTCGACCTGGTGGAACATCGGCGAGTGGGTCGCGTCGCTGTCGACGCGGTAGGTGCGGCCCGGCGCGATCACCTTGATCGGCGGGGTGTGGGTGCGCGCGTAGCGCACCTGCATCGGGCTGGTGTGGGTGCGCAGCAGCAGCGGCTTGCCGGTGGCGTCCTTGTCGTCGATGTAGAAGGTGTCCTGCATCGAGCGCGCCGGATGGTTCTCGGGGCTGTTGAGGGCCGTGAAGTTGGTCCAGTCGGTCTCGATCTCGGGGCCGTCGGCGACGTCGAAGCCGATCGAGCGGAAGATCTCCTCGACCCGCTCCCAGCTGCGCATGACCGGATGGATCCCGCCCATCGAGCGCCCGCGCCCGGGCAGCGTGACGTCGATCGCCTCGGCGTTCAGGCGCGCCTGCAGCACGATGTCGGCCAACGCGTCGCGCCGGGCCGTCAGCGCCGCCTCGATCCGCACCTTGGCGCCGTTGATGACGGCGCCCTGGATTTTTTTCTGTTCCGGGTCGAGCTTGCCGAGCCCCTTCATCTGTTCGGTGATCTGGCCGGTCTTGCCCAGGTATTTGGCTTTGGCGTTTTCGAGCGCGGCGGCGTCGTCGGCGGCGATAAAATCAGCCTGCGCGGAGGCGACCAGTTCTTCCAGCGGGTTCATGTTATTCCTGTGCTTTGTACGGGGACGGGCGCCGGGCGCCACAATCAAAAACGGGGCACAGGTTTGAACCTTTGCCCCGCTCTTTTCGCGCCACCCGGGGGCGGCGCTCGCAATCAAACAATGACCGTGCTTACGCGGCGATCTTTGCCTTTACCGCGGCGACAATGGCGGCGAACGCCGGCTTGTCCATCACAGCCATGTCGGCCAGGACTTTACGGTCCAGTTCGATCGCTGCTTTTTTCAGGCCGTTCATGAACACGCTGTACGTCACGCCATGCTCACGGGAAGCGGCGTTGATACGGGCGATCCACAAGCGACGGAACACGCGCTTCTTGTTGCGGCGATCGCGGTAGGCATATTGGCCGGCGCGCATGACTGCTTGCTTGGCGACGCGATATACCTTGCTGCGGCGACCACGGTAGCCTTTAGCTTGTACAAGAATTTTCTTATGACGGGCACGAGCTGTAACCCCACGTTTTACTCTAGGCATAGTATCTCCTTGGTATGAGGTTAGGCTGTTGGCATCATGCGCATGACGGAACGGACGTCAGCTGCATCGACATTGGTGATCCCGCGCAATTGGCGCTTGCTCTTGGTGGTCTTCTTGGTCAGGATGTGGCGCTTGAAAGCGTGACCCGACTTGACGGTTCCACCTGGACGCACGCGAAAACGTTTCTTCGCAGAGCTTTTGGTCTTCATTTTAGGCATAGCAGTTCTGTCCTTGAGACAGCTCCATTATTTAACAGGATTGCAGGTGGCAACAAACTGCTGCACTTAGATGCCTGCTTTCACTTGTTTGCGGCGGATGCGAGTCCGCCACATCGTACATTTCCCGCTAAGAAAAACAGGAAGCGCAGATTTTATCACAGTTCACCCAAGCGGCGAACCAAAAAAATAGGGGCAGAGTCGAATTGTTTGCAACAATTGCAAAAAAATGGGGCAAAAAAAATGGGGCCAGAGTCGAATTATTTGCAACAATTGCAAACAATTCGACTCTGACCCCATTTTCGACTTTCTGCTCTTACTTTTTCTTCTTTGGCGACAGAATCATGATCATCTGGCGGCCTTCCATCTTCGGGAACTGCTCGACTTGGCCGTACGGCTCAAGATCGGCCTTGAGGCGTTCGAGCATGCGGAAGCCGATGTCCTGGTGGGCCATCTCGCGGCCGCGGAAGCGCAGCGTGATCTTGGTTTTGTCGCCCTCGTCGAGGAACTTGATCAGGTTGCGCAACTTGATGTTGTAGTCGCCGTCATCGGTGCCCGGACGGAATTTGACTTCCTTGACGAGGATGATCTTCTGCTTCAGCTTCGCTTCGTGGGCCTTCTTCTGCTCCGAATACTTGAACTTGCCGTAGTCCATCAAACGGCAAACCGGTGGCTGCGCGGTCGGCGCGATTTCCACCAGATCGACGTTCGCTTCTTCGGCCAGGCGGAAAGCTTCGGCCAGGCTCACAATGCCGAGCGGCTCGTTTTCGACCCCGGATAGACGCATTTCAGGGGCGGTGATCTCGCCGTTGATGCGATGTGACTTGTCAGTAGCTATGTTGTTTCCTTTTAATATCTGATGAATAAGCCGCGCTGCGAGTTTCCTCGTTAAGCTTTGGCGTCGATCTCGTGTTTGAGACGTTCGACTAAGGCATCGACGGACATGACGCCCAGATCGATATTGCCCCGCGCTCGCACGGCCACAGTGTTGGCATCCCGCTCTTTGTCGCCTATCACGAGGATATACGGCAGTTTTTGGACGGAATGTTCGCGTATTTTATAGGTTATCTTCTCGTTCCGCAAATCGAGGTGAACGCGGAACCCCGATTTGATCAACTTGGCCGCCAATTCCTTTGCGTATTGGGCTTGCGCGTCCGAAATGTTGAGCACCGCAAGTTGCACCGGCGCGAGCCAGAGCGGCATGGCGCCGGCGCAGTTCTCGATCAGGATGCCGATGAAGCGCTCGAGCGAGCCGACGATCGCGCGGTGCAGCATGACCGGCACCTTCTTGGTGTCGTCGCTGGCCTTGTACTCGGCGCCAAGCCGGCCCGGCATCGAAAAATCGACCTGCATCGTGCCGACCTGCCACGGACGGCCAAGGCTGTCCTTGAGGTGGTATTCGATCTTCGGACCGTAGAACGCGCCCTCGCCCGGCAACTCGGTCCAGCTCACGCCGCAGGCGCGCAGCGCCGAACGCAGCGACTCCTCGGCCACATCCCACACCTCGTCGGAGCCGATCCGGTTGTCCGGGCGCAGCGCCAGCTTGACGTCGATGTTGCTGAAACCAAAGTCGCCATACACCTCCATCGCCTGCGCGTGGAAGGCCGTGACCTCGCCCTCGATCTGCTCCTCGGTGCAGAAGATGTGGCCGTCGTCCTGGGTGAAGCCGCGCACGCGCATGATGCCGTGCAGCGCGCCCGAGGGCTCGTTGCGGTGGCACTGGCCGAACTCGCCGTAGCGCACCGGCAGGTCGCGGTAGCTGCGCATGCCGGCGTTGTAAATTTGCACATGGCCGGGGCAATTCATCGGCTTGAGCGCGTAGGACCGGTTTTCCGAGTCCGTCGAGAACATGTTCTCGCGGTAGTTTTCCCAGTGGCCCGTTTTTTCCCACAACGTGCGGTCGAGGATCTGCGGCGCCTTCACCTCCTGGTAGCCGTTGACCTGGTATTTGTGGCGCATGTATTGCTCGACCTGCTGCCAGATCGACCAGCCCTTCGGATGCCAGAACACCAGACCCGGCGCCTCGTCCTGGAAATGGAAGAAGTCGAGCTGCTTGCCGAGCTTGCGGTGGTCGCGCTTTTCGGCCTCCTCGAGGTTGTGCAGGTACAGTTCCTGGTCTTCCTTCTTGGCCCAGGCGGTGCCGTAGACGCGCTGCAGCATCTCGTTCTTGGAGTCGCCGCGCCAATAGGCGCCGGCCAGCTTCATGAGCTTGAAGACCTTGAGCTTGCCGGTGTTGGGCACGTGCGGTCCGCGGCACAGATCGGTGAAGCCGCCCTCGGCGTACAGCGACACGTCCTCGTTGGCCGGGATCGAGGCGATGATCTCCGCCTTGTAGTGCTCGCCGATCGACTTGAAATAGGCGACCGCCTCGTCGCGCGGCATGACCGAGCGCGTGACCTTCTCGTCCTTTTTGACGAGCTCGGCCATTTTCTTTTCGATCGCGGCCAGATCTTCGGGCGTGAACGGGCGCTTGTACGAAAAATCGTAGAAGAAACCGTTTTCGATCACGGGGCCGATCGTGACCTGCGCCTCGGGGAACAGTTCCTTGACGGCGTAGGCGAGCAAGTGGGCCGTCGAATGGCGGATCACGTCGAGCCCCTCCGGGTCCTTGTCGGTGATGATGGCCAGTTCGGCGTTTTGCTCGATCAGGTGCGAGGTGTCGACCACCTTGCCGTCGACCTTGCCGGCGAGCGCCGCCTTGGCCAGGCCGGCGCCGATGCTGGCGGCGACCTGGGCTACGGTGACTGGGCCGTCGAATTGGCGCTCGGAACCATCGGGAAGGCGGACTGAAACCATGCTGTTCTCCTGAACAAAGACAAACTATAGGACCAACAATTAAATTGCGGAATAATTTACAAAGTGATTTACGAAAATGCGGACGAAAAAAAACGCGGGCTAAGCCGCGTTTATCTTTTCTTGGAGCAAAAGAATCCACCTCGACTAGCGTCGCTGGAACAACTCCGTTGTAGTTCGCGGTGTCATAACCATGGTGCCTTTCTCGCTCTTGCTTTTTGACTTCTATACTGCTTATGATACTTCACTTAAAAAAAATTCTGGTGGGCGGTGAGGAATTCGAATCCCCGACCCCTTGGATGTCGACCAAGTATTCTAACCAGCTGAACTAACCGCCCGAAGACCAGCATTATAGAGAGCCATTCCGAGAAAAACAAGTGCTTTTTTCAAGACAGTTCCAAGCCAGTTTTTTTTGGCAAAAGCGTCTTGCGCCGGGCCCGCGAAAAACGCGCCGCCGCGAGCGGCCGGCCACCCCTTTCCATTACACTAACAGCATCCTTTACAGTTGACGCCACCGATGCAAACAAAAGACCAGTCCCCCTCCTCCCACCTGCACGCCCACCACGCGGGCGACGCCAAGCATGCCCACTTCAGCGAGCAGCGCAGCAAGGCCACGCTGGCATGGGCGCTCGGCCTGACACTATGCTTCGCCGTGGTCGAGGTGCTGGCCGGCTTTGTCTCCAATTCGCTGGCCCTGATCTCCGACGCCGGCCACATGGTCACCGACGCCGCCGCGCTCGGCCTGGCGCTGCTGGCCCAACTGATCGCCAAGCGCCGGCCCTCGGCGCGCCACTCGTTCGGCTTCGGCCGCGCCGAGGCGCTGGCCGCGTTCGTCAACGCGCTGGCGATGCTGCTGCTGGTGGCATGGATCGCGTTCGAGGCGCTGCACCGCTTCAGCACGCCCGAGCCGGTGCAAGGGGCGGTCGTGTTCGTGGTCGCCGCGGTCGGCCTGGCGATCAACCTCGGGGTCGCATGGGTCCTGTCGAGGGACAGCGACAACATGAACACGCGCGCCGCGCTGGTGCATGTGATGGGCGACGTGCTCGGCTCGATCGCGGCGCTGGTGGCCGGCGCCGTGATCCACCTGACCGGCTGGATGCAGATCGACCCGTTGCTGTCGATCTTCGTCTCGCTGCTCATCCTGAAATCGACCGTGGCAATCCTGCGCGAGTCGTACCACTTCCTGATGGAGGGCGTGCCGCGCCAGATCGACTACCTGCAGGTGGGCGCCGACCTGGCCCTGATCGAAGGCGTGGTGTCGGTGCACGACCTGCATGTGTGGGAGATGTCGCCGGGCCAGCCGGCCCTGACCGGCCACCTCGAGATCGGCGACATGAACCAGTGGCCGCGGGTGCTGCGCGAAGTCAAGGCGATGTTGCTGGCGCGCCATGGCATCGACCATGTGACCTTGCAGCCGGAGGCGCCCTGAGCGTTTGAGCGTTTGAGCGTTTGAGCGTTTACTGCTGCGCGGGGCGCTCGCCCCGGTTGCCGGCCTTCTGGCGCAGATTTATCTTCCCTTGGACGTATCGATATCGGCGTCGGTGGTGCCGGGGAACGCGTGTTCGCGCGCGTCCTGCGCATAGACGAGACAATGGCTGCGGGGGCCGCAAAAAGAGCCACGTCATTCCTGCCATTGGCAGGAATGACTTCCCGCGAACGTGCACTGCTGTCCGGGATAAAAACCTTGACATGGCGATGCGCTGAATTGGTCACTACATCGCTTTAGAAGTCGCATCGCTGCCAACTTGCGATTCAAAATCAACGCCCCCCCGAAAGCGGGGACCCATGATGAGCATGCAGTTATGCGCCTTCCAAAAATTTAGACGCACAGTTCCCGGGTCTGAAGGTTTGAACTCCGCGTATAGGCAAGCTCAGCATGGGTCCCCGCTTTCGCGGGGATGACGTGGATGGCGGCGGGGATCACGTGGATGCCAGCGGGGATCACGTGGATGGCAGCGGGGATGACGTCAGCACGAGCTGACGATACGCGCGAGCGCGCCCCTAGGAGCCTGTCGGACTTAGGGAGTCGAAGCGAAAAAAGTGCCGGGCGAGGACAGATTTTGACGATTTCGCAGTGCCAATAGCGAGCTATTGGCCGAGAAAGCGGCGAAATATGGACCGTCCAGCACTTTTTGCAGCCGACGATCCTAAGTCCGACAGGCTCCTAGCCATCGCTGCGCAGCGCGGCGATCGGGTCGAGCGCGGCCGCCTGGCGCGCCGGGAACACCCCGAACGCCAGCCCCACGCCCACGCACGAGAGCACCGCCACGGCCAAGCTCAGGGGCGACCAGGCGACCGACCAACCGGCCAGCGCGGCGATGCTGTAGGCGGCGACCGCGCCGAGCACCACCCCGAGCAGCGCGCCGCTGACGGCGATCACCAGCGCCTCGGCCAGGAACTGCTCGACGACGTCGCGCCGGCGCGCGCCGAGCGCGCGTTTGAGGCCCACCTCGCGCCGCCGCTCGAGCACGTTGGCGAGCATGATGTTCATGATGCCGATGCCGCCCACCAGCAGCGACACGGCCGCGATCGAACTCATGACGATGGTGAAGATGCGCTGGGTCTGCTGGTTCTGGCGGTACAGGCCCATCGGCACGATCAGGTTGGTGTCGTCGGCGCCGGCGTGGCGCTCGCTGATCAGCCGCTGCAGCACGCGCGCGGCGTTGTCGGGCGAGGCCTTGCCGTCGAGGCGCACGCTCAGGCTGTCGACCTCGTCCTCGATGACCTTGAAACCGAAGCGCGCGCGCCCGCTTTCCCAGGGCACGAACAGACGCTCGTCGTCGAGGCCTAGCTTGACGCCCTCGAAGTCGGCCTTGCCCGGCGAGCGGCTGGCCAGCACCCCGACCACCTCGAGCCAGACATGGTTGAGCTTGACGCGCTGGCCGACCGCATCAAGCTCGCCGAACAGGCTCTTGGCCAGGCGCGCGCCGACCACGCACACGGGCGCGAGCGTGGCGCCGTCCTCGGGGGTGAACCAGCGTCCGGCCGTGGTGCGCAGCGCGCCGTGCTCGGCGTACCCGGGCGAGACGGCGAAGGCGCGGCCCTCGACCACGTTCTCGCCGCTGACCAGCAAGTCGACCTTGATCTCCTTCTTGAGCGCGACCGAAACCGCGCCCGGCACCACCGACAAGGCGGCGTCGCCGTCGGCGCCCGACAGGCCGAGCGAGCGCACGCGCACCTCCTTGAGCCGCTCCGGGTCCATCGCCTTGCTCTCGACGATGACGTTGTCGAGGCCCAGTTCGGACACCAGCCGCAGCGCCTCGCGCCGGCTGCCCTCGCCCACCGCCAGCATCGCCACGATCGCGGCCACGCCAAAGATCATGCCCAGCAGCGTGAGGCCGGTGCGCAGCTTGCGCCGTTTCAGTTCGGTGACGGCTTCCAGTATCAGGGCGCGGTTCACGATTTCTTCTCCTCTGTCTCGGGCAGCAGCAACACGCGCGCGCCGGCGGCAACGCCGCTCTTGACCTCGCTGCGCACCGGGCCGCGCAGGCCCAGCACCACCTTGTGCCTGACCGCCTTGCCCTGCTCCTCGGTGTAGACGGCGAAGCCGGAACCGTCCTGCACCAGCGCCATGTTGGGCACCGTCAGCGCCCCCGCCTGGTCGACCAGCTGCACCGTCGCGCGCATGGCCTGGCCCGGCTTGAGGCCGAGCTTGAGCGCGGTCGCCTTGTCGATGGCGGCCTCGAAATCGCTGTACTTGACGGGCGACTCGCCCGACTTGACGCTGGCGGTGCTGCCGACCCGGGTCACCTTGAGCGACATCTCGGTGCCGACGCCCAACAGGCGCACGCGCACCGGCAAGCCGACCTTGAGCCCGAACGCGCGCCCCTCGGCCACGCTGAAGTGCGCCACCAGCATGTCAAGGTCGGGCAGCGAGCCGAATTCCTGGCCGACGCGCTGGCTCGCGCCGATTTCAGCCTTGGTGCCGTCCCAGTCGGCCGCCTGCAGGAACACGCCGTCGTGCGGCGCCACCAGTTCGAGCGCGGCCAGGTTCTTGCGCTTCTGGTCGGCCATGAGCATCACGCTGTCGCGCTGCGAGCGCAGCACGGCGCTGTCGGCGCCGCTGCGCGCGGCCACCTGGCCGCTCTTCCAGCCAAGGTAGCCGCGCTTGGTCGAGAGGTAGCCGATGTCGGCCAGCGCGTCGAGCACCTTGTTGCGGGCGAACACGGACAGGTCGACCTTGGCGTAGCGCTCGCTCAAGGCCAGGTCCGCATCGACCTTGGCGCTGTCGGCGGCCAGCACCACCTGGTTGACGCCGGCGGCCATGGCGATGCCCTCCTCGCCGAGCGCCTTGCGCAGCAATTCGGTTTCGGCCTGGCTTAGCTCCATGCGCGATTGCGGGGCGTCGAAACGGGCCACCACCTGGCCTTTGCGCACGGCGCTGCCATCGGCGACCATGTCGACCAAAATCCGGCTTTCCCAGCCACTGCCGGGCACCGTCAGCGGGGTGTTGGCCGAGGCCTTGATATGGCCGTCGACCACCAGCGTCTCGCTCCAGGCGCGCGCGCCCAGCGTCTCGCTCGCCTCGAGCCGCGGCGCCGGCTCGGCGCCGCAGGCCGACAGCAGCAGCGCCGTCGTCGCCGCCGCCGCCGCCCTCACTGCCGCCCTCGTTGCCGCCCGCATTGCCGCCCGCATCGCCGCCCTCGTCGCCGCCCTCGTTGCCGCCCTCGTTGTCGGTGTCAAAACTGGCTTCATGGTTGTTTGTCCTTGTTGGCCGCAGCCGCAATCTGTTTCGCCGGCTGCGCCTCGCCGGCGAGCAGCGTGGCCTGCACTGCGGCGCCGGGCTTGAGCCCCTTGGGCGCGCTGTCGAATTCGAGTTCGACGTCGCGCACGATGACCGGTTGCGTGCTCGATTTGCCGTGGAAGATGCGGCCCAGGGCCGACACGCGCGCCGTCAACACCTCGTTCGAGCCGGTGACCGTGACCTTGGCGCGCTGGCCCACGCGCACGCGCGCGGTCTGCGCCTCGGGCACCTTGGCGTTGATGAACAACTGGTCCGGGTCGGCCAGCGTGGCGATCGACGATCCCATCCAGACCTGGCTGCCGATGTTGAATTTCTCGCCGTTGAAATTGGTCCGGTGCAGCACCCGCCCCTTGCGCGGCGCCAGCACGGCCAGTCCCTTGCGCCCCTTTTCGAGTTGATCGATCGCGCCTTTGAGTTGCGCGATCTCTGCCTCGAGGCCGCTGCGTTCGGCGCGCCGCGCGAGCCCCTCGGCCTTGCGCTGGGCCACGGCCAGCTTGGCCAGTTCGGCGCCCAGCGTGCGCTCGATGACCAGCTTGTCGTAGTCGATGCGCCGGATCAGCTCCTTGGGCTGGCTCGCCTTGCGCGCCGCCTTGTCGGCGTTGCTGGCCGCCTCGGCCACGGCCAGGTCGCCGGCGCGGTCGCCCTCGGCCTGGTCGAGCCGCATTTTTTCGAGCGCGCGCAGTTTTTCGTTGAGGCTGCTCTTCTGGCTTTCGAGCCGGGTCATCACGTCGTTCGAGCCGAACACCGCCAGCGGCTGGCCCGCCTCGACCATGCTGCCTTCGGGCGCCAGCTGGTTGAGCGTGAAATTCCACACGTACGGGATGGTCGGGGGCGCGACCGGGGTCGCGCTGCGCGAGGCGATCTCGCCCTCGATCGTCAGTTGCGCCGCCTTGACCGCGGACAGGCGCGCGCCGGCCGGCGCGCCCGCACGCGGCTCGATCATCACGCTCATGCCCGGCACCAGCGGCAGCGCGTGACCGTCCGGCAGCGTGATGCGGACGCGGAAATAGCGCCCGAGGCCCCACACTGCGCGCGCCTCTGGCGCGCTGGTGATGCTGGCGATGCTGGCGTCCAGGGACGCCGAGGGCAAGGCGTCGAAGCGCAATCGCATGCTCTGGCCCGGCGCCAGGAAGGCGCGGTCGGCCTCGAGCACCCAGGCGCTGACGGCCGTTTTTCCGGCGCCGTGCACCTGGGCCACGCTGTTGCCCGGATGGGCGCTGGTGCCCTCCTCGTAACGCTCGCCGCTCCACGCGTTGTAGCCGTGCACCACGATGCCGTCGTGCGCCGCGCGCACCTCGGACTCGGCCATCTGCGCGCTCTTGAACAGCAGGTTGATCTGCTGTTTTTTCGCTTCGAGCTCGCCGTCGGCGCGGCGCCGCGCGACCGCCTCGCGCGCGCCGTCGAACGATTTTTGCTTGACCACGAGGTCGCGCGTGCTGTGTTCGAGTTCGCCCTGGTAGCGGTCGTAGTCGAGCGCCGCGATCTGGGCCTTGGGCAGCGCCGCGTCGATGCGCGCCTTGGCCAGCGCCGCGCGCGCCTGGCCGACCGCCTTTTCGGCCATCACTGCGGCCACCTCGAGGGTGGCTCCCTCGCGCTCGGCCTTGGCGCGCGTCTGCGCGATCTCGGTCTTGAGGCGGTCGATGTTGGCGGCGTCGCCCGTCTCGATGCGCAGCACCACGTCTCCGGCCTTGACGCTGGCGCCCTCGGCCACCATGTAGCGCAGCACCACGGGCCGCGAATTGGACGGCGGCACAAACACCGTTTGGGCGCCGAGCGCCTCGACCTCGCCGGTGAGCAGGACAGGACGCGCCGGCTTGACCTCTCCGGCCGCCAAGGCCGGGCGCGCGGGGGGCGCGGCGACCGCCGCCATGAGCCCGGCGGCGCCGAGCGCGGCGAGCACGAACAGCGCGGCCCGGCTCATGCCCGCTCCGCGGCGATGCGCCCGTCGCGCAGGTGGATGGTGCGCTGGGCGCTGGCGGCGATGGCCGGATCGTGGGTCACCAGCACCAGCGTCTGGCCGGCCGCGTGCAGTTCGCGCAGCAGTTCGAGCACGTCGCCCGCGCTCTTGGAGTCGAGGTTGCCGGTCGGTTCGTCGGCCAGCAGCAGCGCCGGCGCGTTGAGCAGGGCGCGCGCGATCGCGGCGCGCTGCAACTGGCCGCCCGACAGTTCGCCCGGCAGGTGGTCCATGCGTTTACCCAGGCCGATGCGCTCGAGCAGAGCGCGCGCGCGCGATGGCGCCTGCGGGTCCGCGACCTTGGCATAGCGCTGCGGCAGGAGCACGTTCTCGAGCACGGTCAGGCGCGGCAGCAGGTGGAACGACTGGAACACGAAGCCGATGCGGCGGTTGCGCACGTCCGAGGCGGCGTCGTCGTCGAGCGCGCTGACCTCGTCGCTGGCGAGGCGGTAGCGGCCGCTGTCGGGCCGGTCGAGCGCGCCGAGCACGTTGAGCAGGGTCGACTTGCCCGAGCCCGACGGCCCCATGATGGCGACGAATTCGCCGGGCGCGATGGCCAGATCGATGCCGTCGAGGGCGCGGATCTCGTTGCCGCCCTGGCGGTAGGTCTTGCGTATATTGCTCAATTCAATCATTGACCGCGTTCCTCGCAGGAAATTTCCGTTCCGAAGTATCAACGGGGCGGGAACGGTTTGTCAAACAGTCATTTTTTCTATCTATCCATCTTGCATATTTGCACATTGGGCGCTCCGGTCCGACAAACGCGCGGGCGGTGCGCCGACACGCGCGGGCAGCGCACTTGCCGATAATTGCGCCATGACCGAACCGACCACACCCGACGCGACCGCGCTGTCCTCCCTGCCCCCGACGGTGTTCGACACGCTCGTCATCGGCGCCGGCCCGGGCGGCCTGAGCGCCGCCATCTACCTGCGCCGCTTCCTGCGCAGCGTGGTCGTGGTCGACAAGGGCCACAGCCGGCTCGAGCTGATCCCCGTGACCCGCAACTACCCCGGCTTCGCCGACGGCATCCCGGGCCGGGCGCTGCGCGCGCGCCTGCTCGAACAGCTCGCCCAGTACGACGCCCGCGTGATCGAAGGCGAGATCACCGGCCTGCGGCGCGAGGGCGAGTATTTCGTGGCCGACTACGAGGGCGGCCAGGTCTGGGCGCAGACGGTGCTGCTGGCCACCGGCATCGCCGACGCCGGACTGCCGATCGCGCAATGGCGCGAGGCGGTCGCCCGCGGCGCCGTGCGCATGTGCCCCGTGTGCGACGGCTTCGACGTGATCGACCGCAGGGTGGCGCTGGCCACCGGGCAGGCCACGCCGGTCGCGCACGCGCTGTTCATGCGCACCTTCACGGCCGACGTCACCTTGTTCGAGCGCGGCGCCGACGCCCGCCTCGGCGCGGCCGAACTGCGCGCGTTGGATCTGGCCGGCGTGCGCTACATCGAGTCGCCCCTCAAGGGCGTGAGCATGAGCGCCGCGATGCGCCCGGTGCTGCACACCGAAGACGGCCGGGACCACGAGTTCGATGTGTTCTACCCTATGCTGGGCGAGAATGCGCGTTCCGAACTGGCCGGCGCGCTGGGGGCGCAAATGGCCGACTGCGCCGAACTCGTGGTCGACCAGTACCAGTGCACCACGGTGCCGGGCCTGTACGCGGTGGGTGACGTGGTCAGGGGCCTGAACCAGATCAGCGTGGCAGCCGGCCAGGCCGCCGTGGCCAGCACCCACCTCCACAATATGCTGCCGCGCAGGCTGCGCGCCACGCAGGCGTGACGGCCGGCGCGGGGATGCCGCCGCGCACAACGACGACGTTTATGAGGCGCCCGTCTATACGGCGGACGTCTATACGGCGCACGTCTATACGGCGCACGTCTATGCGGCGGAGCGTCCCAGGCCGGCCAGCAGGGCCTCGACGGTGGAAAATTCGGCCGGCTTGGTCAGGTGGTGGTCGAACCCGGCCGCCTTCGAGCGGGCGCGGTCGTTCTCGGCGCCCCAGCCGGTCAGCGCGACGAGCATGATTTGTCCGAGGCCGTCGATCTGGCGCAGCGCCGCCGCCACCTCGTAGCCGTTCATGTGCGGCATGCCGATGTCGACGAACGCGACCTCGGGCATGAAGTCGGCCGCCCTGGCGAGCGCGTCGCGCCCGTCGTTGCAGCCGAGCGTGGTGTGGCCCGAGAGGCCGAGCATCATCACCAGCGTCTCGGCCGCGTCGACGTTGTCGTCGACCACCAGCACCCGCAGCGGCCTGGCGCCCGGGTGCGCGACGCCGCTCGGGGCGTCGGCCACGGCGGGCGCCGACAGCGCCGGCGCGAGCGGCAGGCGCACGCTGAAGGTGGACCCTTGCCCGGCGCCGGGGCTGCTGGCGGCGACGCTGCCGCCATGCATTTCGACGAGCCGGCCCACCAGCGACAGGCCGATCCCGAGCCCCCCCTGCGCGCGGTTGCGGTTGCGCCCCACCTGGCTGAACATGGCGAACAGCGCCGGGAACGATTCCTCGGGGATGCCGACCCCGTTGTCGGTCACCGACAGCAGCACCTCGCGGCCGTCGCGGCGCGCCGCGATGGTGATGCGCCCGCCCTGCGGCGTGTACTTGGCCGCGTTGTTGAGCAGATTGGCCAGCACCTGCGAGATGCGGGTCGGGTCGGCCTCGAGCGTCAGGCCGGCGTCGGGCATGTCGACGCGCAGCGCGTGCCCGCCCGCCTCGATCAGCGGCAGGCTCGTTTCGATCGCGTTGTCCATGACCAATTTGAGGGGCACGCGCTCCTTGCGCAGGTCGACCTTGCCGCCGCTGATGCGCGCGATGTCGAGCAGGTCGTCGATCAGGTGCACCATCTGCGCCACCTGGCGCTCCATCATCGCGCGCGTCTTTTCGAATTGGTCGGGGCGCTCGCGCACGATGCGCAGCACGCTCAAGCCGCTGCGGATCGGCGCCAGCGGGTTGCGCAGCTCGTGCGCGAGCGTGGCCAGGAACTCGGTCTTGCGGCGGTCGGCCTCGGACAGTTCGCTGGCGAGCCGGCGCAGGTCCTCCTCGGCCTGCTTGCGGCTGGTGATGTCGCTGAACAGGATGGCGACCAGCCTGCTGCCATCGCCGCCGATGCGGCTGGCATAGACGTCGAACCAGCGGTGCATCGCCTTCGATTCGCTCTCGAGGCGCACCGGCTCGCCCGTGCGCGCCACCCGTCCGTAGGTCTCGTACCAGATGCGGTCGATGTCGGGCACCATCTCGCGGATGGTCCTGCCGACCACGTCGACGAGCCCGGTGTGCCGCTCGAACATGTTGTTCATCTCGAGGTAGCGGTAGTCGTAGGGTTCGCCGTCGGCGTCGTAGATCATCTCGATGATGCAGAAACCCTGGTCCATCGATTCGATCAGGGTCCGGTAGCGCTCTTCGCTGTTGCTCAACGCCATCTCGGACAGCTTGCGCTCGGTCTGGTCGACACCGTGCACGAGGATGCCCACGACGGCGCCGTCGGCGTCGCGCAGCGGGTTGTAGACCAGGTCGACATAGCGGCCCTCGGGCGCGCGGCCGGCGTTGCGCTGCAGACTGACCAGCATGTCGACCCCGATGAACGGCACGCCCGAGCAATACACCTGGTCGAGCAGCTCGTAGAAGCCCTGGCCGTCGATGTCGGGTATGGCGCCGCGGACGGTCTTGCCGATCACGTCGCGCCGGCCGACCAGTTGCAGGTATTGTTCGTTGACCATCTCGAACACGTGCTCCGGGCCCGTCAGCACGCACATGAACGCGGGCGCCTGGTCGAACACATTGGCCATGCGCTCGTTGGCCGCCTGCACCTGGCGCAGCAGCAGTTCGCGCTCGGCCTCCTGCCGCTTGCGCTCGGAGATGTTGGTGAAGGTGACCACCGCGCCGGCCGGGACGGCGTCGACCACGATCGGCGAGACCGCGCACGAGACGGGCACGGCGCTGCCGTCGCGGTGCCAGAACACGTCCTCGTCGATGCGCACCGCCACGCCCTCGCGCGCGGCGCGGACCTGGCGGCAATCGCCGACCGGATAGCGCGTACCGTCGGCGTGGTGGTGGTGGATGCGCTCGTGCAGGGGCCGCCCGATCAATTCGTCGGGCAGGTAGCCGAGCATGGCCGCGCCGGCCGCGTTGATGAAGGTGCACCTGGTGTCGGCGGCGATGCCGTAGATGCCGTCGACCGAGGACTCGAGCAGCAGCGAGAACAGGTTGTGGCTCGCCTTGAGCTCGGCCTCGTGCGCCAGCAACCGCTCGGCCGCCGTGCGCTCGGCGGTGGCGTCGCGGAAGATTTTGGCGAATCCGTGCAGCGTGCCGTCGGCGTCGCGCAGCGGCACCATCACGCCGTCGGCGAAAAACCGGGTGCCGTCCTTGCGCAGGTACCAGCGCCGGTCCTGGGCCTGGCCGCTGGCGCGGGCGGTTTCGAACTCGGCGCCTGGGAGGCCGAGGGCGCGGTCCTCGGAGGTGAAGATGCGCGCCAGCGGCCTGCCGGCCATCTCGCGGGCGCTCCAGCCGGTGACCGACGCGGCCCCGCCCTCCCACTCGGTGACCAGGCCCTCGAGGTCGGTGACGATGAAGGCGTGGCTGCGCGCGTTGTCGAGGATCAGGCGGATGCGCGCATCCTTGGCGCTGAGGGCGGCCGCGTGGCGCTCGCGTTCGGCCGCGGCCAGCAGTTCGGTCTTGCGGTACAGGTCGACGAAGAACGCCACCTTGGCGCGCAGGATGGTCGCGTTGAGGGGTTTTTCGAGGTAGTCGACCGCGCCCAGCGCGTACGCCTCGTCGATCGGGAATTCGTCGAGCCCGGAGGCGGTCACGAAAATGATGGGCGTGTCTTTGGAGCGCTCGCGCTGGCGGATCAGCTGCGCCACCTCGAGCCCGCTCATGGTCGGCATGTGCAGGTCGAGCAGTATCACCGCGAATTCGCTCTTGAGCACATGCTTGAGGGCCTCCTCGCCGGAACCGGCGGAAACCAGGTTTTCGTTGAAGTCGCCAAGCAGGGCGTCGAGCAGCATCAGGTTGGTGGGCTCGTCGTCGACAATCAGTATATTGACCGGATCTGGGGTCATCGGACCTGCTGGGAACTTGGTTTATCGGTCGTGCCTCGGCATGCCCTTACCACCGGCAGCGTCCTACTTTAGCGAGGGTGCCCCCCAAAAGTCAATCGTGCCCTGCTTTTTCGTGCTTGGTGACCGGCTTGTCGTATTTCGTCACCGGCCGCTGGGGGCGGTTGGCCGCTTGCCTTAGACTGCGTCCAGTGGTCTCAATCAGGCGGCCAAATCAAGCGGACAACAGGGAGCGCGACATGTGGGGCAAATTAGTAAAATGGTATGACGACTGGGAGGAGGAGCAGGTCGCCATCCTCGACAATCCGGCGCTGGCCGACACCCTTCCCGCGGGCTACCGCAGGTATGCGGGCCAGGTGCTGGCCAAGCTCTCGCCGATCGAGCGCAAGCAGCTGCGCGAGTTCTCGGTCACCTACCGCGGGCGCAGGCTCTACCTGGCCGTGGCCAAGTGGGCGCTCGCGTTCACGGTCGTCGGCGCCGCGCTGCATCTGGCCTTTCCGGCCAAGGTGAGTTGGCTGCTCGGGATCGGGGCGGCGAACCTGTTCGGCTTCAGCCTCGTTTTCGCCACCATCGGGGCCTGGTTCAACTACCGCAAATACGCCGGGCGCGAGCTGTGGATTTTCGCCTTTTTCGGCGGCATGGCCATGTTCGGCGGGATCGTCGGGATGGCGATGGCGCTGGCCGACTCGGGCAAGCCGTTCACGTTCGAGAAACTCGGCATGACCCTGCTCGCCGCCACCGGCGCCGGCCTGGTCATGGCGGCGCCGTTCGTCATCGTCGGCATGCTGCGCAACCGCCAACACGAGGCGCTGACGGCCGAACTGCAGCGCGAGGCCGAGCGCGAGCAGATGTCGCGCCAGCTCAGCGAGTCGAAGCTGCGCCTGCTGCGGGCGCAAATCGAGCCGCACTTTTTGTTCAACACGCTTGGCGCGGTGCAGCAGTTGGCCGAGCAAGGCGCCCCGCGCGCGGCCGAACTGACGGCCAACCTGATCGCCTTCCTGCGCGCCAGCCTGGGCGAGATGCGCTGCGACGAGGTCGGCCTCGGGACCGAGTTCGGGCTGCTCGAATCGTACCTGAAGGTGATGCAGGCGCGCCTCGGCGAGCGGCTGCGCTACACGCTGGAGCTGCCGGCGGCGCTGGCCGGGGTCAACCTGCCGAGCATGATCGTGCTCACGCTGGTCGAAAACGCCATCAAGCACGGCATCGAGCCGTCGCTGCGCGGCGGCGAGGTGACGGTGCGGGCGCACGGGGCCGGCGGCACGATCCGGATCCGGGTGGCCGACACCGGGGTCGGCATGAGCCTCACGCCGGGCGGCGGCATCGGCCTCGAGAACGTGCGCCACCGGCTGCAACTGGCCTTCGGCGACGCCGCGGGCCTGAGCTTGCAAGATGGCGAGGACGGCGGCATGATTGCCGAGATCGTCATGCCACAGCCAAGCAAGGAGTTTAAATGAACACACGGGTCATGATCGCCGAGGACGAACCGCTGATGCGCGAGCGCCTGCTCGAGATGCTCAGGGTCGAGTGGCCGGGGGCCGACGTGGTCTTGGTGGCCGAGAACGGCAACGACGCCTGGGACGGCTTTCTCGAGCACGAGCCGGACGTGGTGTTCCTCGACATCCGCATGCCGGGGCTGTCGGGGATCGAGGTGGCCCAGCGCATCGGCAAGGCGGCGCACGTGGTGTTCGTGACGGCCTACGACCAGTACGCGCTCGAGGCCTTCGACGCCGGCGCCATCGACTATTTGTTGAAACCGGTGCAAAGCGACCGGCTGGCCAAGACGATCGCGCGCATCCGCGACAAGGTGCAGGCGCCGCCGGCCGAGATGGGCGACATCCTGCGCCTGCTCAGGGCCAAGATGCCCGAGGCCGAGCCCGAGAAGATGAAGTGGATCAAGGCCACCGTGGGGCGCCAGATCCGGCTCATCGATGTCGAGGACGTGCTGTTCTTCCAGTCCGACACCAAGTACACGCGGGTGGTGCTGGCCGACTCCGAGGCGCTGGTCAAGATCGCGCTCAAGGACCTGCTGGGCGGGCTCGACGGCGAGCGCTTCTGGCAGATCCACCGGGGCACCGTGGTCAATGTCAAGGCGGTGGCGGCGGTCGAGCGGGTCGACGCCGAGCGTTTGCAGGTGATCGTCAAGGGCAGCGACGAGATTTTGCCAGTCAGCCGCACGTTCGCGCACTTGTTCCGCGATTGAGGCTGTCGCGAAAGGGGCTGCTATTAACCACCACCTTAACCAACGTCTTCCCCGCGCAAGCGGGGACCCTTTCTGAGTTCGCCGATTCGCGCAGTTCGAAGCTTTGGCGCGCGAACAACGCCGTCAGCATTTGGCGATGGCGCGTGGCGGCTTGCTCAGTATGGGTCCCCGCTTGCGCGGGGATGACGTGGAGGCGGGATGACGTGGAGGCGGGATGACGGTTCTAAGGTCTGCTTCAATCGCATATTTCGCGCATCGACGGCTCGTTCCGAGTTTTGCGACAACCTCGAAAGCAGGGACCCATGCTGAGCCTCCCTATATATAGTTTGAACTGCACGCGTGGAGTTCAAACCTCAGGACTGGGGAAACGCGGGGTGAATTTGCCATGTCACGGCGGCGTGCCCGCCGCCAGCGCGATGCGGCGCTCGATGCGCGCCGCCTCCGCCACATCGCCGCCGGCTTGCGCGCGCTTGAGCGCGACGCTGAGCCACATCAGCAGCGGCCGGCGCCAGCCCTGGTCCGACGCCGTCTCGGTCGCGTTGGCGATATCGACCGGCACGATGCGCAGCTTCTTGAACATCACCCCGGCCGCGACCAGCCGCGCCAGCGGGTCCTTGATCGCCGCCAGCACGCCCTTGGCGTCGCCGCCGGCGGCGAGCACCGCGCGGTGCTGCGCCGGCAGCAGCGCCGCGTCGAGCCCCTGCCAGCGCCCGTCCAGATAGGCCGCGTAGGCCCGTTCGGCCGGCGTGGCGTCCTGCTCGAGCGCGGCGAACCCCGGACAGCTGCCCAGCTCCAGGCTCGCCACCCGCGTCGCGCAGCGCACCAGCTCGGCGTGCGCGACCAGTTCGGGCTTGCCGGTGCTGGCCATTTCGGCGCGCGCGCGCGCGAACTCGGTCGCGGCGATGGCGCCCTCGCCCTTGAGGTAGGCGTCGCTGAAGGCGTCGAGCGCGCCGGCCGCGTTGGCCTTCCAGTCCGGCGCCGCCGGCTTGCCGGCGCAGCCGCCCAATGCCAATGCCAGCGCCAGCGCCGGCAACACGGCGTGGCCCATCGGTGTGGTGTTTTTCATGGCAGTTTCAACTCCGTTTCGCGCGCAAATGGCCATTTCCGGTTGATCTCCTCGATCATGCGTGTCACCTTGCGCAGGCTGGCGTCGACCTCGGCGCGCAGCGCGCCCAGGTCCTTGCTCGCGCCGCGCACGTTGACGGCGGCGCCCTGCGCCTCGACCAGCACCGCGTCGACTTTTTTAAGGCTGTCCGAGGCCTCCCTGAGCACCACATTGAGCTGGCGCACGGTCGTTTGCGCGTCGTTCATCAGGCCGTTGGAGCCGAACACGCGCTTGTCGGTCTTTACCAGCAGGGTGTCGACCCGTTCGAGCGTGGTGATCAGTTTTTGGGCCTCGGCGTCGGAGCCGAGCACCCCTCCGAGCAGGCCGTAGCGTCCACTCAGGCGCCCGGTCGCGCCCTCGATGTTGGCGAAACTCGCGTTCAGGCTCGATTCGCTGCGCGTCATGCTCTCGAGGTTCTCGAGCACGGTGCGGGCGGTGGCGACGAGCCGCGGGATCTCGCCGGCGACGTCGCCGCGAAGCACGTCGCGGGTGGCGCCGTCGGGCAGCGGCGGGTCCTCGAGCAGCCCGGTGAAGGCGCGGATGCGGGTGTCGCCGACCATGCCGCGCTCGAGCGTGAACACGCTCGAGGTGCGCAGCCATTTGGCGTCGGTGCTGGCGACGTCGATCAGGATGCGCGCCTTGCCGTCGGGCGCGAGCTCGACCCGGCGCACGCGCCCGATCGGAAAGCCCGAGAACGTCATGTCCATGCCCGGGATGACGCCCTCCGAATCCTCCGACACCAGCACCAGCCGCTGGGTGTTTTCGAACACGCCGCGCGCGTACATCACGTACAGCAAAAAGGTGCAGATCAGCGCCAGCATCAGCACCAGCAGCGCCACCGCCTTGACCTCGACGTGGGCGACCGGCTCGGCGGCCCCGTCTTCGGGGCTGTCTTGTGGTTCCTGCATGCGCGTATCCCCTTAAATGTATTTGACGGCGAGCGACGCCGCCTCGATCGAAAACAGCACGAACAGCAGCCGCATCGCCCCCGGCTGCACGCTGGTCGACGGCGCCCGCCCGCGGCGCTGGATCTCCAGCATGGCCGCGCTTGGAATGACCGCCACGGCCAGCCCGAACATGACGGTCTTGAGCCCGAAGCCGATCGTCACGAGCGGGTCGAACACGCGCCCGACGGTGCGCGTGTAGTCGCCCAGCCCCCACGGCGAGAAGCCATACACGACCAGGTAGGCGAGCACCAGCACCATGATGCTGCTGACCATGGCCAGCGCCAGCACCGAGAACGCGCTCGAGATCACCTGCGGCACCAGCTCGCGGCGCAGCCGGTTCTGGGCCCTGGCCGCCGCCTCCTTCGAGTCGGCCGTGGCCACCGCCACGGCGAGCGCGTCGCGCGGGTTGAACGCGAGCCCGGCGCGCAGCGCCACGAACATCGCCGCCGACAGCGGAATGAGTTCGAGCACCAGCACCCGCACCACCATCTCGAGCGCGTAGCGCGACAGACCATAACTGAGCGCGCTGACGACCACGATCCGGATCAGCACCAGGCTCACCAGCGCCGACAGCATGGTGAACCAGGGCAGCACCTGCCACAGGCCGATGTACAGGTGGCGCGAGGTGGCGCGCCGGTTCTCCTTGTTGTAGGTGGTCGGCGAAAACGCCATCACCAGCGAGATCGCGCCCAGATGCAGCATGTACCACCAGCTCGAGGCGGTCGCCACCAGCAGCGGGCCCCAGCGGCTCGGTGTGGTGTGCAGGTAGGATTTGCGGCGCATCGGGGGCGGGCCTGCTCTCTATTGGCGGCGCGCTTGCTGCACGCCGACCACCTCGGTGATCGCCGCGAGCGCCTTGTTGAGCTGCGCGGTGGCGCTGATCTCGGCGGTGAAGGTCATGCGCGCCTGGCCCTTGGCGCTTTGCGTGTTGACCCCGATGACGTTGATCTTCTCGCGCGAGAAAACCTCGGAGATGTCGCGCAGCAGGCCCTGGCGGTCGCCCGCGAGGATGAACACGTCGACCGGATAGACGGTGTCCTGGCCGGCCCGGCCCCAGTCGGTGTGGAGCACCCGCTCGGGCGCCTTGGCGCGCATCTCGGCGAAGTTCTTGCAGTTGGCGCGGTGGATCGAGACGCCCTTGCCGCGCGTGACGAAGCCGACGATGCCGTCCGGCGGCGCCGGCTTGCAGCACCTGGCCAGCGCCGTCATCAGGCCCTCGGTGCCGACCACCAGCACCCCCGACTTGGCGCCCTGCTCGACGCTGGTGGCGCGGCTCTTGTTGAGGACCACCGCGTCCTCGACCGGCGCGGCCTCGACGTCGTCGTGCAGGGCCTGCTCGACGTGGCGCAGGCTGAACTCCTCCTTGCCGACCGAGACGAACAGGTCGTCGAGCTTGGAAAAGCCGAGCTTGTGGGCCAGCGCCTCGAGGTTGACGGCGGTCTTGCCCTCGCGCTGGAGCGTTTTTTCGACCAGCGCGCGCCCGTGCGCGAGCGTCTCTTGCAGGTCGATCGCGTGGAACCAGGCGCGCACCTTGGTGCGGGTGCGGTTGCTGACCGTGTATTCGGCGCCGAGCCAGTCACGCGAGGGGCCGGCGGTGCCGGGCGCGCCCTTGGCGGTGATGATCTCGCAGGTCTGGCCGTTTTTGAGCGCCGTGTTGAGCGGGACCATGACGCCGTCCACGCGCGCGCCGCGGCAACGGTGGCCCACCTCGCTGTGCAGGTGGTAGGCGAAGTCGATCGGGGTCGCGCCGACCGGCAGCTCGAGCACCCGCGCCTGCGGCGTGAGCACGAAGATGCGGTCGTCGAGGGTGGTCGACTTGAGTTTCTCCACCCACTCGCGCTGGATATCCTCCTGCCCGACGACGGCGCCGGCGACGTCGCTCTTCCAGGCCAGCAGCTGGCGCAGCCAGGCGATCTTCTCGTCGTACTTCTGTCCCTTGAAGTCGGAGCCGCCCTCCTCCTTGTAGCGCCAGTGCGCGGCGATGCCGTACTCGGCGAAGTTGTGCATCGCCTGGGTGCGGATCTGGACCTCGAGCGGGCGCGCGTCGTCGGCCATGACGACCGTGTGCAGCGACTGGTAGCCGTTCGGCTTGGGGCGCGAGATGTAGTCGTCGAACTCCTTCGGGATCGGGGTCCAGATGTTGTGGACCACGCCGAGCACGGTGTAGCAGGTCTTGTCGTCGGGGACGATCACGCGGAAGGCGCGCACGTCGTAGAGCTCGCTGAAATCGAGATCCTTGCCGCGCATCTTGTTCCAGATGCTGTAGATGTGCTTGGGCCGGCCGAACACCTCGGCCTTGATGCCGGCGGCGTCCAACTCATTTTGCAGGCGCGTGATCGAGGACTGCACGAAGCCCTCGCGCATCATGCGTTTTTCCTCGAGCATCTTGGCGATGCGCTTGTAGGTGTCGGGCTCGATGAAGCGGAACGAGAGGTCCTCGAGCTCCCACTTGAGCTGCCAGATCCCGAGCCGGTTGGCCAGCGGCGCGTACAGGTCGAGCGTCTCGCGCCCGTAGGCGCGGGTCATGTCGTTGAACAGCTTGAGCTCGGCGAAATAGCGCAGCGTGGTCACGCACGAGGCGAGCCGCACCAGCACCACGCGCATGTCGGAGGCCATCGCCAGCAGCATCTTGCGCAGCGTCTCGACCTGGGCCACTGCCTGCTGGGCCGCGTTCTTGCCGCGCCCGACGGCTTGCTGGCCGACCGTCATGTCGCGCAGCCGGATCAGCTGGCGCACGCCGGTCACGAGGTCGGTCGCCTCCTTGCCGAAGCGCGTCTCGAAACCGGCGGCGGCCGCCGGGTCGACCACGGCCAGTTCGAACAGCAGCCCGGCGATGCGGGTCTCGCAATCGCTGCGCAAAAACGCGAGCGTGCCGGCCACGCCGACGGCGAACTCGAACGCGCCCTGGCCCGAGCTGCAGGTCGCGCCCTGGTAGGCGTCGCTGGCGTAGTCGAGCGCGGCCTGGACGCGCGCGCTGTCCTCGGGGCCGAGCCCCTGGACCAGCTCCGCCGCCGTGCCCCCCAGCGCCGCTATGGAAACCACGGGCGCCTAGCGCAGGGCCGCGGTGACGACGACCTCGACGAGGCAGGCCGGATTGGCCAGTTTGGCTTCGACGGTGGCGCGCGGCGGGGTGTGCCCGGCCGCCGCCCACTCGTCCCAGACTTCGTTCATGCCGGCGAAATTGGCCATGTCGCCGATGAAGATCTGGCACGTCAGGATGCAGGTCTTGTCGCTGCCAGCCTCGGCCAGCAGGCGGTCGACGTGGCCGAGCACTTCGCGCATCTGGCCGACGATGTCGGCGCCGGTGTCCTCGGCGATCTGGCCTGCGAGGTAGACGGTCTGGTTGTGGATCGCCACTTCGGACAGGCGTTTTGCTACGTGCAGTCGGGTGATTTCCATGGTGTGCTTCTCTAAAATTAAAGGGTTGTTTCGGTCGGCCGGTCAGCCGATCAGGAATTGGCGGGCGATCGCGATCTGGTCCGCATGCAAAAAGGTCGGCGCGTGGCCGACGCCGGCCAGCTCGACGAAGGCCGGCCGGGGGCCGCGCGCCAGCATCGCCTGCGCCGTCTCGCGCGAGAGCAGGTCGGAGTCGGCGCCGCGCACGAGCAGCGTCGGGCAGCCGATGGCGTCGTAGGCGGCCCACAGCGCGGCCTCGTCGGCCTGGGTCGATTCGAGCGTGGCCTCGCGGAACGGCTGGGCCAGCGCCATGTCGTAGCGGCGCACCCACTTGCCGTCGCCGTCCTTTGCGAGCACGTCGCTGGCGAGCTTGTGCCATTCGTCCTCGGTGTGCTCGCCGAACGAGGCCGACACCGCGCGCACGAAACTGGCGCCGGCCTCGAAGCTCGGAAAGCGCAGGTCCTGCCCGATGTAGTCGCCGATGCGGTGCAGCGCGACCGAATCGAGCGTGGGGCCGATGTCGTTGATGACCAGCCGCGCGACCGGGCTGCCCGGCTTGGACGCGAGCAGCATACCGATCAGTCCGCCCATCGAGGTGCCGAACCAGTCGACCGTGCTGGCCCCGCCATTGGCCGTCACGCGCGCGATCAGGGTCACCATGTCGTTGACATACTGTGGAATGCCGTACAAGGCGGGGTCGCCCAGGCGGCCCGAGCGGCCGCGCCCGACCACGTCCGGGCAGACCACGCGGTAGTGGTCGGACAGCGCGCGCGCCAGGTTGTCGAAGTCGTCGCCGGAGCGCGTGACGCCGTGCACGCAGATCAACACCCGCGGGTTGCTTTCATCGCCCCATTCCTTGTAGGCCATCTGATGCAGGCCCGCGGTGGAGATGCACTGGACCGATTTGATTCTTGCTTCAATCATGCCAGTTCCTTGTTGGACCGCCCGGGGCGGCCCTAATTTAGTGATGTGTGTTCGATATCGCGCCACGCGCCGACATTTTACCGGGCATTGCGTTTAGAATTCTACCGAAGTGTAGCGCACCGCGCTGCCAAAGCATGTTCCAGCCAACCATTTTCCCAGAGGATTCAATGAAAACCAGCATGTTAAGTGGCAAGACCGCCCTTGTGACCGGCTCGACCTCGGGCATCGGCCTGGGGATCGCCCGCTCGCTGGCCGAGCAAGGCGCCAATATCTTGTTCAACGGCTTCGGCGACGCGATCGCGATCGAAAAGCTGTACCAGGACGTCGGCGTCGAGTTCGGCGTCGAGACCGCCCACCACAACGCCGACATGTCCAAGCCGGCCGAGATCGCGGCCATGTTCGCGTTCGCGCAGGACAAATTCGGCGGCGTCGACGTGCTCGTCAACAATGCCGGGATCCAGCATGTGGCCAATATCGAGGATTTTCCGGCCGAAAGATGGGATGCGGTCATCGCCATCAACCTGAGCTCGGCCTTCCACACGACGCGCCTCGCGCTACCCGGCATGAAGCAAAAGAACTGGGGCCGCATCATCAACCTGGCCTCGGTGCACGGGCTGGTCGGTTCGGCGCAAAAGTCGGCCTATGTCGCCGCCAAGCATGGTCTGGTCGGTTTGACC
This sequence comes from Massilia glaciei, assembly GCF_003011895.2. Lineage (GTDB taxonomy): Bacteria > Pseudomonadota > Gammaproteobacteria > Burkholderiales > Burkholderiaceae_D > Telluria_A > Telluria_A glaciei. The sequence continues at coordinate 59,350 of NZ_PXWF02000310.1, read as the reverse complement.
AAGGTCACCGCGCTCGAGACGGCGCAAACGGGCGTCACGTGCAACGCGATCTGCCCGGGCTGGGTGCTCACCCCGCTGGTGCAAAAGCAGGTCGACGACCGCGCCGCGAAGGAGGGCCTGGGCAACGACGCCGCCAAGAAAGCCTTGCTGGCCGAAAAGCAGCCCTCGGGCGAGTTCGTCACGCCCGAGGAATTGGGCGCGCTGGCGGTGTTCTTTTGCAGCCCGGCCGGGGCGCAGGTGCGCGGCGTGGCGTGGAACATGGATGGGGGCTGGACCGCGCAATAAGCGGCGCCTTAAAAACCGGGCCCTAAGCCCCAAAATGCCATAGACCAACATCGTCCTCGCGGAGGCGGGGCCCCATAGAACGCTTGCTATACGCTACAGTCCTATGGGTCCCCGCCTCCGCGAGGACGATGTGTGGGTATTTTTTGCGTGACGATCATCGCAGTTTCTACAGCGCTTCACCCTTCACCTCCCTTTCACCGGCAGTCCCCTGTGGATTTCCACAATAGATGTGTTCGCGCGTTTCGATGATGATGGGTTCATCAACCATCCCGACGCGAGAGCCCACCATGAAAACCCCGTTCTACAAAATCCTGTACGTCCAGGTCCTGTTCGCCATCGTGTGCGGCATCGCGCTCGGCATCTTCTACCCCGCGCTCGGAGTCGACATGAAGCCGCTCGGCGACGGTTTCATCAAGCTCATCAAGATGATCATCGCGCCCGTCATCTTCTGCACCGTGGTCGCCGGCATCGCCGGCATGCAGGACATGAAAAAGATCGGCCGCGTCGGCGGCAAGGCCCTGCTGTACTTCGAGGTCGTCTCCACCGTCGCGCTGGTGATCGGCCTGGTCGTGGCCAATGTGGTGCGTCCGGGCGACGGCTTCAACGCCGACCCGACCAAGCTCGACGCCTCGAGCATCGCCGCCTACACCGACAAGGCCAAGACCCAGAGCACGGTCGAGTTCGTCATGAACATCATCCCCAACACGGTCGTCGACGCCTTCGCCAAGGGCGACATCCTGCAGGTGCTGCTGTTTGCGATCCTGTTCGGCTTCGCGCTGTCGATGCTCGGCGAACGCGGCCGCCCGGTCACCAGGCTCATCGACGACATGTCGCACGTCATCTTCGGCGTGGTCGGCATCGTCATGAAGGTCGCCCCGATCGGCGCCTTCGGCGCGATGGCCTTCACCATCGGCAAGTTCGGCCTGGGCTCGCTGTTGCCGCTGGCCAAACTGATGGGCTCGTTCTACCTGACCTGCGCCCTGTTCGTGTTCGTGGTGCTGGGGCTGATCGCCCGCCTGACCGGCTTTTCGATCTTCCGCTTCATCGCCTACATCAAGGAGGAACTGCTGATCGTGCTCGGCACCAGCTCGTCGGAAAGCGCCCTGCCCGCCCTGATGCGCAAGCTCGAAAAACTCGGTTGCTCCAAGCCCGTCGTCGGGCTCGTCGTTCCAACCGGCTATTCGTTCAATCTGGACGGCACCAATATCTACATGACCATGGCGGCCCTGTTCGTGGCCCAGGCCACCAACACCGACCTGTCGCTGGGACAGCAACTGACCATCCTCGGCGTGGCGATGCTGACCTCGAAGGGCGCCTCCGGCATCACCGGCGCCGGCTTCATCACCCTGGCGGCGACGCTGGCGGTGGTGCCGACGATCCCCGTGGCGGGCATGGCGCTGATCCTCGGCATCGACCGCTTCATGAGCGAATGCCGCGCCCTGACCAACTTCGTCGGCAACGGCGTGGCCACGATCGTCGTCTCGCATTGGGAGAAAGAACTCGACCATGAGCGCCTCCAGAGCGAGCTCAAGTCGCCTTCGCCGGACGTGCATCCCGCGCTGCACCCGGCCCAGCCGACCCAGCCCGCCCAGCCCGTACAGCCGCTCGCCGCCTGACGCATCCACACGGTTTTCGCACGGCGCCCGGAGCAATCCCGGCGCCGTTTTTTGTTTTCGTGATCTGCTCAATAATTATGTAGACAATCGTGTCTAGACAAAGTATTCTACTTGGACTGAACCACGAGGAAGCAGCATGTCCAAGAGCAACACGAGCACAACGATCCCGAAACCGACCGCCGCCGAACTCGATTTATTGCAAACCCTGTGGCCGCTCGGCGCAGCCAGCGCCAAGCAGGTGCACCAGGCGATGCAACAGGAGCGGCCCGACATCGCCTATGCGAGCGTGCTGCGCCTGATGCAGATCATGCACACCAAGGGCATTTTGCTGCGCGACGAGAGCGAGCGCTCCCATGTGTACACGCCGGCCCAGGCCCAGGATTCGCTGCAGACCAACCTGCTCAAGGACCTCATCGAAAAGGCGTTTTCTGGCTCGGCCAAGGCGCTGGTGATGGCGGCCCTGCGCAGTGGAATTTCAAAAAAAGAGCGCGAAGAAATCGAATCCCTGCTCAAGGACGACAAAGCATGACACTCCCACTCGCCACCATCGTCAGCAGCATCGGTTGGACCCTGCTGCACTTCCTGTGGGAAGGCTTGCTGCTCGGCTGCGCCACCGCCATCGCGCTTGCCTGCATGCGCCGCGCCAATCCCGAACACCGCTACACCGTGGCGTGCGCAGGTTTGCTGATGTGCTTCGCCTGGCCCGCGCTCGGGCTGTACGCCCGCTTGAGCGGCGGCAACCTCGGGCTGATCGACGCCCAATTCGCCGACGCGATGCTGGTCGCCGGCGACGGCGGCGCGCGCGGCGTGCAAAACTACCTGCAAAACAAGCTCGTGTGGATCGTCGGCTTCTGGGCCTGCTGCGCTTTGGCGCTGGCCGCGCGCATGGCGCTGGGGCTGCTGTGGGTGAGCCATGCCTCGCGCCAACAGCGCAGCGATCCGCATTGGCAGGCGCACCTGTCGGGCCTGGCACAACAATTCGGCGTCACCCGCACTGTGCGCCTGCGCATCGTCGACAATCTCGACAGCCCGGTCACCGCCGGTTGGTGGCGCCCTGTGGTGCTGGTGCCGGCCTCGCTGTTCTCGAGCATGCCGCCCGATCTGCTCGAAGCCCTGCTCGCCCACGAGATGGCGCATATCAAGCGGCTCGACTACCTGGTCAACCTGGGGCAGAACGTGGTCGAGATCTTGCTGTTCTTCCACCCGGCCGTCTGGTGGATCTCTGGACAAATCCGACTTGAACGTGAACACATTGCAGATGCAATCGCTGCAAGAGAACTAGGCGAACCGCGGCGTCTGGCTCTTGCTCTTTCCGAACTGGAGCGTTTCCAGTTCTCAACCCACCATCTGGCCCAAGCGGCCAACGGAGGAAACCTTATGTCCCGCATCAAACGATTGACCCGTCCCGACACCCAAGCGAGCAACTGGAAAGCCGCGATTCCCGTGCTCGTGCTCGGCTTTGCCGCCGCCGTCACGGCCGTCACCAGCGTCGCCGCGCCTTCGGCGGAGCACGCCACTGCCGGTGTCGTCAAGCCGCTGATAAATTTCGCCAGCTGCGACAAGCCTGTCTATCCTCCCGAGGCGCTCAAGGCCGGGCACGTCGGTAAAGTCGCCCTCGAGTTTCTGATATCGGCCGAGGGCAAGGTAGTCAGCGCCGAGGTTCTCCAGTCGAGCGGTCATAGCAATCTCGACAACGCGGCGCGGGACGGCATCATGAAGTGCACCTTCAAGGCCGGCACCCGTAACGGCGTGGCCGAAGAAATGTCTGCCAAGGTGCAGTACGTCTGGACCCAGAAGTAAGTCCAAAAAAAGAGCGCGGGGAGTGATTCCACACGCTCTTTTTCACGAAAAATTTTCTGTTTTTTTCACATTGGAACACCCAACGCAATGATCTCGGTGCCGGCCAGGTCTGGCCGCAAACGCCCTAACCGCCTCCATTAACCGCCCCGGATTGGTGAGGTTCTCGATGCCGATCAAAGCGCCTTCCCTTAGTGGTCCCTTAGTGGTCCCTGCTGCAAGGATGAACATCTTGCTGCGGCCCCGGCGGGCCGCAAATTGTTTATTTCAGCATCAGCGGCTTGCGGTAAGGCGCGACCGGAGGCTTCGGAAATTGGGCCGATGCATACGCTTTGCGGAAGCATGCCGCCTTGGCGTTTTCGACATCGGTGGTGCTGCTGATGACGCGGCCGGTGGCGTCGAGCAGCAAGATGATGGTGACCGGGTAGATCGACTTGCCGTGGCAATTGCCCTTCTCGTCGTATTTGTTCGCGTTATTGTGGCGCAGCGTTTCTTCTTCGTATTTGGTCGCCTTGGCGTTCGGGAACTGGGCGTTGAATTTCGCCATCTCCGTCACAAAGCCCGGATTCTTGGGCGATGGCGCTTCATAGGCAGCTTGGTCGGATGAACCCGGCGCGGTTTGGCAACCGGCGGCGAGCATGACGGCGCACAGGGCGCCAAGTTTGTAGAATGGAATTCGCAATTTAATCTCCGGTAGTCAAATCAGGCCTTTTCGCATCGGCGGAAGGGCGGTGCGATGTCAGTGTACCAATTAGTCCGCTCGGCAATATTTACATTGGTGCGCGGAAACCTTTATGTACATTTCAACACGCCTTCGCGCTTTGTCAAACATCGCTGCGACCATCCGTCGCGCGCAAACCGGCGGGCGCCAAGCGCATGTCGATTTCGTTCGGGCATAAAAAAAGCGCAGGGATCACTCCCCGCGCCCCTTCCGGCCGTCGCTGTCGCTCAGACGGCGGACACGTCCAATTCGGCGCCGGTGGCCTTGATGACCTCTTCCTTCGTCACGCCGGGCGCGAGCTCGACCAGTTGCAGGCCGGTCGGGGTGATGTCGATCACCCCCAGGTCGGTGATGATGCGGTCGACCACGCCCACGCCGGTCAGCGGCAGATCGCACTTTTTGAGGATCTTGTGCGAGGTGCTGCCGTCTTTGGCCGTGGCGACATGCTCCATGACCACGACCACGCGCTTGACGCCGGCCACGAGGTCCATCGCGCCGCCCATGCCCTTGACCATTTTGCCAGGGATCATCCAGTTGGCGAGGTCGCCGCGCTCGGACACCTGCATCGCGCCGAGGATCGCGAGGTTGATCTTGCCGCCGCGGATCATGCCGAACGAATCGGCCGAGCTGAAGTAGGCCGCGCCCGGCAGCGCCGTGACGGTCTGCTTGCCCGCGTTGATCAGGTCGGCGTCGACGGCGTCGTCGGTCGGGAACGGGCCGATGCCGAGCAGGCCGTTCTCGGACTGCAAAAACACTTCGATTTCGGTGGGGACGTAGTTGGCCACCAGCGTCGGCAGGCCGATGCCGAGGTTGACGTAGTACCCGTCTTGCAGTTCTTTCGCCGCGCGCGCGGCCATTTCATCACGATTCCATGCCATGTTATTTCTCCGGTGCTTAGTTGGAACGCACGGTGCGCTGTTCGATGCGCTTTTCCGGCGTTGGATTGACGACGATGCGGTGCACGAAAATGCTCGGGGTGTGCACGGCATCCGGATCGATCTCGCCCACTTCGACCAGTTTTTCGACTTCGACGATGGTGATTTTGCCGGCCATCGCCACGTTCGGATTGAAATTGCGGGCCGTCTTGCGGTACACCAGGTTGCCGGCGCGGTCGGCCATATAGGCCTTGACCAGCGAGACGTCGGCCGTCAGGCTACGTTCCATCACGTACTGCTCGCCGTCGAATTCGCGCAGCTCCTTGCCCTCGGCGACGATGGTGCCGACCCCGGTCCTGGTGAAAAACGCCGGAATGCCGGCGCCGCCGGCGCGCAGCTTTTCGGCCAGCGTGCCCTGCGGCGTGAATTCAAGTTCGAGTTCGCCGGCCAGGTATTGGCGCGCGAACTCCTTGTTTTCGCCGACGTACGACGAAATCATTTTTTTGATCTGGTGGGTCGTGAGCAGCTGGCCGAGTCCGAAATCGTCGACCCCGGCGTTGTTGGAGATGGCCGTCAGATTGGTCACGCCGCTGTCGCGCAGCGCCAGGATGAGCGCCTCGGGAATGCCGCACAGGCCGAAGCCGCCGACCGCGATGGTCTGGCCGTCTTTGACGATGCCGGCCAAGGCCGACGCCGCATCAGGATAAACTTTGTTCATACCGTCCCTTTTATAGTATTGAGCTACACGCTTGCGCTGTATGCCAGAGTGGGCGTTAAGCATAGAATACGAAGGCCCAAAGCACAATACCGTAGAAATACGCCCAGCCACCCCAACGCGAAGAGTTTAATGTGCATCAGACAGACCCGGCCTGCGCCATCGACTACGAGATGATTTTCCAGCACGCACCGGTCGGCATGTGCATTTCGGTCAACCGCGTCATCCAGGCCAGCAACGAGGCGCTGGCCTCGATTTTCGGCTATGCGCGCAGCGAGTTGACCGGCAAATCGTTCCAGGTGCTTTACCCGACCATGGACGAATTCCTGCGCACGGGCGACCGCATCATCCCGATCATGAATGCGCGCGGGCGCTATTCGGACGAGCGCATCATGCTGCGCGCCAGCGGCGAGCTGTTTTGGTGCCACGTGAGCGGGCGCGCGCTCGACCCCAAAGAGCCGCTCGGCGCCGGCGTTTGGACGTTCGAGGACGTGAGCGAAAAACGCCCCGTGACGGCGGAGCTGACCCCGCGCGAGCGCGAAATCGCCGCCTTTCTGGTCGAAGGCAAAACCAGCAAGATCATCGCGCGCGAAACCGGCCTGAGCCCGCGCACGGTCGAAATGCACCGCGCCAAACTGATGCGAAAATTCTCCGCGTCGACCTCGTCGGAGCTGGTGCACAAGCTCGTCGGTGTCGCCCGCTAGCGGCCTGCCGGGCTTAGGGAGTCGCTAGCAGCCTGTCGGACTTAAAGAATCGCAACAATGGCCAGAGATAACGCACCATGCAAATAAAAAACGACATCATCCGCATCATCGACGTCATCACCCTGTCCGACAATTGGTACGTGCTGAAAAAATACGTGTTCAACTTGCGACGCAAAAATGGCAGCGCCAAAACCGCGAGGCCTACGACCGCGGCAACGGCGCGACGATCCTGCTGTACAACGAGCAACAGCGCACCGTCGTGTTGGTCCGCCAGTTCCGTCTGCCCGCCTACGTCAACGGTTGCGAGGGCGGCTTGCTGATCGAAGCGGCGGCCGGCCTGCTCGACAACGCCTCGCCCGCCGAACGCATCCGCGAGGAGGTCGCCGAGGAAACCGGCTACCGCGTCGAGCACGTGACGAAGGTGTTCGAGTCGTATATGAGCCCCGGCTCGGTCACCGAGCGCCTGTATTTTTTCGTCGCGCAATACGAGCCCGGCAGCAAGGTGGGAAACGGCGGCGGCATCGAGGCCGAGGGCGAGCACATCGAGGTGCTCGAATTGCCCTTCGATCAGGCCTACGCGATGATCGCCAGCGGCGAGATCGTCGACGGCAAGACCATCATGCTGCTCCAGTATGCGGCGCTGAACATTTTCAAGGCGCGCTGAGAGGCTATGCAATTTTGACTAGCGAACCATCTTGCTAAACGAAATTGCATAGCTGGCCCGGGGCAGCAAGTATACTGCGTGCGTTTTACCGCCTTTTGAAAGCCACGACCATGAGCGCCCTGCCACCCTGCCCGACCTGCAATTCCGAATTCACCTACGAGGACGGCAGCAACTATGTGTGCCCGGAGTGCGCCCATGAATGGCCGATGGTGGCCGCGGCGGCCGCCGACGAGGGCGCGCGCATCTACCGCGATTCGGCCGGCAACGTGCTGCAGGACGGCGACACCGTCAGCGTGATCAAGGACCTGAAACTGAAGGGCAGCGGCGGCGTCGTCAAGATGGGCACCAAGGTCAAAAACATCCGCCTGGTCGACAGCGACCACGATATCGACTGCAAGATCGACGGCTTCGGCGCCATGAGCCTCAAGACCGAATTCGTAAAGAAGGTGTAAGCCGCGCCCGGCTAGAACGGCACCAGCGCCAACGACGGCACCCGCGCAAGCGGCTGCGCGCTGCACAGCGAGACCGACAATTCGGCGTGTTCAAGCGAGATGCACTGCGCGCTCGGCGCGTGCAGCTTGTACTGCGCCTCCTTGGCGCTCCATAACCGGTAAAAATCGTGCACGCGGTCCGCTTGCGGGCGCGCCGCGAGCCACGCGTTTTCGTGCGCGTCGAACGCCTGCGCGGCAAGCGCCGCCAAGTCGCGCGCCCCGTCGCGCATTTCGATGTCAAGCCCGAGCGCGGTGCCCGCGCTGACCGCGCAAGCGACCCACGGCCCGCTGTGCGAGAGGCTGAAACCGACCGCCTCGCAGTCCGCCATTGCAAGCTGCGGCGCCTGGCCGTGCCGTTCAAGCAGCGGCACCAAACTGGCTTCCATTCCCAACACGCGCCCCAGCATCCGGCGCAGCAGCACGCGGCCGATGAGGAACTGGCGCCGCCGCTCGCGCCGCACGAACCGCCCAAGCCGCGCCTGTTCGGAGTCGCTCAGCCACGACAGAAACGGGCCGAACGCGTCGTCCGGCACGTCCTTGCCATCGACCAGGCAGAGCGCGGCCTCATGCGGGGCGTTCATCTGCCGGCCAAAATCAACGGTGCTTTCTAAAGATCAGCGAGGTGTTGATGCCGCCGAAGGCGAAATTATTCGACATCACGTACTCGCATTCGATCTGCCGCCCCTCGCCCTTGATGAAATCGAGTTCGGCGCAGCGCGCGTCGACCCCGTCCAGGTTGACGGTCGGCGCGAACCAGCCCTCGCGCATCATCTCGATGCTGAACCACGCCTCGAGCGCGCCGCAGGCGCCCAGCGTGTGGCCCATGTAGCTTTTGCTCGAACTGATCGGCGTGGCGCCGCCGAACACCTGCGCGGTCGCGTGCGACTCGGCGATGTCGCCCTGCTCGGTCGCGGTGCCATGGCCGTTGATGTAGCCGATCTCGCCCGCTTTGACGCCGGCATCGGCCAGCGCCAGTTCCATCGCCACCTTCATGGTCGCCGGATTGGGCTGGGTCACGTGCAAGCCGTCGCTGTTGGTGCCAAAGCCGACCAACTCGGCGTAGATGGTGGCCCCGCGCGCGAGCGCGTGTTCGCGCTCCTCGAGGATCAACGCGCAAGCGCCCTCGCCGATCACCAGGCCGTCGCGCGTGGCGTCGTAAGGGCGCGGCGTGGTGCCCGGCGCGTCGTTGCGGGTGCTGGTGGCGAACAGGGTGTCGAACACGGCGGCCTCGGTCGGGCACAGCTCCTCGGCGCCGCCGGCCACCATCGCCAGCTGCCTGCCGTCCTTGATCGCCTCGTAGGCGTAGCCGATGCCCTGGCTGCCCGAGGTGCAGGCCGACGAGGTCGTGATCACGCGCCCGGTCAGGCCGAAGAACACGCCGATGTTGACGGGCGCCGTGTGCGCCATCATCTTGATGTAGGTGGCGGCGTTGATGCCGCGCGTGTTGAACTGCTCGAGCATGTGGCCAAAGCCGCAGATCGCGCTGGTGGTGCCGACCGAGGAGCCGAACGCCACGCCCATCTGCCCGCTCCTGATGAAAGGGTCGTCAAGAAGGCCGGCGTCGGCCAGCGCCGATTCGGTCGCGCGCGTGGCCATCAGGGCCACCCGGCCCATGCTGCGGGTCGACTTGCGGTTGTAGCGCTCGCCCAACTCGAACGGCGCCGCCGGCGCGGCCAGTTGGGTGTTGAGGCCCTCGTATGCGGCCCACGACTCCATGCGCACCACCGCGTTGCGGTATTCGCCCAGGCGCGCGCGGATCGCCGGCCAGTCGTTGCCGAGCGGGCTGATGCCGCCCATGCCGGTCACCACCACGCGCCGCGTCATGCCATGCCCCCGTTGACCGAAATGACCTGGCGCGTGATATAGGCGGCGTCGTCGCCGAGCAAAAAGCTCACCAGCGCGGCCACCTCGTCGGGCTTGCCGACGCGGCGCGCGGGAATCAGCTTGAGCGCCTCGTCGAGCGGCACGGCGCTCGTCATGTCGGTTTCGATCAGGCCCGGCGCGACGCAATTGACGGTGATCGCGCGCTTGGCCAGTTCGAGCGCGAGCGCCTTGGTCGCGCCGATGATGCCGGCCTTGGCCGCGCTGTAATTGACCTGGCCGCGGTTGCCGACCAGGCCCGACACCGAGGCCAGCGTGACGATGCGGCCGGCCTTGCGGCGCTGGACCATCGGCATCACGAGCGGGTTGAGCACGTTGAAGAAACCATCCATGTTGGTGTCCATGACGACGTCCCAGTCCTCGCCCGTCATCGCCGGAAAGGCGTTGTCGCGCGCCACGCCGGCATTGCACACCACGCCGTAATAGCAGCCGTGGGCGCCGATATCGGCCAGCAGCGCGGCGGCGGCGGCGGCACGCTCGCCGATGTCGAACTGCAGCACGCGCGCGGCGCGCCCCATGGCCTCGACCTCGCGCGCTACCGCCTCGGCCTCGGCGCGCCGGCTGCGGCAATGGACCACCACGTCGTAGCCGTCGCGCGCCAGCCGCAGCGCGATCGCCTTGCCGATGCCGCGCGACGCACCCGTCACCAGCACGCTCTTGTTCACTGCGTTCATTGCGCACCCCGTTGCAAATATTCGTTCAAATTCTTCGGCAGATACACCGTCACCGTGGCCGTCGCCACGACCTCGCCGTTGGCGGCGTCCTCGATCCGGCACTCGAACGCGCTCAGTCCGTTGTCTCCCTGCAGCGCGCGGTGCACAAACACGTGCAGCACGCTGCCCAGCGCGAAGGTGCCGCGGCCGCACACATAGCGGCGCGCGCCGAGCAAAAAGCCGACTTCGACCTCGGAGCCGAGCAGGTGGGCCTGGAAGCCCGAGTGCGCGGCGATCGCCTGCGCCATGTATTCGATCCCGATCCAGGAGCCGACCCCGGCGCCGTCGCAAAACAGGGTGTCGGCGCGGATCCCGACCTCGGCGCAAAGATCGTCGGCGCCGGCAGAGAGCACGCGGTCGAGCAGGATCATGGGGCCGTCGTGCGGCAGCAGTTCGGCGATGGTCGGCAGGTTCATCGTACCCTCCCGAGCACCAGCGCAGCGTTCGAGCCACCGAACGCGAACGAATTGCTCAGCGCGTAGCGCAGCGGCCGGCCCAAAGCGCGCCCGGGCGCCACGATGTCGAGCGCCGGCAGCGCCGGGTCGGCCACGCCGTCCCACAACTGCGGCGGCAGCGCGCCGTGCGGGTTATCGTCCTGCATCGCCAGCCAGCACAGGGCCGCCTCGAGCGCGGCCGCCGCGCCCAGCGCGTGGCCGGTGAACGGCTTGGTCGAACTGACCGCCACCTTCGGGCCGAACATGTCGGCCACCACGCGCGACTCCATCGCGTCGTTCTGCAGCGTGGCGGTGCCGTGCAGGTTGATGTAGTCGATCTCGCCGGCCCCGATGCCGGCCCGCGCCAGCGCCTGCGCGATCGCGATGCGCGCGCCGCCGCCGGCCGGATCGGGCGCCGACATGTGGTGGCCGTCGGACGACTCGCCCCAGCCGCACAGGGCCACGGCGGCCGGTTCGGCGCTCATCAAAAACAGCGCCGCGCCCTCGCCGATATTGATGCCGTTGCGGTTCGCGCTAAGCGGGTTGCAGCGGTCCGCGCTGACCGATTCGAGCGCGCCGAAGCCGGCCACGGTGAATGCGCACAGGGTGTCGACGCCGCCGGTGAGCACCGCGTCGCACAGGCCCATGCGGATCAGGCGGGCGGCGCTGGCCATCGCCTTGGCGCTCGACGAGCACGCGCTCGAATGCACGTAGGCCGGCCCGGCCACGCCCAGTTCGCGCGCCAGCATCGCCGCCGGCGAGCCCATCTCCTGCTGCGCGTAGTGGAAGTCGTCGGGCAAGGCGCCCTTGGCGCCGAGGGCGCGCAGCGCGTTCTCGGTGACGCTGATGCCCGAGGTGCTGGTGCCCACCACGACCCCGACCCGCGCCGCGCCGTAGCGCGCCACGGCCGCCTCGAGCGCCGGGCGGATCTGGTTGAGCGCGGCCAGCGCCAGCTGGTTGTTGCGGCTGCGCTGGCCGAGCGGCAGCGCTTCGCTGTCGGGCAGCGCGGTCTCGACCCGCCCGAGCGGCAACACGCGCCCGGGCGACCAGGCGTCGGTTGGCGCGACGCCGCTGTCGGCGTCGCGCAGCAGGCGGCGCTTGATCTCGGGGTGGGTCTCGCCCAGCGCGCAGACGATACCGCATTCGTTCAAAAACAATTTCATGGTCGTACTCACGGTGCCGACTCGATCGTCAGGCGGTATTTGTGGCGCAGGTTGTTGAGCACCACGGTCCCGTCCCAGCGCACCGGGCCGCTGTAGTCGATCGTGGCGACGACGGCATCGCCCAGGTATAGGGTGCGGCGCAGGCCAAGGTCCTCGACGCGCCAGCCGGGCGGCAGCGCCCGCGCGATCGCCATGGCCGGCCACAGCGTCAGTTGCACGTCCTCGAGCACGTCCTCGGCGCGCACCTGCGCCGGCAGCATCATGTGGCGCCACGTGGTCAACTTCTTGCCATCGTAGCCGAGGCGCAGCACGCGCTGGCCGAACGCGAGGCCGACCAGTTCGAGCCTTTCCGGATCGACCTCGAGCGCGGCGTCGAGTTCGTCGGTGCGCCCGCCCCGCTCGACCTTGAGGTGCTGCTGCACGCTGATCGTCGCGCCCAGCGCGGCCGGGGCCAGCCGCAGCCCGAGGCGCGCCGGCGGCGCCGGATCGAGGCCGGCGCAGCCGGCCAGCACGGCCGCCGCCAGCGCGCATGCGAGGCCGCGCATCAGCTGCATAACTGCTCCAGCGCGGCCAGGCGGCGCCCGGTCTCCTTGACGTAGGGGTTGCTCTCGTCCCAGGCGTAGCCGGCCAGGATGGCGGCGATCATGCCGTGGATCTCGGGCTGCTTGGCCTCGTGGAAGATGATCTTCTGGAAGCCGCCCGCGTACCACGACTCGACGAACGCGCGGAAGGTGTCGACCCCCTTGCGCAGCGGCGCGCCGTACTCGGCCTGCCAGTCGACCGCCTCGCCGGCGAACACGCGCCCGAGGCAGGCGCAAGCCATGCTGGCCGACTTGACGGCGATCGTCACGCCCGACGAGAACACCGGGTCGAGGAACTCGCCGGCGTTGCCGAGCAAGGCGTAGTTCTTGCCCCACAGCGAGGCCACGTTGGCCGAATAACCCACGATCTGGCGCGCCGGGGTGTCCCAAGCCGCGTTCCCGAGCAGCTTTTTGAGGCCGGCGTCCTCGCCCACGATCGCGGCCAGGCGCTCGGTCGGGGTGCCGGTGTATTGGTCGAGGAAGGCGGTCTCGGCGACCACCCCGAGCGAGCAGCGCCCGGCCGCGAACGGGATGGTCCAGAACCAGACGTCGCAATGGGCCGGATGGACCGTGATGCGGATCTTGTTGCGGTCGAAGCCCGGGTCCGTGATGCCGTCCTGGACGTGCGTGAAGATGGCGCCGCGCACCGGGAACTTGGACGGCGTCTCGAGATCGAGCAGGCGTGGCAGCACGCGCCCGAAGCCGCTCGCGTCGAGTATGAACTTGGCGTGCACCTGGTAGGCGCCGCCGTCGGGCGCCTTGACCGACACGCACGGCCGCTCGGGCGCGAGGTCGACGTGGGTGACCTCGTGGCGGTAGCGGATCTCGGCGCCGAAGCGCTCCGCCTCGTTGGCCAGCAGCTGGTCGAAATCGGCGCGCTGGACCTGGTAGGTGGTGCCCCAGCCCTTGCTGTGCTTTTTGCGGAAGTCGAAATCGGTGTACCGGCCGGCGCGCATGAAGGCGGCGCCGTTCTTGAACTGGAAGCCCGCCTCCACCACCGCCTGCAGCATGCCGGCCTCCTCCAGGTAGGCCATGCTTTGCGGCAGCAGGCTCTCGCCGATCGAAAAGCGCGGGAACTGCTCGCGCTCGATCACCAGCACCTGGCGCCCCTGCTGGCGCAACAGGGCGGCGGCGACGGCGCCGGACGGACCGGCGCCGATGATCAGCACCTCGACGTGTTCAGACTTGATTGCGGCTTGCATGGGCGCTTTCTTTGGAGGTTGCGAAACAAGGGACGAGGAGCCAGACCAGCGTCGTCCCGATTAACATGGTCATGCCGAACGCCCGCAGCGCGGGCGTGGCGCTTAGGCCGAGCAGGCCGAAGGCAAGGATGGTGTTGAAGGCCGACAGCCCGACCGCGAGCCACGCGGTGCCGTCGCGCCGGTCGGGCTGCTCCTGCATGAAGATCCCGTAGTCGACCCCGACCCCGAGCAGCAGCATCAGCCCCAGCACGTGGAACAGCTGCAGCGGCTGGCCGGCCAGGCCGAACGCGGCCAGCGTGGCGAGGCTGGCGAGCGCGGTCGGCGCCAGCACGCGCCAGGCGCGCCGCCGGTAGCGCGGATACAGCAGCAAAAACACCACCGCGTAGGCGGCCAGCGCGACCCAGCCCATTTGCGCGCGGTAGCGCCCCAGCACCGACGAAATCTCGCCCACCTTGTCGACCCACAGCACGCCGTCCTGTCCCTCGGCGGCGCCGCGCAGCGCGGGCAAGGCGGCGCGGGTGGTGCCGCGCAGCGCCACGATGCTGGCATTGACGCCCTCGACCCTGCCGAGCCACAGGTGGCGCCAGGGCGCGCCCTGCGCTGATGCGAGAAAGGCGTCGACCGCGGGCCGCTCCGAGCGCGCCAGCAGGTGCGCGCGGGTGCTGGCGACCCATTGCGGGTCCTCGTCGATCGCGCGCGCGAGCATGGCCAGCGGGCCGCCATCGGATAGCAGCTTGGCTTCGACCAGCGCGCGCCGCTCGGCCTGCGCCCTGGCCGACGGCACCCAGTTCGAGACCGACTGGTAGCCGCTGATCCCGCCCGCGGCGACCAGCGGGTCGAGCCGGCGCTTGAGCGCCTCCTCGCGCTGGAGAACCGTTTCGGCGTCCGCGCCGCGCACCAGGAAATACTGGACCGGCCCGGCCGCGTCGAGCAGCCTGGTGACCAGCATCTGGTCGCGCACGAGGTGCGGCGGCGGCGTTTGCAGCAGGCGGATGTCGTCGTTCACGCCCAGCCGCGCGATGCCGTAGACGGCCAGCAGCGCGAACACGCCCAGCGCGGCCAGCGTGACGCGGTTGGCGCGCAGCTGCGGCCAGCGCGCCAGCGTGCCGCCATAAGCTTGCGCGAACCTGCCGCCGCGCAGCGTGGCGCCGCCGACCAGCAGCGGGAACCAGCACACCACGGTCATCCACGCGAACACCAGCCCGACCGCCGAGAACACCGCCATGTGGCGCAGCCCCGCGAACGGGGTCAGCGCGAGCCCCATGTAGCCGATCACGGCAGCGGCCAGCGTCAGCGCCAGGCTTGGCAGGAGGCGCTTGATCAGCGCGCTGGACGACAGCGCGGGATCGGCGCCGAGGCGCTTGCACAGGAAGTAGATGCCATAGTCCTGCGCGACGCCGATCAAGCTGGCGCCGAACACCAGCGTGAGCAGGTGCACGCTGCCGAACAGCAGCCAGCACACAGACAGCGAGCCGAGGAAGCCGATCCCGATCGACAGCAGCACCAGCGCGATCGGGCGCACCGTGCCGAACGTGAGCCAGGTCAGCAGCACAATGCCGAGCACCGAGCCCACGCCGATGGTCGACATCTCGCGTTCGGCCTGGGCCGAGGCGGCAGCCGCGTGCAGCACCACGCCGGCGCTGGCGATCCGCACCCCGGGCACTGCCGCGCGCGCGGCGGCTTCGGCTTGGTCGAGCAGCGGCAGCACGGCGCGCTGCGCCGACATCGACAGCGCCGGCAGCCGGAGCGTGAGCGGCGCGAGCACGTACTGGCGCTCGGCGTCGGCCACGAACAGGTGGCCGTCGCGCGGGCGCACCGGGGTCTCCTTGGCGCGCTCGAGCACCCAGCCGCCGAACAGGCCGAACGGGTCGTCCTGGAACGCGCCCAGTTTCGGCCCGCCGAATGCGCTGTACAGTTTGGCCAGCGCGGTGTCGGTCCAGTATTGCGCCGGCTGCCCGCGCAGCAGCGCCTCCTGCTGCGCCGTCAGCAGCACCAACGCGTGCCGCTGGAACGGCACGAGCCAGTCGCTTTCGACGTTCGCGCCCAGCGCCACCGGCTCGACCAGGTCGGCGCGCGTGGCCAGCACCGCGTTGTAGGCGGCGGCGGCGCGCTTGGCGTCGTCCCAGTCGGGCGCGCCGAGCAGCACGATCACGCGCTGCTGCGCGGCGTCGACCATGTGGCCGAACGAGCGCTGCAGCACCGGGTCGCGCTCCTGCATCGGCAGCAGCGCCATGATGTCGGTGTCGGGGGCGATGCGTTTGCCCAGCCAAAGGTAGGCGTTGTGCCCGAGCACCAAGCACACGATCAGCGCCCACGCGAGCGCGAGCCCTTTGTGGCGTGTCAAAATAGCGCCGCCTCGTCGGCCGTGATGGCCGTGTCGCCGGTTTTGATCGCGGAGAACACGATGTCGGTGCTGTCGCCGCCGGCCTCCTTGATGTGGATGTTGTTGACGTGGGCTGCGCCGTCGAGCGAGATCGCGCCGACCGCCTTGGCCAGCGCCGGACTGCGCGCCTTGAGCGCGACCTTCCAGCCCTTGTCGATGCTGGCGTCGACCTCGAACAGGGCGTCGAGCTTGCCCAGGTCGCCCGACAGCAGCGAGAACAGCACGCTGTTGATCATGCGTACCGTCGGCTCCTGCCTGGCGTCGAGCCGCATCGCCACGCGCTGGCCCTGGAAGTGGACGATCTCGTCGCGCGTCAGGCGCAGCGTGTTGGGGAACGGCTTGACGGTGCGCCACATCACGCCCTTGCCGGCGACCACGCAGAAGCGCCCGTGCGAGAGCAACGGGCGCTTCATGCCGGCCAGCCGCTTGGTCTGGTCGAAGCGCCCGCACAGGGTGTCCGGCTCGGCCAGCATGGCTTCGATCCTGGCGACCGTCGACTGGGCCGGCGCCGGCGCTTGGGGATGGGCTTGAACCTGGGCGCAGGCGGCGGCCAGGATGATTGCGGTCAGTGGGCGTCTCATGCTGGTTCGATTCCTAACTTTTCAAACAGTACGGGGGGCGAGACGAAGCACATCTCGCCGCTTTTGATGTCGACCGCGACCTGCACCGAGGTGGCGCGGGTGAGGCGTTTGCCGGTGTCCGCATCCGAGATCAGGTAGGCGATCTTGAGGCGGTTCTCCCACTCGACGATCTCGGCGCGCAGCGTGAGGCGCTGGCCGAACACGGCCGAGCCGATGTAGCGCAGGCTGATGTCGATCACCGGCCACATGTAGCCCGAGTCCTTCATCTGCATGTAGTTGTAGCCGATCGAGTCGAGCAGCGCGCAGCGCGCCACCTCGAGGTACTTGACGTAGTTGCCGTGCCAGACGATCTGCATCGGGTCGAGGTCGTAGAACTCGACCCGCAGCTCGACCTCGCGGCTCCAGCGGCTGGCGCCCGCCTTAAGCCGCATACAGGCTCCAGGCCTGGCCACGGGTGCGTTCGAGCAGCAGCCGCAGTTCCGGTTCGAGCCGGCGGTCCTCGGTGACCGGCGCGACGTCCTCGCCGAGCGCCTCAAGCATGCGAAGCAGCGGCGCCGGCGGCGCCACGCCCGGAGTGGCGCGGCAGCGCAGCCACACGCCCTGGCGCACCGTGATCAAGAGCGCCGCGACCACCTGCTCGGTCAGTTCGAGCACGCGCAGGCAGTCGCGCGCGGCGATCGTGCCCATGCTCACCTTGTCCTGGTTGTGGCATTCGGTCGAGCGCGAGAACACCGAGGCCGGCATAGTCAGCTTGAGCGCCTCGGCGGTCCAGGCCGAGGCGCTGATCTGGAGCGCCTTGAGGCCGTGGTTGATCGCCGCGCGCGGGCCCTCGGCGCCCGACAGGTTGGCCGGCAGGCCGTGGTTGTAGCGGCTGTCGACCAGCAGCGCCATCTGGCGGTCGAGCAGGTCGGCCAGGTTGGCGACCGCGTTCTTCATCGAGTCCATCGCGAAGGCGATGTGGCCGCCGTAGAAATGGCCGCCGTGCAGCACGCGCTCGGCCTCGGCGTCGATGATCGGGTTGTCGTTGGCGCTGTTAAGTTCGTTCTCGATCGACTGCCGGAAGAACGGCAGCGCGTCGGCCAGCACCCCGATCACATGCGGCGCGCAGCGGATCGAATAGCGGTCCTGCAGCCGTTTACCATTGCGCTCGGCGGCGCCGGCCTCGAGGTCGGCGCGCAGCCAGCCGGCCACGCCCTGCATGCCCGCGTGCGGCTTGACCGCGAACAGGGTCTCGTCGAAATGGTGGGCGTTGCCGTCGAGCGCGAACGAGGCCATCGCGGTGATCCGCGTGCACAGCTTGGTCAGGTAGGCGGCGCGGTCGTAGGCCAGGCAGGCCAGCGCCGTCATGACGGCGGTGCCGTTCATGATCGCCAGCCCCTCCTTCGGGCGCAGCCGCAGGGGCGTGATGCCGGCATCAAGCAGCGCCTGCGCGGCCGGCACCTGCGCGCCGTCGCGCCAGACCTCGCGCTCGCCGCACAGCACCGCCGCCAGGTACGACAGCGGGGTCAGGTCGCCGCTGGCGCCGACCGAGCCCTCGCTCGGGATCAGCGGCAGCAGGCCGGCATCGAGCAGGCGCGCGATCTGCGCGAGCAATTCGACCGAGACCCCCGAAAACCCCTTCGACAGCGAGGCCAGGCGGGTGGCCATGACGGCGCGCGTCTGGGCCGGGCTCAGGTACTCGCCCAGGCCGCAGCCGTGGTAGGTGTACAGGTGGTGCGGCAGCTCGGCCACCAGTTCGGGCGGCACCGTCACGGTGCACGAGTCGCCGTAGCCGGTGGTGACGCCGTAGATGATGCCGTCCTCGCGCAGCAGGCGGTCGAGGAAGTCGGCGCCGCGCGCGATCGCGGCGCGGAACTGCGGGTCCTCCGACAGCACCGCGCGGGCGTCGCCGCGCGCGATGTCGACGATGTCCTCGATGGTGAGGCGGTTGCGGTCGAACAGGACCACGCGTTGGGTCGCTTGCGGTGGGGCGGAATTCATCGGGTCTTGTCCAGGTCGGATTGATGCCAGAAATCGAAAAAATTGAACCACTCGAGCGGCGCGCGCGCGCAGTGGTGTTCCAGCCGCGCGGCGTAGCGCGCGGCGAGCGCGCCGAGCGCCGCGGCGCGGCCCTTGCGCGGCAGCTCGACCGCCTCGCTAAGCAGCTCGAAATGGATCTCGTGGCCTCCTGCGCGGCGCATCGAGAACATCATGAACGCCGGGCACTGCAGCACGCCGGCGAGAATGTACGGGCCGACCGGGAACGGCGCCTCGCTGCCCAGAAAGGACGCGCCCGAGACCCGCGGGTTGGGTCCGGGCGGGACACGGTCGCCCGCGATGACGACGAATTCGCCGCGCCCGATGCGCTCGGCGAGCATCATCGCGGTGGCCGGCGTGACCTCGGTCACCTGCAGCAAATTGAGCTGGCTGCGCGGGTCGATCTGGCCCATCATCCGGTTGAAGGCGCGCGCGTGCTTGGTGTGCACCAGCACCGTCAGTTTCAGGCCCGGGCGCCGGCCCGAGAGCGCGCGGCACAGGTCCATATTCCCGTGGTGCGAGCACAACAGTACTGCGCCCTGCCCGGCGTCGATCATGCGCACCAGCGGTTCGACCCCGAAAAACGCGACCTCGTCGGCGCCCAGCAGCCCGCCCCAGGCCCGCATCTTGTCGAGGATGCTCTCGGCGAAGGCGCCGAAGTGGCGCAGCACGCCGAGCGCGCCCGACGGGGCCGGCGCCAGCTTGCCGACCCGCGCCAGGTAGTCGAGCGAGGCCGCGCGCGCGGCCGGCTTGGTCGCCACGTACCAGGCCAGCACCGGATACAGCACCAGCCGGAACGGCCAGCGCCCGAATATCCGGCAGATCCAGAACAGCGCGCGCATGCCCGACACGAAGCCGACCTCGTTGATCGCGCTCCAATGGGTGGCGGCGGCCGGCTTCAACGGCGCCGCCATTTGCGCGCCAGCAGCACTGGCAGGCGCAGCAGCATGCCGCACAACAGGGTCGCGTGCATGCGCGTGATGAGCACATTGTCGCGCCACATCCTGAAGTGCGACACGCCGTCGCTCGGGTAGCCGACCCGGGTCGGCACGTTGACCACCCGCAGCCCGTCCCAGTACAGGCGCACCAGCACGTCGGTGTCGAAATTCATGCGCAGCCCGAGTTTGCGGCGCGCCGCCAGCGCCATCACGGGCGCGATCGGATAGACCCGGAAGCCGCACATTGAGTCGCGGATGTCGAACGAGAGCGTGTTGATCCAGACCCAGACGTGGGTCAGGTAGCGCGCGTACAGGCGCAGCTTGGGCACCGACTCGTCGTACACCGGGCAGCCTACGATCAGCGCATGTGGTTGGGCGCGCGCCAGCGCCACGAAGGCCGGGATATCGTCGGTGCGGTGCTGGCCGTCGGCGTCGATCTGCAGCATGTGGGTGAAGCCGGCGCCGGCGGCGTGGCGCAAGCCGCTCAGCACCGCCCCGCCCTTGCCCTGGTTGCGCGCGAGGCGCACCAGCGTCACCCGCTCCGGCGCGGCCGCCGCCAGTTGGTCGAGCGCGTGCGCGCACGCCGCGTCGCTGCCGTCGTCGACCAGGATCAGCGGCAGGCCGTGGGCCAGCACCCGCGCCGCCACGGTCTTGATCGCGTGCTCGTGGTCGTACACGGGGATCACGATGCACGGGTTGAAGAGCGGCGCCGGCGCCGCGGGAGTGGTCACGGCGAGGCCTCCATCTGGCCGAACAGGATGCGCCCGCCCGAATGCTGGCCGGCATCCGAGAAATAGCGGAAATTGAGGCTGTCCCTGGCCGCGTCGTGGTTCAGTTCGAGCCAGACCGTGGTTTCGGGCCTGATCAAATGCTGGAATTTGAGCGCGTGCACCGCCCGGAACTGCGGCCCGAGCGCGAAATGCCGGCGCCCGTAAAAAATCGCCCAGTCGAGCTGCACCACGCCCGGCAGCACGGGCGCGGCCTCGAAGTGGCCTTCGAAATACACGAGTTGCGCCGGCGCGCTCAGTTCGAGCAGCACGCGCGCGTCCGCGCGCTCGAGCAGGCGCACCTGCGGCAGCCGCGGGCGCGCGTCGGACACGCCGCCCAGCAGCGCGAGCAGTTGCGCGTGGGTGGTCTTGCCCTGCGCGTTGAGCGGCAGCTGGTCGAGGTAGCGCCAACGGCGCGGCAGCGCGACCGCCTCGAGCGCGCCGGCCAGCAGCTGGCGCAGGCGCTGGTTCAGGGCCGCCTTGCCGCCGCCGGCGAGCAGCGCCGCGCCGGCCGCCGTCGGCACCACGAAGGCGGCCAGCGACTGGCGCGCGCCGGCCGCGGCGGGCGCCACGATCACGCGCGCCTCGCGCGCCAGGCCGGTGCCGGCGATGGCCGCCTCGACGGCGTCGAGCGAAACGCGTTTTTCTTCGATCTTGACGATGCGGTCGCTGCGCCCCCGCAGCAAGAAGCCCCCACCGCTCGCCTGCACCCGGTCGGCCAGCTGCAGCCAAGCGTCGCCGCCGGCGTGCGCGGAGCGCACCTCGAGTTCGCCCGAGGCGCCCACGCGCCAGGCCACGCCGGGCAGCGGCTCCCAGTTGTCGACCAGGCCCGGGCGGCGCTGGCACCAGGCCACGCCACCCGACTCGGAGCTGCCGTAGACCTCGAACGGCACCTGGCCGAGCAGCGCGCCGGCGCCGAACGCGGCCTCGGGCGCGAGCATGCCGCCCGACGAGAACACCGCGCGCAGACAGGCGGCCGCCGGCGCCCAGTCGAGATGGCCGGGCAGGCGCTTGAGGTGGGCCGGGCTGGCCACCAGCACGCACGGCGCGCGCCCCAGCGCGAGCGCCATCTGCTCCGGAAAATTGAGGCTGGCCGCGTGGATCGGGCGCGCGCAGGCGAGCGGCCACAAGACCTTGAACAGCAGGCCGTAGATGTGCTGGTGCGAGACCGTGGCCACGATCTCGGCCGCGCCCAGGCGCGCGCCGAAACACGCCTCGAGGGTTTCGATTTCGGATGTCAGCTGCGAGAAGCGCTTGGGTATCGCCTGCGCCTGGCCGCTGCTGCCCGAGGTGTGCACCACCAGCGCGGAAAAATCCGGCGCCGGCTCGCGCCACGGGCGCTCGCAAACGTCGGTGGCGGCCGGCGACCGCGGGGCCTGGGCCGGCGGGAACTGGCCGAAAAAGGCCTGCACCGACGCGCCCAGCGCGGCGCAACTGGCCGGCAGCGTGTCGGCGCCCAGCCAGACCGTCCTGCCGGCCTGCCAGCAGCCCAGCAGCGCGGCCGCGAATTCGACGCTGTCGTCGTGGAACAGCGCGATGTCGGCGGCGCCGCAGCGCTCGGCCAGCGCGCGCCAGGCGCCCACGCGGGCGCAAAATTGGACCATGCGGACCTCGCCGCCGGCGCGCCGCCCGACCAGCGCCGCGGGCGCGCGCGCTGCCAGCGCTGGAAAAAAATCACTCATGGTGGAGCCGCTTGAAACGCATCCGGAACAAATACTCGCTCCCGAACAAAAGAGCCATCAGCGCATACGCGATGACGCCCGTGTACAGCGACCAGGCCGCGTGCGAGGCCCACAGGGCCAGGCCCAGCGCGATGGCGCCGTTGACGGCGAAAAAACCGCACCAGAGCTGGGTGACGCGGCGCGTGTAGCCGAGCGCCGCCGGCGGCAGGTCCGGCTCGCGCAGGCGCGCGAGACGCTCGATCATCGACGGCGGCGCCACCAGGCTGTAGCCGAAGGCTGCCAGCAGGGCCGCGTTGACCAGCACCGGATAGAGCTTGAGCGGCAGCATGGCGTTGGCCCAGACCGCCCCGCCCGCCAGCGCCAGCGCGCCCAGCGCCGACCAGCGCGCCACGGCGCTGATACCAAGCGATGGCAGGCGCGAGGCCGCCGCCAGCAGCAGCAGCAAGGCCAGCGAGCGCGGCTCGACCCGTCCCTGTCCGAACCAGATGACGAGCGGGTAGAGCACGGTGAGGACGACCGCGAGCGCGGTCCACAGGGGGCTTTTTATGTCGATCGCTCCGGTCCCAGCGCGGCGACCACGTCGCCGATGGTGCGGATGGTCTTGAACACCTCGGGCTGCAAGCCCTTGCCGGTCATCTGCTTGAGCCGCACGGCCAGGTCGACCGCGTCGATGCTGTCGATGTCGAGATCGGCGTACAGGTTCGACTCGAGGCGCAGCGCGCCGCGCTCGAGCTCGAACATCTCGGCCAGCAGGTCGGCCACCAGCGTGAACCGTTGTTCGGCGTCCATCGTACTTGTTGCTAGCATGGCGGCTCCGTTACTTCTTGCGGGTGGCTTCGATCAGCGCCGACAGCGCGCGCACCGATGCGAAGTGGCGGCGCGTGTCGTCCGACTCGGCCGACAAGGTGATGCCATAGCGCTTTTGCAGCGCCACGCCGATTTCGAGGGCGTCGATCGAGTCGAGCCCGAGGCCGTCGACGAACAACGGCGCCTCGCTGTCGATGTCGGCGGCGCCGATGTCTTCGAGCTGCAGCACGTCGATGATGAGTTCTTTGACTTCTTGTTCAAGCATAGCGTTGGCTCTCTTTTGTGAAATACTCTTGGAGCTGCTGCGTCAAATGACGCGCAGCCATGACGTCCGACTGGCCCGCGCCGCGGAACTGGTGCGCGGCGATATCCTCGTGCACGTCGATGGTGAACATGACGCGCCGCGGCGGCACCCTCCACCAGCGCCCCTCCTTGCCCAGCGCGGGCGGCTCGCAGCGGATCACGGCCGGCGTGATCGGGCGCGCGCCGCGCACGGCGATGTTGGCCGCCCCGCGCAAAAACGCGAGCGCGCCGCCGGCCGGGGTGCGCGTGCCCTCCGGGAAAATGATCAGGTTGTTCCCGGCGCGCAGCGAGGCGATGCATGCCTCGACCAGTTGCGGACCCTGGTCGTTGTTGATGTAGCCGGCCGCGCGCAGCACCCGCCCCATGAAAAAATTCTGCCACAACGCGCCCTTGATGATGCAATCGGCGCGCTTGACGAAGGCCATCAGGAACACCGTGTCGATCAGCGTCGGGTGGTTGGCCAGGATCAGCATGCCCTCGCGCTCGAGCCGCTCGAAGCCGCTCAGGCGGTAGCGCAGCACGCCCAGCGCGCGCATGGTCGCGACAAACAAGCGGAACGTGTGCCGGATCACGGTGCGCGTGGTGGCGCTGCGGCGCTCGCGCCCGCGCACGCCGAGCGACAGCAGCGGCAGCACGACCAGGCCGAGCAGCATTCCGGCGAGCCCGAACAAGGCGAAGCTCAAACCGGTGGCGAACACGCGCCAGCCGCGCCCGGCCAGCTCAATCATCGCGCGTCCAGCGCCACGCCAGACGGCCGTCGCGCCGCTCGAGCCGGGGCGCGCCGCCCATGTAGAAGCGCAGCACCTCGAGCCCGCCCGGCATCGACGTCGGGTCCGGCGCGAAGCCGGGCGCGTCGTCGGCGCTCCAGTGCAGCGCCAGCGCGCCGGCGCCGGCCGGCACCATCAGCCAGGCCCACGCGTGGGGCTGCTCGGCGCAGTCCTCGAACGCGCTCAGCACCTCCGGCAGCGGACAGTCGTAGGCCACCAGCAGCACCATCGGGACGCCGTCGGCGAGCATGCCGCAGGCCTCGATCACGGCGTGTTCGACCGTGCAGGCGCCGGCCGCGAGGGCGACGTGGTTGGCCTGGTCGGCACGCGCGATCGAGAACAGGCCGGCGCTCGCATTGTGGACGGCGAGGCCGAAACCGGTCGGCGACAGGGGCATCTCGTCGGTCAGTTCGGTGAGCAGTTCGATGGCGCGCGCGGCCTCGCCGTGGCGCGAGCAAAACACGGTCGGCACGCCGCTGCGGCCGTCGAGGCAGTCGTAGGCGACTTCAAGGGCCATTTTTCCGAGGAAGCCGGCGCGCCTGCGCAGCATGGCGGGCATTTTGGCCAGCGCCGGCTGGGCAGTGCCCTCGATCTTGAACGGCGCCTGCGCCCACGCGCGCCAGGCCTCGGGCGTGCTCACGCCGGGCGACCAGGCCGCATGCCTTGCAACTGAAAACCTCACCCCATCCACACGCATTCCCTTGTTTCGATCGCCAAACGGCCCGCGCACCAATGCACGACTGCATTATAAGTGAAGGGAGCTGGCGTTCTGTAAAGGAATGCTTTTTACTTAGGATCGGTTTTGGTCCGGCACAACAGTTGTGGGAACGGCGGCTGGGGCGCCGCCATCCGGGGCCAGCAGGGCGCGCAGCGCCTCGGGCAGCGGGACCGATTTTTCGGCCGGAAAATTAACCCAGACCACCTTGGCGCCGCCGTGGGCGTGCAGCTGGCCGGGCGCGCCGGCGGCGTCGACGAGCCGGATTTCGTGGCTCATCTCGAAGCTCGAACGCCCGGCGGCGCCGACCAGGGTGCGCACCTCGATCTCGCCCGGATATTTGAGTTGCTTGAGAAACGAGCAATGGGCGTTGACGATGACGGGGCCGGTCCCGGCCGGATCGGGCGCGCAGGCGATCTGGTCGAACCACGAGATGCGGGCCTGCTCGATATAGCGGAAATAGACCGTGTTGTTGACATGGCCCATCGCGTCCATGTCGCCCCAGCGGATCGGCATGCGCATCGAATGGACCAGCTTGTGGACCCGCCCCGCCCCTTCGGCCGGCGTTTCGCTCACTGCGCGGTCATCCCGTCGTCGGCCGTGATGATGGCGCCGTTGATGAAATGGGTCTCCTCGGCCGCGAGCAGCAGCAGCAGGCCGTCGAGGTCTTCGGGCTTGCCGGCGCGCTTGCGCGGCAGCATGTCGATCAACTTGCGGCCCTGCTCGGTGAGGAAATAATCCTCGTTGATTTCGGTCGAAATATAGCCCGGGCAGATCGCGTTGACGTTGATGCCGTATTTGCCCCACTCGACCGCCATCGCCTTGGTCATCTGGATCACGCCGGCCTTGCTCATGCAGTAGACGCCGATCTGCGGCAGCACGCGCAAGCCCGCCACGGAGGCGATGTTGATGATGCGGTGTTGTTTTTTTGGGTCGCCCTTGGCGCGCGCGATCATGCGTTTCGCGGTCTGCTGGGCCACGAAAAAGGCGCCGCGCAGGTTGGTGTCCATCATGTAGGCGTAGTCTTCGGGGGTGACGTCGATCAGGCGCTGGGTCGTAGAGACGCCCGAATTATTGACCAGGATGTCGATCGGACCGGCCTCGGTTTCGGCGTGCGCGATGGCCGACTTGATGCTGGCGATATCGGTCACGTCGAGCGAGACGACGTGGGCGGCGCCGCCGTCGGCTTCGATCTCGGCGCGCAATTCCTTGAGCAGGTCGGTGCGGCGCGACGCCAGCACGACTTGGGCACCGGCGCCCGCGAGGGCCTTGGCGAAACGGGCGCCGAGTCCGCTCGAGGCGCCGGTGATGAGTGCGATTTTTCCTTCATAGTTGACTTCAATGCCCACGGTCGACTCCCTCTCTGGTACCAACGAAACCGCAATCATTACACAATTCGCCAGTATTAGACGGCGACATCTAATAATGCCCGTAAAATGTCGCCAAAGTTGCAAACACCGGCAAAAAGACGCACACTCGTGCTTAAATTTTCCACCATCCAAGATGAGACCATGACTGAGCCTACTAACTTACTCGAACAATACGGCCCGCGCGAGGCGATGGAATACGACGTCGTCGTCGTCGGCGGCGGCCCGGCCGGCCTGTCGGCGGCCATCAAACTGAAGCAACTGGCGGCCGAAAAAGGCCAGGAAGTGGCCGTTTGCGTGCTCGAAAAAGGCGGAGAGGTCGGCGCCCACATCTTGTCGGGCGCGGTGATGGACCCGCGCGCCCTCAACGAGTTGTTCCCGAACTGGAAGGAGCTCGGCGCCCCGCTCAACACCGAGGTGACGGAAGACCGCATTTTGTTCCTGACCGAAACCAAAGCGATCCAGACGCCGGCCTTCATGGTGCCGGCCTGCTTTGAAAACCACGGCAACTATGTCATCTCGCTGGGCAACGTCACGCGCTGGCTCGGCCAGCAGGCCGAGGCGCTGGGCGTCGAGATCTTCCCCGGCTTCCCGGCCGCCGAAATCCTGTACAACGACGACGGCTCGGTCAAGGGCGTCGCCACCGGCAACCTGGGCGTGAACCGCCACGGCCAGCCCGGCCCCGACTTCCAGCTCGGCATGGAATTGCACGCCAAGTACACCCTGTTCGCGGAGGGCTCGCGCGGCCACCTCGGCAAGCAATTGATCAGCAAGTACGACCTCGCCAAGGGCAAGGACCCGCAGTCGTACAGCATCGGCATCAAAGAGCTGTGGGAGATCGACCCGGCGAAACACAAGCCGGGGCTGGTCATCCACACCACCGGCTGGCCGCTCAAGTCGGACACCTACGGCGGCTCCTTCCTGTACCACCTCGAGAACAACCAGGTCGTGGTCGGCTATGTGATCGGCCTGTCGTACGCCAATCCCTACCTGTCGCCGTACGAGGAATTCCAGCGCTACAAGACGCATCCGGCGATCAGCACCTTCTTCGAAGGCGCCAAGCGCATCTCCTACGGCGCCCGTGCGATCACCGCCGGCGGCCTGCAGGCCTTGCCAAAACTGGTGTTCCCGGGCGGCGCGCTGATCGGTTGCGACGCCGGCTTCCTGAACATGAGCCGCATCAAGGGCAGCCACGCCGCGATCAAGACCGGCATGCTGGCCGCCGAAGCGGCGTTCACGGCGCTCGGCGAGCAGCGCCAGCACGACGAACTGGCGAGCTATCCGGTCGCGTTCGAAAATTCGTGGCTGCACGAGGAACTGCACGTGGCGCGCAACGTCAAGCCATGGCTGTCTAAGGGCCTGTACCTCGGCTCGATCATGACGGGCATCGACCAATTGATCCTGCGCGGCAAGGCGCCGTGGACCCTGCACCGCGACTACGGCGACCACCAATGCCTCAAGCCGGCCGCCAACTACCAGCCGATCGTCTATCCCAAGCCCGATGGCAAGCTCACGTTCGACAAGATGTCGTCGGTGTTCATCTCCAACACCAACCACGCCGAAGACCAGCCGGTCCACCTGACGCTCAAGAACGCGAGCATCCCGGTCGACGTCAACCTGGCCACCTACGCGGGACCGGAGGCGCGTTATTGCCCGGCCGGCGTGTACGAGTTCGTCAAGACGGACGAAGGCAAGGACCGCCTGCAGATCAATGCGCAAAACTGCGTGCATTGCAAAACCTGCGACATCAAGGATCCGACCCAGAACATCGTCTGGGTCACGCCGGAAGGCGGCGGCGGTCCGAACTATCCGAACATGTGATGAGCATGTAGGCGGCGCGCTATGGGGCCGCCGCAAAACAAAAGCCGTACCCATCGCCGGGTACGGCTTTTTTGTTTGCTGGCCGTGTTTGTTGCCTTGTTTCTAGCGCTTGCGGCCGCCGAAGCGGTGGCCCGCCACCAGCGTGGTGCTCGCGACCAGGCTGCTCAGTCCGATGACGAGTTGGATCAGCTTGTCGTCCGGCAGCACCCATGATTGCCCGGGCGGCGGCGGGCTCTGGGTGGCCGCGGCGATCAGGGGCGCCACCCATTGCGCGTCGGGATCGACATCGAGCATGATCGCGTCGCCATTGGTTTGCATGTAGATGTTGCCCCCTTCGGCCAGCGTGAAGCACACGCCGTAACCGGTTTCCTGCGGGCCGATGTGCTCCTGCAAACTGCGGTTGTGCTCGTCGATCCACAATTCGACATCTTGCACCGTCTCGAGCGCGGTCCATGGACAGGGACGGAAACGGGGCGCGGGTTCGGCCTCGGGTGCCTCGATGTGTGGCTGTTGGTTCATTCTTTCCTGTGCTTGGGGCAAGTGTGCGGCGACGCCGGTATGGTACGGCATTTCCGCGCGGACGTACATGTGAACCGGCGCGTTTGGGCGCTGTCAAAGTAACGTCACAAGGAGGCGCCATGAACCCGAAACCTGCGAAATATCGCATCAACCGGGCCGCGTACGCATCAGAATTTGACCAGTTCCTCGGCGACTATCTCGACGAACATCCCGAGGTGGAGGAGGATCAAAGGCGCGGCTGGTACATCTGGTGGGACCACCGGGTCGACCTCGACGAGCTCGACAAACAACGCCAGGATGCCGTGCCCGTCAAGCCGTACTACTACGAGTGAAATTTTCTTTGTTTTTATTGAGAAATTGTTATTGCGTTTTGGTAATTTTGCACTACGATGGAATTGCGAGGTTCGCTTATTGGTAAAGCCCAGCCGCGGCCGATGTTAGCCCAGTACTGATAACCAGGTTCGATCCCTGGACCCCGCACCAACTTCTCTGTTTCATTTGGCGTTAAAAACCCGCGCGCCGCGAGGCGTGGCGGGTTTTTTGTTGTTCTAAGCGCTTATCTGATCCCACGGCATCGACAAGCAGATAGGCAACGGGGACGCCATCGATGGGGTGGTGCGCGGTCGTCACAACCGGCCAGGGCCCGCTTCTGATAAGTGCCGCCATCGGACTGACGGCAGCAACAACCTTACTTGACAGCTTCGAACGCCGTCACGGTCAACGCGCCGTTGAGTTTCTCGACGCTGAATTTGACCTTGTCACCCGGCTTGACCTGGTCGAGCATGGCGGCATCCTTGACGCGGAAGACCATCGTCATCGGGGGCATGTTGAGGCTCGCCAGAGGCCCGTGCTTGATTGTGATCTTGCCGGCGTCCTTGTCGATTTTCTTGATTTCTCCATCGGCCATGGGTTCGGCGGCCGCCTTTTGTGTGATGCCGGCGCTTTCCTTGGCGGGGTTTGCGCCTTCGGCGGCAAACGACAGCATCGGGATCGCAGCGACGGTTGCGAGGGCCAGTAACAACTTGGATGGGTTTTTCATTTCAACTCCTTGAAAACGGTTTTGACCGCACGGCGCTGCGCCGGCACGGCACTCCATAATGCGCCACTGCCAATCAAGACGCAGCGGCACAAACTTCTACTTCACCACAAGCTTTTCCCTTCATGCCGCCCTCGATGAGGCCCGATTCGAGGCATGCAAAGTCGAGCGGGTGATCCTTTCAATGTCCGCTGTGGCCGTTTCCTTTGCGTACCTTCAGCACTTTTTCGCCAGGCTTGGGCGCGGACGCCGCAGCGCCCGGCGCCTTGACCGGATCGGGCATCGGCGCGTCGCCCGCCTTCCATTCGAACGCCACGGTTCCCGCCGGGTGCTTGTACCAGCCCGGGTCCTTGTAGTCGTTGCGCGCCAGTCCCTTGCGCACCTTCACCGTGGTGAACATGCCCCCCATCTCGATGCCGCCGAACGGCCCGGTCCCGGTCATCATCGGCAGTGTGTTCTCCGGAAGCGCCATCTCCATATCCCCCATCGAGCCGCCCTTGTCGCCCATGACCATGTAGTCCGGAATGAGTTTGTTAATTTTTTCGGCGACACCGCGATGATCAACGCCGATCAGGTTGGGTACGTCATGTCCCATCGCGTTCATCGTGTGGTGCGATTTGTGGCAGTGGAATGCCCAGTCACCCAGTTCCGTGGCATCGAACTCGATGGCACGCATCTGGCCCACCGCGATGTCGGTGGTCACTTCCGGCCAGCGCGAGGCGGGATTGGTCCAGCCGCCGTCAGTCCCGGTCACGACAAATTCATGTCCATGCAGGTGGATCGGGTGATTCGTCATCGTCAGATTGCCTACCCTGATGCGCACACGGTCGTTCAGGCCGCACACCATCGAATCAATCCCGGGGAACACGCGGCTGTTGAACGTCCACAGATTAAAATCGAGCATGGTCGCCGTCTTCGGCGTAGCGCTGCCGGGTTCGATATCGTAGGCATTAAGCAGAAAACAGAAATCGCGGTCGACCCGGTGCAGGCTCGGATCCTTCGGATGCGTCACCCAAAAGCCCATCATGCCCATGGCCATCTGGGTCATCTCGTCGGCGTGCGGGTGGTACATGAAGGTTCCCGGGCGTTTGGCCACGAACTCATAGACGAACGTCTTGCCCGGCTGTATGCCGGGCTGAGTAAGCCCTGTGACGCCATCCATGCCATTAGGCAGGCGCTGGCCGTGCCAGTGGATGCTCGTGTGCTCCGGCAGCTTGTTGGTGACGAACAGGCGCACCCGGTCGCCTTCGACCACCTCGATCGTCGGGCCGGGCGATTGCCCGTTATAGCCCCACAGGTGCGCCTTCATCCCGGGCGCCAGTTCACGCACCACGGGTTCGGCAACCAGGTGGAACTCCTTGACGCCATTATTCATCCGCCAAGGCAGCGTCCAGCCGTTCAGTGTCACGACCGGGTTGTATGGCCTTCCATTCGGCGGGGACAGGGGCGGCTGCGTCGACGCCTTGTCCATCGTGGGCGCCTCCGGCAGCGAGGCCGCCCCGGCCCGGCTGACCAGGCCCGCGCTGATGGCCAATGCGCCTGCGCCGCCAAAAAAATCTCTACGTGAAACCATGCGAATTTCCTTTGTGATCGTTCAGTGTGCGGCAGGCGCGGCCGCCGGGCCACTCTTGCGCCCCAGCGGCACGGCGCCGGCCGCGCGCCCCGTCTGCGCCATCTGCAAGGCCGACTCGGCCATCCAGAAGTCGCGCAGCGCTTCGATCGAGGCATTGACGCTGGCAACTTGTAGGCGCGAATCGGCGATCAGCTCGAACACGCTGATCAACATGCCGTTGTAACGCAGCAGTTGCTCCTCGGAGATCCGTTTTTGGATCGGGACGACCTCATCGCGATAGTGCTTCGCGATATCGTAGGTGCTGCGGTAGCCCGTATAGGCCTCGCGCACTTCCGAGCGCGCATTGACCGTTATTTCGGCGGTGCGATGAAGCGCCTGCATGTACATTGCCTCGGCGCGCGCCACCCGGGCGCCGCCCCAGTCAAACAGGGGGATCTGCAGCTCGATCTCGTAGCCTGTTTCCTTGGTGGGGCTTTCGGCGAGGCTGTTGCGCAAGTAGCTGACGTCGAGGACGTTGACGAAGCGTGTGGTCCGGGTCAGCCCGAGCGAATCGGCCAGGCCAGCCAGTTCGCGGCGGGCCATCAGGACGTCCAGGCGATTCTTCAATGCGTCCGCTTCGAGCTCACCAGGTTCTTTCGGCGTCTTTGGCAAATCGGGGAGCCTGTTGGGCAACGTGAACGCGGCGCGCTTTCCGCTCAGGCCCATCAGCCTGGTCAGGCGCTCGCGTTGCGATACGCGCTCTTGCATCGCCCGGGCCAACTGGACGACGACATCGGCGTAAAAGGCTTGCTCGCGCGCCAAGTGGAGTTTGCTCCAGTTGCCGGCGGCGACCATTCGCACGGCCAGTTCCGCGCTCGCCTCGGCGGCCAGTTTGACCTGTTCCATGTAGGTCGCGCTCTCCTGCGCGGCGACGGCCGAGAAATAGGCGCGCCGCGTGTTGTCGGCAACGCTCAGGGCCTCGCCAGCGGCGCGCAGTTGGGCCTGCTCGAACGAGCGTCTGGCTATCCGCTTGGCCACAGGCATCGTCAGCAGACCCATCACAGGTAGCATCAGCTGACGTTCGATCTCTACTTCGCCGCCACGCGACAGGCGTCCGAACGAAAAGAGCGGATTGCTCAGGCGCCCGGCCTGGACCAATTCCGCCTCGCTGATGCCCAATTCCGCATACTCAGCCTGCAAGCCTTTATTGTTGAGAAGGGCAATCGTGACGGCATCGTCAACCAGCAGCGGCCGCGCCAGCAGTGGTTCGATGGTCCGGTCGACCATGGCCGAATCCGCATCGGACTTCACCCATGCAACGTCCTTGCCAATGCGCTCTTTCGTCATCGACCGCACCGAACCGAACCCGCCCTCGCTCGAGAAGCTTGCGCACCCGCTCAGCAGTAGCAAGGAAACGCCAACTGCGATCGGGCGCAAAGACATCGAAAAAAATTGCATCGTCAGTCCTTATGGTTCATCTTGCTGTGGTCCATGGTGTGCGGGGGCAGCTCGGCCGGCTTCTTCGCTTGGTGCGGGGCGGCGGACGCGGACTTGGCCGGCTGCGCCTTTTGTTTGCTCAGCGATTTGTCGGGCGCAGCCATTTTTTCCGGGACGGGAGCCGGAGCAAGGCCAGTTGTGCCCATGTCGTGCTCGCCCGTATTGCCGGCGCCGCGCACCAAGTCGTTCGATGCGCGCCAGGGCATCACCTCGGGCTCGCGAAAGCTTATGTAGTCGGTGAAGGCCGACTGATAGAGCTGCGCCGCCCCTGCCGCCTTCTCGCCCGTTGCAGGCGGCGCGGCCGGCAGCTCCTGCGCAACGACGCTTAACCCCAGCGCTGCGGCGAGCGCAAACACGAAACATCGTTGAAAAACCATCCTGCCCTCCGAACTGTTATCGACGCGCCCAAGCATCGCACACATGCTGATGTGCGCGACGCAGTCGCGCCAGGATGCGCTAGATGCCCGAGTCGATTGTGCTGCCGTGGAAAACCGGGTGACCCGGCATGACCCTGGAACGGCAACAGTCTAACAAAAATTTGATGACAACATTCCGTCCACACCATTACAACTTTGTAATGCGCCCTTGTGTGCGATCCGCATTGCCCGCCCGCCGCTCACTTTGCGCCTACCCGGCCAAGAAGCGCAGGCAAAAACTTGTCGTGCCGTTCTCGGAGCTAACGGACGTGTCGCCGCCATGGGCCCGCAAGATCGAACCGGTAATTGCCAGGCCAAGTCCGGCGCCGTCGCTTTGGCGCCGCCTTGAAAAGTCGACGCGGTAGAAGCGCTCGAAAAGCCGCCGCAGGTGCTCGGGCGGAACAGTGTCGCCGGAATTTTCCACACACAAAACGACGTGGCTTGCCCCTGCCTCTTCGACGTGGACCGCGATTCGCCCGCCCGGGCAGGTGTGCCGAACCGCGTTCGAGAGCAGATTGCTGATGGCCCGCCGGACCATTAGCCTGTCGCCCAAGATTTGCCCCGCCCCGGACACCGCCATCTGCAAACCATTCTCCTCGGACAGCGCCTCATAAAACTCGAACACGCTCCTAACCTCATCGATCAGGTCGACTGGCTCGCGGGTCGGGATCACCAGCGCGTTGTCCGATTTTGCGAGAAAAAGCATGTCTCCGATGATCCGCGCCAGTCGCTCGAACTCTTCCGCATTCGAGGCCAGTATTTCGCCGTACTCGTGGGCCGTGCGCGCCTTTGAAAGCGTGACCTGGGTCTGGGTAAGTAGATTGCTCACAGGCGTGCGCAGTTCGTGCGCCAGATCCGATGAAAAATTTGAAAGGCGTTGAAATGACTCCTCGAGCCGCGCCAGCATGATGTTCAGCGTCTCTGCCAACTCGGCCAATTCGACTGGCACGGACGCGGCCGACAATCGCGCATCGAGCCTGCGCGCCGTGATGCCCTCGACCTCGCGCCGCATCGATCGCAGCGGCGCCAGCCCCCGTCTGGCCGCAATCCAACCCAGGAACCCGGTGAGGATCGCGGCGAGGACCACGACCATCGACAAAGTGGTCTTGAATGCGGCCATGAAGTGCTCATGCTCCGAGATGTCCGTGCCAACGGCGATCACGGCGTCGGGCGCCCCGCGGATGCCCGTACTTGCCAACTTGGAAATCCCCCGGTACGGGTGGCCGTCCGCCGTCCGCCAGACCAGCGTGCGTGGGTCCTTGCTGCGGACAGCGTGCGTCAGGCCTGTTGGAAAGCTGGCGCCATGCGTCGCAAACAGCGTCTCGCCGCCGGGGGTAACGACCAGCATGGCCAATCCATGGTGGCCGACAAGCGAATCGGCAAGCTGCAGCGGCAGCGTCGCCAAGTCCGTCTTGAAGCGCACCTTCTCGAGGGTATACTGGGCAAGTTCAAGCTTCCCGCTTAGCCCTTCCATGTCCTGTTCCTCGAAGTGCTTCTCGACCGAATTTGCGATCAAATAGCCCAATAACAGCAGCACCGTGGTCGATGCCGCCGCAAACAGCAATGTCAGTCGCAACGTCAGGGACATGCATGCCCTTATTCGCATGGGTCCACCTCAAGGACATAGCCCATGCCGCGGACTGTATGGATGAGCTTGGGCGTGAAACCCTCGTCCATTTTTCCACGCAGGCGCCGCACCGCGACTTCGATCACGTTGGTATCGCTGTCGAAATTCATGTCCCATACCTGGGAGGCGATAAGTGAACGGGGCAGCACTTCGCCCTGTCGTCGCAGCAACAATTCCAACAGCGCGAACTCCTTCACGGTCAGATCGATCCGTTTGCCCGCGCGCGTCACACGGCGGCGGATCAAGTCGAGTTCGAGGTCCGCCGCGCGCAAAAATTCGGACTCCTTGGCCTTGCTGCCGCGCCGCAATAGCGTGCGCACCCGCGCCAATAGTTCGGAGAAGGCGAAAGGCTTCACGAGGTAGTCATCGGCGCCCAACTCGAGGCCGCGCACGCGATCATCGACTTGGTCGCGCGCAGTCAGAAAGAGTACGGGCATATCCTTGCCTGATTTTCTTACGCCCCCCAGTACCGCCCATCCATCGATCCCGGGCAGCATCACATCGAGGATCATCAAATCATAGGCGTCCGTGAGCGCACGATGAAGACCTTCATTGCCATCGCGAACCAGGTCGACAACAAACCCCGCCTCGACCAAGCCCTGTTTAAGGTAGTCACCGGTCTTCGTCTCATCTTCAACAATCAGGATTTTCATTTGCGCTCTCGAGCATGGCAACCAGCGCCATTTTGCGCCGGACTGGGATTGTCACTCAAAAATAACGAAAATGTAATTTTACTGACAGCTTGCTGATAGTTTAGCGCGGGAAGTCATGCGTTGTGGGGCAATCTGCGATTCGCCAATGCCTGTCGAGCATCATATTGCCTGCCCAGTGGGTGCAATCGGCTCCACTTGCGCCCCCGTGGAATAGACGCCCGAGCCGTCGGCCTCGTTGCCTGGGAAGCTCGTCGAATAATCGCGGTTCCAATACGAATTTCTATGCAATATTGATTCCATAACGAGCATGGCGGTCGCGCCACGAATGCCTGCGACGGCCGTCGGCCAGGTGAAGATCGCGCACCCGAGCCGCCAAGTTAGGGAACTTAGATAGGAGCAGACATGTACCGCCGCCGGTGGTTGAACTGCCTGCGGGCGCCAATGTGCGCAGCGGCGCGCACTCGTCGAGGGCATCAATGACGCCGCCGACAGAAGAAGGGCCGCATCACACACAAGATGCTGGACCTGTCTGTGAGCGAGGGGGCAAGCAGTTGACAGGTGACGCCGGAGTCCGGTCATGCAAGCGCCGGGCGGGGTGCCGGACTTCCCGCTGGCGGTGGCAGGTGATTTGACCCCGAGGACAGGCGCAAATTCGTTCAGACCCGCGAGGCGCAAGTTTGTGGTGAGTTCTTTCCTGGCGCGGCATCTCGCCCCCATATCGTCCTGAACGACATGTTTGCTTGTTGCCAATTATTAATTTCGAACCATGGGCCAACAGCCGCCGGGCGTTGGGCCCGACGGCTTTCCCGCCTTTGAAATGGCATCTTCGCGGACGGGGAACTCAGGCGGTGCGCGGCTTGGTGGCCAGCTTGACGGCGAGATACAAGGAGTAGAGCGCGGCCAGGCCGACGAGGACGTACACCGCGCGCGCCGCCGGGGTCATGGTGCCCAGCAGGGTTGCGACGAGGTCGATGTTGTACAAGCCAACCAATCCCCAGTTAATGCCGCCGACGATCATCAGGACCATGGCGATCCAGTCGAGTGCCGACATGTTCGAGCCGTGACGGGTGCTCACGTTCGAGCGGCGTTCAGGCATATGCCTGCGTTCGTTCAATGGTGCGTTGATTGTTGCCATTTTAACCTCCTGTCGTCGTGGTGAATGGAAGGCCGCCACGCGTGGTGCAAACGCCTGGCGGCAAAGCCGGTTCACTGTATATGACAGTCGAACGAGGTATGAAGTTTAGTTCTGAGCCTCCAGGCAGGGTCGGGATGGGCGCGGTCAGCCCTTCCACACCCGGTTCAAGCCCGTGTCGGCATGGATCCAGCCGCCGCGCGGGCCTTTGCGGTAATAAAAGCCCACGCCGCCCTGGCGGAAGCTGCGCACCAGCCCGCCCAGCACTTCGGGGTTCAGGTTGGCGACGCGGATGTCGGCGGCCTTGCCCAGCACATGCAGCGACTGGCGCGCGGCCGGCACGCCCTCCTCGATCAGGCGTTTGTTCGAGGCCGCCGTGCGGTAGCCCGAAAGAATTTCGAGCGGCTGCTCGATGCCGTAGCGCTCGAGGAAGGCCTGGGTGCCCCACAAGGTCTCGAACAACTTCGGGTCGATCGGCGCGACCGATTTGCCGTTCACGTCGCGCAGCAGGTGGCACAACTCCTGGTAGGCCGCGTCGATGATCTCGCCGTCTTTCCAGTACAGCAGCTTGGCTTTTTCGCCGCTGGCGGGCCGCACCACGGTGATGGTGCGCGGCTTGAGCCAGAATTCGAGGTCGAGGGCCTGGGCGTCGAAGATGTCGGGCGGCGGCTCGAGCTCGCGCGCCAGCGCGCCCTGCTGTTGCATCTGCGCCCGCGCGACGACGGTTTTCCTCGGCGCGGCCGCCACCTTGGCGGCGGCCGCGGCCTTTGCGGGCGCGCCGCTGGCGGCCGTGCGCGCAGGCGCGGCCGACGAAGCGCAGCCGATCAGCGGCACCGACATCAGGCCCAGGGAGCTCAGATACAAGCCGCGTTGGATAAAAGCTCTGCGTGAAGCCATCAGTTAACACTCATTTCAATGTGGTCCATCGGTTCGGCGCCTATTGCCCGCCGCAGCCGCAATAGCGCTTGCGGGCCTGCTCGTCGGTCGGTGCGGCGTCGGGGGTGAGTTTTTTCCAGAAGAAGTCGCACTCGACGCCGTAGCAAGAGCGTTCCTTGCCGGCGTC
Source organism: Massilia glaciei (assembly GCF_003011895.2). Classification (GTDB taxonomy): domain Bacteria; phylum Pseudomonadota; class Gammaproteobacteria; order Burkholderiales; family Burkholderiaceae_D; genus Telluria_A; species Telluria_A glaciei. The sequence goes on along the minus strand of NZ_PXWF02000310.1, from coordinate 21,866 downwards.
GAGGTAGCCGTGGCGCAGGTAAAACGCGCGGGCGCTGGCGGTGCTGTGCAGACGCAACACGCTGATGTCCCAGCGGCGCGCCTGGGCTTCGACCTCGGCCAGCAGGGCCTTGCCCGCGCCGCTGTGCAAGACGGCGGGCAGCACGTAGCACAGTGATAATTTTCCGGCCTGGGTCAACAGGGCGACACCGACAATTTCACCGTCGCGCTCGGCGACCAGGGTGTAGTTGCTCGGAGACGCTATCCAGCTGGCCACGTTTTGCGCGGTCTTGTTGCCGAGCCATGCGTCGAGGATCTGGGGCGCGTTCTTGTGGTCCTGCACACAACATTGCTCGATGGAGGTGCGCAAGACCGCGCACGCGGCTGGCGCGTCCTCCGGCGAAGCAATTCGAATTTCAGTACCCATGTGCAGCTCACAAAAAACAATTTATAGCGATTGAAACGCCCTTCGCCGTCGGGCGCGCCCCGACTATACACCGAAGCCGTTGCGCCCGCTCGCGGCCAGGCGCGTGCCGCCCGCGCCCGCCAAACAAGGTGGCCATTTTCGCCGCGGATTGTAGACCATGCTTGAGCATTCCGACAACATTCACCGACAAGCCTTCCCTTTACTCCTTATGCCTTGCGGCTCAAACGTGCTCTGCTTTACTGCCGAAAATGGTAGGATAAGGCAAGCTTGTTTTTCTTGCAGCCTGGCTAGTGACGCAACATTCCGCCGTTCCGCTTACTTAATGAAACAATTAAACCGGCCGTGCGGCATAGACAGGCCAAGCCCATGATGCTATCTTTCGCCCATGTAATTGCCTCATGGCTATACATCCCATGCTCCGCGCAGTGCCCCAGATCCCGGCACCCGACATTGAACCGCAGTTCCTAATTCCCCACGGGTCATGATCAAGAAAATAACGTTCGGTCTATTCATCGCCATCGCGAGCTCCGCCGCTCCGGCAGTGCCATTCGGATCCCAGTCCGTCCTCGTCATCGAGGACGGCACCGGCAAAATTTTGCTTGAAAAGAACGCCGACGCCGTCGTGCCGATCGCGTCGCTGACCAAACTGATGACGGCGATGGTCGTGCTCGACGCCAAGCAAGACATGGCCGAGCCGATCCACATCAACCAAGTCGATGTCGATGTGCTCAAGCACAGCTCCTCGCGCGTGCCGGTCGGCGCCTCGATTAGCCGCGGTGATATGTTGCAACTCGCGCTGATGTCGTCGGATAACCGCGCCGCCGCCGCGCTCGGACGCACCTTCCGTGGCGGCCACGCCGGTTTCAAGGCGGCGGTCAAGAAGAAGATTGCAGCGCTTGGCATGACGCATACCGTGATCGAGGAGCCAACAGGCTTGTCGCCACGCAACACATCGAACGCCTCCGACATGATCAAGATGGCGGTGGCCGCGTCCAAGTACCCGGAAATCGAGCGCATCACGACCGATTCCAAGGACATCATCAATATCAACGGCCGGGACGTGGTCTACCGCAACACCAACCGCCTCGTCGGCGCCAAGGGCTGGGATATCGGTCTATCCAAGACCGGTTTCACCAACGAAGCCGGGCGTTGCCTGATCATGCGGATCAAGGCCGCGGGCAAGAACGCGACCTTGGTCTTGCTCAACGCCAAAGCAACGTCGGCGCGCGCCTTCGACGCCCTGAGCATCCGCCGCTTCATAACTGGCGGCAAAGCACCCGCCATCAAGGCCTCCGTGCGCCGCACCAAGCAGTCGCGCCGCACCCAGGCGCGGCAGCGCCGCAGCCGCTAAGCCGAGGATCGGGCGCGCTTTATCGGCTCGCCAAATTGGAAGCGAGTCCGGTCTAGTTTTTCCCGAGCAGGTAGGCCGCATACCCGACCACCTCGCGCGGCGTCGAATACAGGTCGCGCATCTCGACATACTTCGCGTGCGCGGTGCCGGTGACCAGCACCCCGTTGTTCTCCAGCGCCAGTTGCGTGCGCGGCACATGGAAGTACTGCGTGGCGACGTACGCCGAGGTCAATCGGTTGGCGCGCATGTACGCCGCGGCGTTGCGGCCGGTGGCCGCCGTGTTCACGCCCAGATTGTCCTGAATGATCGCCTGCCGCGGCACGCCATGCCTGACCAAGTAGGCCGACATCGACACCGCCTCGTCGAACCCCAGCCTGCCGATCCCTCCACTGACGAACACGCGCGGCGCGCGGCCCTCTCGGTACAAGGCGAGCGCGGCATCGAGCCGCGCGGCCAGGCGCGGGCTGGGCGTGCCGTCCGGCGCGATGGCATTGCCCGGCACCACGATCAGGTCGGCCTGGCCCTGGCGGTCGTTCAGGCCGGCGAACGCCAGCGCGGCCGTGGCGAGCGCGAAGCCGCCAAGCGGCAGCAGCACCGCCAGCTTCAGTTTGCGCCCCAGCGTTGGCCGCTTAATCGCGCAACTCGCACATGATTGCGAGCAGGTTCTGGTCAGGGTCGCGGAAGAAACCCATCCATAGCGCGTGGTCGGGCATTTTGGCCACCAGATGCGGCTCCGACTCGAAGACGACGCCGCGCGACTTCAAGGCGGCGCCGGCTGCGGCGATATCGGCCACCTTGTAGTAGATGACCGAGCTGTGATTGCCCATCTGCGTCTTGGCGCCCACATCGAGCATCAGGCGCACGCCGCCGCAATCGAAAAAGCCCAGGCTCGGCGGCGCCTTGAACAAAAAGCGCATGCCCAGCACGTCGCGGTAGAAGGCGACCGCGCGCTCGATGTCGGCCACCGGCACCGCGATCTGCCCGATCAGATTGAGGCCGAAGTCGGTTGTCGTCTCGTTCATTGCGTCCCCGCTTTTGTGGTTGATGTTGTGGTTGATTGCTTGTTGTGGTTGATGGTCCATCTCGTCATCTCGCGATCATCTCGCGCAGGCCGCTGGCGCGCCGCGTGCTGCAGGCGATCGCCTCGCCCAGGGCGGCGCTGCCCGGTGAGACCAGCGTGAACACCGTGCTGGCCCGGGTGATGCCGGTGTAAATAAGTTCGCGCGCGATCGGCGCGGCGCGGTCGGGCGGCAGCACCAGCACCGTGTGGCGGAACTCGGACCCCTGCGATTTGTGCACCGTCATCGCGAACGCGGTCTCCACGTGGCGCAGGCGCGTGGCCAGCACGCTGCGCACCTTGTCCCCCTCGAGGAAGTACACGCGCAGCGAACCGGCGCGCGCCGGATCGGCCAGCGTGAGCCCGATGTCGCCGTTGAACACGCCGCTGCCGTAGTCGTTTCGGGTGACCATGACGGGCCGCCCAACATACCATTCGCTGCGCCGTTTGATCAGCCCCTCGGCCTCGAGCCGCGCTTCGATCGCCGCGTTCAGGCCGACCACACCCCACTCGCCGTCGCGCACCGCGCACAGCACGCGGAACGCCTCGAAGCTGTGCAGCACCTTGCGCACCCACGCCTCGTGCTCGTCTTGTTCACCGTGCGCGCCGTCGCGCACCAGCGCCAGGTAGTCCCGGTAGCCGCCGCCGACGCCGGCGCGCCCGTCCAATGCCAGCTGCACCACGTGCTTTTGCTGCGCGTGCTCGATCCAGTGGACCGCGCTGTCGCCGGCGCGCAGGCTGGCCTCGGCCGCGGCCACATCGCCGGCGTTGACGGCGAGCGCGAGCTGGCCGATCGGCCCGCCGAAGCGGCGGCTGTGGCGCAGCATCACGGTCTGCTGCGCGAGCGCTCCGGCCGCGCCCAGGTACTGGTCGGGGATGGTCTCGGCGCTGGCCGCCTGCGCATACGCCAGCGTGGCGGCCGAGTAGCCGCCGGCCTGGGCGTCGCGGCACAGGTCGCCCAGCACCGCGCCCGCCTCCACCGACGCCAGCTGGTCCTTGTCGCCCAACAGGATCAAGGTGGCCGTCGGCGGCAGGGCGTCGAGCAGCGCGGCCATCATCTCGAGGTGCACCATCGACGCCTCGTCGACGATGAGCACATCGACGTCGAGCGGATTGCCCTGGTTGTGGGCGAAGGCGCGTGTGCCGGGCCGCGCGCCCAACAGGCTGTGCAGGGTGCGCGCCGCGCCCACGCGGGCGTTAAGTTCGCGCAGCGGCAGCGCGTCGCCGACCTTTTCGGCCAGCTCGCCGAGCGCCTTGTCGATCGACTGCTTGAGCCGCGCGGCGGCCTTGCCGGTCGGCGCGGCGAGCGCGATGCGCTGGCCGTTGGCGTCGGGCGCGACCGCGAACAGCAGGGCCAGCAGGCGCGCCACGGTATAGGTCTTGCCGGTGCCCGGCCCGCCCGTGATGATCGCGACCGAACCGCGCAGCGCCACCGCGCAGGCCAGCTTTTGCCAGTCGGGCGACTCGGCCCGCCGCTCGGAGGCGAACAGGATGTCGATCCAGCGGCGCACCCTGGGCACGTCGACCTCGCGCAGCGCCAGAGCGCGCGCGCGGATGCTGTGGGCGACCACGGTCTCGTCGCGCCAGTAGCGGCGCAGGTAGAGCCGCCCGCCGTCGAGCACGAGCGGCTGGTCGAAATCGAGTTCGCCGACCTGCCACACCTGCTCGCACGCGCCCAGTTGCGCGCTCCAGCCCCTGGCTTGTTTGGGCAGCGGCGCCACCGCGCCGGCCAGCGCATGCCACTGCTCCTTCGTCCAGCCGAGCATGGCGCACGGGTCGTCGGCCAGTTCGTCGAGCATCAGGCAGCTGTGGCCGCGCCCTTCGAGTTCGGACAGCACCACGCAGGCGAGCATCAGCGCCGGCGAGGCCGTGCCCAGCGAGGCGACGAAGCGCGCGAACACGCCGCTCAAGCGGCGCAGTTCGCCCGCCTCGGTCAGCGTCCCGACCTCGCTCCACAGGCCCTCGAGTTGTTCGTCAATCGTCATCGGTGCCGCCTTGCGCCGGTGCGCCCTTGTTCAAGAGCCGGTCGAGCCCGTCGAGCAGCGCCAGGTCCGGGTCCAGCACATAGCAGCCGTGCGTCTGGGTGTTGGCTATGCCGCGCAGGAACAGGAAGATCGCGCCGCCGAGCTGCCGCGCCGGGTCGTAGTCGGCGCCCAGCCGGCTCGCCAGCAGCCGGTGCAGGGCCAGCATGTAGATCGCGCCCTGGATGTCGTAGCGGTGCGCCGCCATGCCCGCGGCCATCGCGGCCTGGCTGTAGGCGGCGTCGCCGGGGCCCAGCGAATTCGATTTGTAGTCGAGCACCCAGTAGCGCCCCGCGTGTTCGAACACCAGGTCGGCGAAGCCTTTGAGCATGCCGTGCAACTGGCGCTCGGGCAGCGCCGGGCGCGCCGTCTTGCCCAGCAGGCGGGCCGCGCACAGCCGGTCGAGGTCCGCCGTTTTGAGGTGCTCGCTCGGGAACCAGAATTCCATCTCGGGCAGTGCGATGTCGATCTGCGCCAGCGCCGCGCCCAACGGCGGCAGCGCCGTTTGCGCGACCGCGGCCAGCCAGGCGATGGTGTCGTCCTGCCGGTTGGCCCAGCCGGCGCGCTCGCAGCGCTGGGCCAGCCGCGGCGCGAAGTTGTCGTCGCCGACCAGCGCAAAACCCTCCTGTCCCATCCATTCGAGCTGCTCGTGCAAAAAATTGCCGGGCATCGCGCCGCGCGGGAAGCGGTGCCACGGGGCGTCGTCGGTGCGCGCGGCGCTTTGCCGCGGCGCCTCCTCGAACAGCGTTTCATCCTGCGCCCGCATGGGCGCGGCGCTGGTCTGGCGCGTGAGCGAGGTGAACGAGCCGACGCTCCAGTCGCGTTCGAACCTGCCGCGGAACTGGGCCGCCTCGACCAATGGCAGCCGCTGCTCGGCGCGCGAGAGCGCCGTGATGGCCTGCGGCGCGCCGAGCGATTCGAGCGCGATCGCCTCGCACGGGCCGCGCAGTTGCTCCCAGCGCGCCGGCATGTCGGGCAGCGCGATCGGGCTGCCGCCGGTCAGCAGGTAGCCCAGCGCAGAATCGTGCAGCTTGTTCTCGCCGCCCTTTTTTACGCCCAGCGCGGCCACGCCGAGCCACAAGAAGTGGCGCGCGCGCGTCAGCGCCACGTACAGCAGGCGCAAATCCTCCTCGATGCGGGCGCGTTCGACCGCGCCGAGCGCCTCGTCCGACAGCGTCAGGTCGATCCGGCGCCGCTCGTCCTTGTCGGTGAAGTCGAAGAAGCTGCGCTTGCGCCGGTCGGTCTGGCGCGCGGTGACCGCGAACGGCAGGTACACCAGCGGGTACTCGAGCCCCTTCGATTTGTGCACCGTGACGACCTTGACCAGTTCGGCGTCGCTTTCGAGGCGCAGCACCCGCTCGTCGCCGCCCCCGCCCTCGCCCGCGACCTGCTCGGCCAGCCAGCGGATCAGGGCCTGCTCGCCGTCGAGCTGGCCGCTGGCCGACTGCAGCAACTCGGCCAGGTGCAGCAGGTTGGTCAGCTTGCGCTCGCCGCCGGCCTCGCCCAGCAGGGCCGAGGGCAGGCCCAGTTCGTGCACGAAGCGGCGTAGCATCGCCAGCACGCCCTGGCGCTGCCAGACCAGGTGCAGCGCCTTGAGCTGTTCGACGCGCGCCTCCCAGGCCAGCTCGTCGCTCGACAGGCGCGCCAGTTCGGCCAGCGACAGGCGCGCCGTGGCCGTCGCAAAAGCCGCCCGCGCCAGGCCGCCGTCGAGCGGATTGGCGACCGCGCTGAGCCAGCGCAGCGCGTCGGCCGCCTCCTCGCTCTCGAGCACCGAGTCCTTGTCGGACAAATACACGCTGTTGACCTTGCGCCGGGCCAGCGCGCGCCGGACCGCGCCCGCCTCGCGCCGGTCGCGCACCAGGATGGCGATATCGGCCGGCATCAGGCGGGTGAATGTGTCGCCTTCGCGGAAGCCCGCCTCCGGGTCGTTGAGCAGGCCGACGATGTGTTCGGCGCAGTGGTGGGCGAAGAACTCGCGGTAGTCGTCGGCCTTGAAGTCGTCGCGGTCGGAACCGCAGATCGACAGCGCCGCGCACGGTCCGCCCACGCCGACCAGTTCCTGCTTGCGGCCCTGGGCGCCGACGGCCTCGAACGGCAGCGGATTGTCCGCGCCCTTGCGGAAGCGGAAGGCGCCGGCCGAAAAGCCGGGGCGGTCGCCCTCGCCCTCGGCATGCAGGAACAACTGGTTGACCGCCGCCACCAGCGCCGCCGTCGAGCGGTAGTTGGTGCCGAGCTGGTAGTGGCGCCCCTCGGTGGCGCGGCGCGCGGCCAGGTAGCTGCGGATGTCGGCGCCACGGAAGCCGTAGATCGACTGTTTGGGGTCGCCGATCAGGAACAGGCCCTGCCCGCGCGCGTTGTCGGCCACCCGGTACAGCAGGTCGAAGATGCGGTACTGGTCGCGCGAGGTGTCTTGGAATTCGTCGACCATCGCGATCGGGAACTGCGCGGTGATGGTGTTGCGCAGCGCCTCGCCGTTGGGGCCCTCGAGCGCGCCCTTGAGCCGCTCGAGCATGTCGGCGAAGCCGAACTGGCCGCTGCGCGTTTTGAGCTCGGCCATGCGGCGCGCGATGTTGACCGCCGCGTGCCGCACCATCGCGTGCGCCACCAGGTCGAGCCCGGCCAGCGCCTCGAACAAGGCCGTCGTGTGCGCGAAGCAGTCCGGCACCTCGGCCGAAAAACCCTTGTTGAAGGCCGCCTCCATGCCGGCGATGGTGAGCCGCTCCCACGCCTTTTCGCCGATGTCGGGCATCACCTGGGCCGGATCCCCGGCCCACTCGCGCAGCGCGTCGAGCCATCTGGCGACGGTTTCGGGTTTGAGCTTGACGCCGCTGAAGCATTTGGGCGTGGCCGCGCGCTGGTCGTTGATCCAGGCCGCCATGGCGCCGGCACGCTCGGCCCAGCCGGCCTTGATGCGCTTGAGCGCGGCCAGTTGCGCGCGCTCGACGCGCACGATCAGCGCCGGGACCGATTCGTCGGGGACCTCGCCGAGCGCGTCGACGCGCCCGACCAGCTCGCGCACCGATTGCTTGAGCGCGCCGACGTCGGCCCAGCAATCGAGCAGCGAACCGAGCGCGGCCAAGTTGAGCGGGTACACGTTCTGGCGCCAGTAGTCGTGCGCGGCGTCCTCGAACAGCGCGCGCTCGTCGCCGAGCAGCTCCTCGTCGAACAGGCTGCCGCTGTCGAAGGCGTGCTCGCGCAGCATGCGCTGGCACCACGCGTCGATCGTGAAAATGGCCGCCTCGTCCATCGTCTCGGCCGCCATCACCAGCCGGTGCGCGGCCTGTTCGCGCTCCTGGCCGCCCGCGTACGAGGCGGCCAGCGCGGCCAGGTACGGGTCGTTCAGTTCGAGCTCGCCGCGAAAGTACGCGGCCGCCTGCACCAGGCGCTCGCGCACCCGGTTCGACAGCTCGCGCGTGGCCGCGCGGGTGAACGTCATGACCAATATTTCGGACGGCAGCAGCGCCCGCGCATAGCCGTCGTCGCCGCCATGCCCGAGCACCAGCCGCAGGTACAGGGCGGCGATGGTCCAGGTCTTACCGGTGCCTGCGCTGGCCTCGATCAGGCGCGAGCCGTGCAAGGGGAAGGTCAAGGCCTCGAGCAACTGGCTCATGCGTCCCCCTCCTCGGCGTCCGCTTGCGCCTCGAGCGCGCTCGCCCGCACGTGCTCGCCGAGCCAGCGCACCAGCGGCCCGTAAAGCTCGTCGGCGGTGGTCTCCCAGCCGCCGCCGGCGGCCAGCGCGGCGAAGTCGGGCCACAGGCGCGCCAGGCACAGGTCGTCGACCTCGCCCGACATGTCGAAGCCGCCGTCGTAGACGGCGCGCGGGTCGCCCCCCTGCAGCTGCGCGAGCGCCGTCTTGCAGGCGGTCGGCAGCGGGCTGTCGAGGTTGGCGCGCCACAGCCGGACCAGGTCGGCCAGGGTCTGGCGCGCCGCCGCCGGCTCGAGCGGCGCCATGGTCACGACGGCGTCGCGCGCGACCAGGAACCCGGTCACCTCGTGGCCGATCGCGGCGGCGGCGAGCTGGCGCAGCCACGGGCCGATCAGTTTGTCGCCGCGCGGCCTGCCTTTTTTATCGAGCGCCTTGGCCGAGCTTTGCATCAGCCACACGGTCTGGCCGCCGCTGGTGCGCAGCTTGTCGATCCAGTCCTCGAGCAGCACGCCGTCGAAGGCGAGGCTGACGGCCAGCTTGGGGGCGGCCGCGTCGAAGCGCGCGCCCAGTTCGAGCCACGCGCTGCGCACCGGGACCAGGCCTTTGACCAGCTCCCTTTGCAGCTGCTCGCCGACCAGGCCGATCGGCAGCACGCCTTCGCGCCCGAGCCGCTCGGCGCGCAGGCCGAGCGCGGCCGGCACCTCGTCGACCGCCTCGGGCCGGCCGGCGTCGTCGAGCAGGCTGTCCTCCAAAAAATAGCGCTCGAGCGCGTCGAGCGCGAACGGCTCCTCGTCCTCGCCCACCTGGGCGGCGTCGGCGAACGAGACGCCGAGGCGGCGGCGGAAGAAATAGCGCGCCGGCTGACGCAGGAAATTGAGCAGTTCGGCCAGCTTGAGGCGGTGCCCCGGCTCGAGTTCGAACGGCGCCGGCGCCTCGCCCTCCCGGCCGGCGTCGTCGGCGTGGGCGGCGCGCCATTCGCGCGCGTAGGTAAGCAGGCCGCCCTGCTCGAAGTAGCGGCGGCTGAACGGCTGGAGCGCGTGTTCGGTCGTCAGCGCCGCGAGCTCGAGATCCCAGCCGGCGGCCAGGTAGTCGCGCAACTGCGACACCAGCACCGAGGCCGGCTGCTCGCTGTTGTCGCGCACGTTGCGCCCGACCCAGCTCACATAGAGCTTGTCGCGCGCGGCCAGCACCGCCTCGAGCATCAGGTAGCGGTCGTCGTCGCGGCGCGAGCGGTCGCCCGGGCGCGTCATGCGCGGCAGCGCGAGCAGGTCGAAATCGGCCTTGGGGGCGCGCCGCGGAAAGTCGCCGTCGTTCATGCCGAGCAGGCACACCACGCGGAACGGCACCGCGCGCATCGGCATCAGGGTGCAAAACGTGACCCCGCCCGAGACGAACTGGTGGTTCAGGGTCGGTTCGTCGAGCGCGCCGAGCCAGGCCTCGCGCAGCACCGCCAGCGGCACCGCCTCGTCGAATTCGGCGCCCTCGCATTTTTCGAGCCAGCCTTGCAGGGCCTCGCCCAGCTGGGCCAAGGTCAGGCGGTCGCCCTCTTCGCCGGCGTCGAAGAACGCGGCCAGCAGGGCGCGCGCCTGTTCGCCCCACTGCGCCGGGGTGTGCGCCAGCGCCAGCCGCGCGCGCCACGCGAGCAGGGTTTCGAGCAGTTGCGCCAGCGAGCCGGCCAGCGCCGCGTCGAGCCCGCCGACCTCAGCGTACGGTTCGATGCCGCCGTAGTTGGCGCCTGCGCCGGCCGCGTAGCCGAGCAGCATGCGGCGCACCCCGAAGATCCAGGCGTTCTGCTCGCCCGCCGAGCCCAGTCCGAGGCCGTCGCGGTGGGCGCGGTCGAGCCCCCAGCGCACGCCGGAGCCCTCGATCCATTGGCCCAGCGTGGGCAGGTCGTCGGGGCCGAGCCCGAAGCGGGCCGCCAGCGCCGGCACGTCGAGCAGGTCGCGCACCTCGCTCTGGCGGCAGCGCTGGCCGGGCAGGCGCAGCAGCCACTCGAGCGCGACCAGCAGCGGATTGACGCTGCGGTCCTTGACGTCGCCGATCTCGAACGGGATGAAGCGCGCGTCGTTGCGCTTGTGCTGGTCGAACACCGCGTGGATCGCGGCCGAAAAGGTGTCGATGTCGGGCACCATGACGACCACGTCGCGCGGGCGCAGGCCGGTGGCGGCGGTCGCGCCGAACCACGACAGCAACTGGTCGTGCAGCACCTCGACCTCGCGCTGGGCGCTGTGGGCGACGTGGAACTCGATCGAGCGGTCGCGCGCGTCGGGCGCGGGGAATGCGTGTTCGGTCAAGGGCAGCAGGTCGCGCACGGCGCCCTGCACCTGCGCCAGCAGGGTTTCGCCCTCGTCTTCGCTGAACAGGTCGACCCGCACGTTGGGAAATTTGCTGGCGGTGTCGGTGTCGAATTCGTCGAGCATGCGCACGAAGTCGCGGCCCTGGCGGCCCCAGCTCGCCAGCAGCGGGTGGCTGTGCGCGTGCATCGCCTCGGGCGCAATGGCCGACAAGTCGCCTGCCGGGCCCTGGGCCTGGCGCTTGCGCGCGGCCCGCAGCAGCTCGCGCCCATCGATGATGTCGCCCCAGTAGAAGCGGCACGGGTTGGGCACCGCCAGCAGCACCTGGGTGTGGCGCGCGAGCGTGGCCACGGCCTGCAGGCTCTGGTACGGCAACGCCGAGATGCCGAACAGGACCACGCGCCGCGGCAGCCTGCCCAGCGGCGCGGCGCCCTGTTCGCCGGCGGCCACGAACAGGTCGTGGACGGTGGCGCGGCCCGAGCCGCGCTGGGCCTCGGGCAGGCTGGCCGTGACGGCGCGCCAGAGCTGCGCCTGCCAGCGCTGTTCGGGCGCCAGCGCGCTCACGTCGCCGCGCGCGTCGCGCAGCTGGTCGCGCCCGGCGGCCCAGTCGGAGAGCCAGTCGGCGCGGTACACCTGGTATTGGTCGAACAGGTCGGCCAGGCGCTCGGCCAGCTGCAGGCGCCGCTCCGGGTCGCCGTCGCCCAAAAAGTGCTGAAGCGGCTTGAACACCGGGTCGGCCAGCAGGGCCGGCAGCAGGCGCATCAGGCGCCAGGTCAGCGGGCCCTTGTCGAACGGCGAGCGCTTGGGCACCCGCTCGCGCCCGAGCATGCCGCGATAGGCTTCCCACAGAAAACGCGCCGGCAGCGCGATGCGGGTCGCCGCGCACACGCCCATTTCCTCGGCCAGCGCGATCTTGAGCCATTCGGCCACGCCGTTCGACTGCACCAGGATGGTCTCCTGCTCGAGCGGACCGAGCGGATTGGCGCGCAGCCAGCCGAACAAGGCGGCGCGCAATTGCTCCATCTGGTTGCCATGCAAAATGAGAAGACCGGGCTGGACGGGAGAAGGCATGCGGTTCCGATTGGTTGAGCCGGTAGCATACTAGCTTTGCGGCCCAGTCGGTAGGGGCGCCATGCGACAGCGCGCCTGCCAGGTGCCTGGCGTCCACTGGGAATTGCAAAAGGAGGCTTCAAGCGGCGTCGGTTTGGTCCGTCAGCTGCAAACGCGGTCCCGCTTGAACGGGGGGGCCAGAGGGGCGCGCGCCCCCCTTTTTTTCGCTCAATACGCCGTCATGCCACGGAAATCGATGCCGTCCCCGCCGACAATTCTGCCTGCGCCCGTAGCGGTGTCGATCGATATGAATTTACCGTCGGAAGTCACCCCATAGAGGCTATTGTCGTAGAACGCCATCCCGCAGAGCGAATTGAATCCGACACCGGCGCCAAAGGGTTGCGCCTGTCCCGTACCGAGATCGACTTTCATCAGGGACACGGAGGCTTGGCCGCTGCCGGGATCATAACCGGTCAGCGCGCCGAACAGGTTGTCGTCGGCGTCGAAGGCCATGCCGAAGCTGGGAATGTTAACACCGCCAGCGGGATTGGGCCCCAACACGCCGATCAGCGTGGCCGCCCCCGTTCCCGTATCGATCAGGTAGAGACCGGTCGCGCCGCCCGCTGGGGTGGCAATGCAGTACATCTTGCCATTGGAGGCGATTGCCAGCTTGGCCCCTTTGGTCTCGATTCCCAGGCTGCCCACGGCATCACACGCGCCAGTTTTTAGATCGATCGCCAGCAGTTGATCGGCCGTCATGCCGTAGAGTGATTCCCCGTAGGACGCAATGTCGACCAAATCGACATCGACAGTGGCCAACCGCGACGCAGTCCCGGCGGCGCTGTCGATGGCGTATATCTCGCTGCTTATTCCATTTCCACCGATGGCGTAAAGCCCCTTCTTCGAACGCATGAAAATCGGTGCGCCCAGCGTCACAACCCAGGTGTCGACCACCGTATTGTTATAGAGCTGGGTCTGCATCAGAGGGCCAATGCCGAAGCGGTCGCTGAACGGGATGGAATAAACCTGATTGCCGGTGGCGTCGAAGATCTGCTGCGCATACGGGTTATAAAATGGATGCAACGGCTGCAATACGGACGGCGATGGAACCTTGCTTGAGTTCCACCAGGCCACGCTCGGCACATCCTTGTAGAGCTGCCCGTCGTAGGAGGCGTAGGATCCGGCGCCCCCCTCGTAGGTGGCGTCGCTGCCCGGGAAACCGCCCAGCAGGCCGGTGGTGATTTCGCCGATCGCCAGGCTTTGCGTGATGCCGTACGCGGTGCCGGGTCCGCCTCCGGTTGGGGAGTCGACGAACAGGCCGGCCGCCGCCATGTCCGTGGCCAGTTGCGCCCAAACACTGTTGAAGGTGGTGGAGCCCTTACCGGACCCCAGAGGGTCGGCTTGCCCGTAGATGGTGTTGTTGAAAATCGCATCGGACGTGTTGGCGCCGATTGTCGGCGAGATCGTCATCACGGCGCCGGTGTAGCTGGTCCCGGTGGTGGCCTGCTCGCCAAATTTGATGACCGTGGTCGTGATCGTGCCCGTGAGCGTGATGGTGTTGTCGGCCGCAACGGTCGCGCTGAAATCGAAGGCATAGTCGTAGTTGATGTTTCCGGCCGCCGGCGTCTGCTGCGTGTTGAAGGCATTGCTATTCTGGACGGTCGTGCTCTGATCCGCCTTGTGCAGGGAGGCGAGATAGGCGTCGAACGTGGGATACGGATTGGCGCCCGCGCCGTAGGATGAGGGGCCGATGTAGCGCAAGATATTCCCGCTCAAGACGGGCGTGGCCAGGGCGCTTTCGGAAGTCAATTTTTTGAACGCGTCCGCGAGCCGTTTGGTGCCCGTGGCGGTCCCCTTGTAATAGCCGCGGGTCTGGAGCAAGGTTCCCGAACTGCCGCCGTGGTAGCTTTGAATGCAGATCGGGGCCGCGAAATAGTTAATGTTGGTGAGATTGCCCTGCCCGTTGGTCGCGCCCGCGACGTAGTCGATTTCGAAAGGCTGGTAGGCTTTCGAGTAATTCGCGCCGCCGCTGCCGATATAACTCGGCTGCGCATTTCCCGACAGGTCGCCGCTCATCACGAAACCATTGAACGCCTGGGTGGCCGCGTAGGAAACGAACACGACCGGTCCCTCGGCGTTGGCGATGCTCAAGCCACCGGCACCGAGGGTCGCCAAATCGATAGACTCGGTCATCATGTCGCCCGCGTTGGCCCGTCCGACCGACTGGCCGCCGTACGTGGCGATCAGGCTCTGGCTGGGGTCCTGGAATGTGATGAACACCTGTTCGTCCGGAAGGCCGGTGTTATTGATGAATAACATGCTCAATTGCGGATCGGCCACCGCGGCGGTGGTCTTGGAATCGGACATTTCTACTCCTTCTGAAATTTTCCACGCAAAATGAGGCTAACCTCGCGCCGGTGCCGCCATTTTTGGTCCAGGCTGTTCGCGGGCCGGATGCGAGACGCCTCGCTCGATGTTGTCCTCGCACCCGATGGCGGCGACGCGGGACTTCACTGCCAAGTCTACGCCGCAGCTGATTGTTTCACCACAATAATTTCCAGTTCACAAAATTATTTCTTCAGCCACCCTGGCCGCGTGCTCAACATGAAGGGGCGCGCGGCCAGCACCGCCTCGAGCATATGGTAGCGGTCGTCGACGCGGCGGGAGCGGTAGCCCGGGCACCAGGCGCGGCAGCGCGGGCAGGTCGAAAATCGGCTTGGGGAGCACGAGGTGGAAAGTCGCCATTGTTCATGCCGAGCAGGCGCACCACACGTGACGGCACCGCGCGCATTGGCACCAGCGGGCAAAACGTCACCCCGCCCGAGACGAACATGTGGGCAAAACAATCCATTCGGATGTTTTATCGGAGGGGGCGAAGCCACTCCGCAGGACCGATCAACCGGCCGCGGGCACCGTCAACTCGAGCGCGATGTGCGCGCGCAGCCGCTCGAGCAGCGGATACATCTGGTCGATGATCGCCTGCGCCTGCTCGAGCGTGCCGCCGGCGCGCAGTTGTTCGAGCTCGAAGCTCACCTGGCCGAAGCTGGCGGCGCCGACCGCGCGCGCCGACGACTTGGTGCGGTGCCCCAGTTCGGCCAGCCGGACCAGGTCGCCGCGCGCGTGCGCCTCGCTGATCTCGGCCAGGCCGTCGCGCGCCGAGTCGAGGAACATGAACGCGTACTTGCGCATCTTGTCGGGGTCGCGCCCGAAGGTGGCGGCCAGCGCCTCCATGTCGAGCAGTCCGGCGTCGGACGACACCAGCGGCGCGGCGCCGGTCTTGGTGGGCGCTTCGTCACCGGCGCCAACGGCGCGGCGCCGGCCATTGCGCGCGGGGCGCTTGCGCAGCCAGCGCGCGATGACCTCGAACAACACCTGCGGCGCGATCGGCTTGGACACGAATTCGTCCATGCCGGCGGCCAGGCAGCGGGCCCGGTCGGCCATGCCGGCGTTGGCCGTCATGGCGATCACGAGCGAATCGCGCAGGCGCGGGTCGGCGCGGATCGCGGCGGTGGCCTCGAAGCCGTCCATGACCGGCATCTGCACGTCCATCAGCACGCAGTCGAAGCGCTCCTTGAGCATCATGTCGATCGCCTCCTTGCCGTTGTTGGCGACGACGACCGTGGCGTGCAACTCCTCGAGCAGCTCTTGGCCCACCTGCTGGCTGAAGATGTTGTCCTCGACGAGCAGGATGTAAGCGCCGGCGATCTCCTCGAGCACGCCCTGCGGCACCTCGTCCGGCCCGGCCGGAAGGAAATTGACGCATTTGCCCAGCCGCGCGGTGAACCAGAACGTGCTGCCGCGCCCCGGCGCGCTCTCGACCCCGACGCAGCCGCCCATCAGTTCGGCGAGCTGCTTGCTGATCACCAGGCCCAGCCCGGTGCCGCCGTATTTGCGGGTGGTTGACGGGTCGGCCTGGTGGAACGACTTGAACAACTCGCCCACCTCGGCCGCGCTCATGCCGATGCCGCAGTCCCGAACGTCGAAGCGCACCATGGTCTCGCCGCCGGCCTCGGTTAGGGGCCGCGCGCCGATCACGATGGCGCCGTCCTCGGAGAACTTGATGGCGTTGCTGACGAAGTTGAGCAGCACCTGCTCGAGCCGCAGCGGGTCGCCGCGGAACTGGTGCGCGAGGTCGTCCGCCATTTGGAACTCGAGCGTGAGCCGGCGCGCGGCGGCCGCCTCGCCGAGCTGGTTGGCGATGTTTTGCATCAGCGTGCGCGGGTCGAAGTCGAGCACCTCGAGTTCGAGTTTTCCGGCCTCGATCTTGGAAAAATCGAGGATGTCGTTGATGATGCCGAGCAGGTGCTGGCTCGAGTGCGAGATTTTTTCGAGATAGTCGCGCTGCTTCGGGTTGGTGGCCGACTTGAGCGCCAGGTGCGACATGCCGATGATGCTGTTCATCGGGGTGCGGATCTCGTGGCTCATGTTCGACAAAAAATTGCTCTTGGCCAGGTTGGCGGCGTCGGCCCTGGCCCTGAGCGCGTGCAGCTCGGTGACGTCGGTGGACAGGCCGATCACGGCCGCCACCTCGCCGTCCTGCATGACCGGCACCTTGACGTTCCACAACTGGCGCGGCGCGCAGCCGGGCAGCGCGAATTCGCTCTGGGCCGCCGAGCGCTGGCCGGAATCGAAGATCCGCAGGTCCTCGCGCCAGTACGCGTCGGCCAGATCGTCGGGCAGCACCTCGCGGTCGAATTTGCCGATGACCTGGTCGGCGCGCAGCCCCATTCCCGCTGCGCTCTTGGCGTTGATGTAGGTGTAGCGGCGCTCGCGGTCCTTCATGTAGACGTGGGCGTCGAGGCTGTCGAGCACCGAATCGAGCAGCGCGCGCTGCGCCATGGCGCCGCGGCGCGACCAGTAAAGGGTGAAGAAGAACGCGTACAGGAGCATCGTCCCGGCCATGCCCGCCACCAGCGAGGCGACCGGGAACGCGCGGTCGAAGGTGGTGTACAACTCGCTTTTTTTGACCCTGAACCGGGCCTTCCAGCGGCTGCCGTTGAAGTCGACCGGCAACACCGTTTCGAGGTAGGCGGCCCGCCCGGCGACCGCCGGCGGCGCGCCGGCGCCATCGCTGAACAGCAGGCGGTCGGCGGCGCCGATGGCGAGCGGCGCGTTGCCGCCGCCGCCGGCGCCGTCCTCGTACACCGCCAGGCGCACCTGGCGCAGCGCCATCTCGTCGATCGCGCCCTGCACCAGCGCCGGCATCGATATGACGACGCCGACCGAGCCGGCATAGGTGCTGCGGCGCGCCGCCAGCCCGCGCGGCACGGAGCCGCCGTGGTAGATCGGCAGTTGCATGTTCAGGTCCACATGGGTGTGCGGGAGCGGGTTCTGCAGCGGCGCGCCGGCGGCGTGCGGGCGCCCGTTGTCGCGCGCGTGCGCGAGCGCGCGCGCGGCGACCGGATCGGCGCCGATGTCGGTGCCCAGCGCGTCCCTGAGCACCTCGAGCGGCTCGATGAAGGTCAGGATCGTGTAGGCGGGACGGTGCCCGGGCGGGCGCAGCGCGAACCCGGGCTGGCCGGCCGGATCGACGCTGCGGTCGGCGCGCGCCTGCGCGACGAATCCGGCCAGTTCGGCCTCGGGCACGTGCGCGGCGTAGGTGAGCACCTCGATCGCGGGGAAGTTGACATCGATGTCGAGGCCGTCGACGTAGCGGTGGAACTGCAAGCGCGTGACGGGCGCGTCGGAGGTGTGGAAAAGCGCGACCACGCCGCGGATGACGTCGGTGTACGATTTGACGCGCGCCGTCAGGCTGTACTGGGCGCTGCGCGCCACGCCGCCGAGGCGTTCGCGCGCGTCCGCCTCGACCGTGCGCGCGGCGGCCATGTGGGCGAGCGCGCCGACGACCAGCGACAAGGCGACGCCGGCGCCCCATAGCAGCAAGCGCGACCTGCTCGCGCCCTTGGCTGCGCTGCTGATGTTGCTGATCACTTGCTCCATGTGCTCGCTTCCGTGGCTGGCGTCGCGCTGTCCCTGTTGGAAGTCTCCGGCCGCTTCTTTTAGTTGCACAGTACTATCAAATGGAATGCCGGCGCGCACGATCGCCGCGGCGCCCTTTTATCATATTTACAACTCAAGAATCCACACGCTTCGTGAAAACGATACCAGACTCGCGGCGGCGGCATGCTGTTCCATCGATATATATTTTGTTGCAAGCCACACCGGGTGGCGCGCCCATCGTTCCACCTCCTTGAAAAGTCGCGCCGCTGTACATGATGATCCGCGAGCCCGGCGGCGGCCCGCGCTTTCGAGGCGCGCCTGGCTTCCCGAGCGCGGCGCGTTGTTGTAAATTGTTAACGTATGTGGTTTTTGTTCATGCGAATGATCGACGGCTACGACGCGCTCGTTATGCGGACCGCATAAATAATCATGCAAATCGGGTAGGGTGAGAACTATTAGATTTGCTAGGTATGCCCGCCGCCGGACAGGCGGATAATGAAATACATTTGTGTTTACAGGGATGCGCCATGGGTGAGGAATACAAGGACGGAAACGACAACGACAACGACAACGACAACGACGGCGAGCCGGCGGCCGGGCGCGCCGACCACGCGGACCATCCGGGCACGCGCAATTTGGTGATCCGGGACCTGCGGCAGATCCGGGTCAACCGGCGCGAGAGCCAGGCCACCTTCTGGGCCCGCTTCGGCGTCACGCAGTCAAGCGGCAGCCGTTTCGAGACCGGCCTGGAAGTGCCTCCGGCCGTCGCGATCCTGGTCAGGCTGTATATTTCGGGCCGGCTCAGCGACCGGGATCTTGTGGCGTGAGGATGCCAAGGCTGATCGCCTTGACCAGCGCCTGCTGGCGCGTGTTGACATTGAATTTCTGACGCACGTTGGCGAGATGGAAGTTCACGGTCGCCTCGGCGCAGCGCGTGATCTTCGATATCTCCCACGACGACTTGCCGACCATCACCCAGTTGAGCACCTCGAGCTCGCGCCTGGTCAGGCGCGGCGCGCCCTCGCCGGGCGGGCGCGCGCCGATGAACGCGAGCGAGGACTGGAAGGCGTAGTCGCGGATCAGCGCCAGGGCGGGCATGAACTCGCCCGCCGCCCTCCTGAACACCGCCCCCGGAAGATGGTCCGAGGCGAAGCTGACCACCCCGAACTCGCCGTCCGGGCCGTGGATCGGGAATGTGATGCCCGAGCGGATGCCATAGCCGCAGGCCTCCTCGTAGAGCGCGCGCTGGTCCGGCGCGCCGAAGGTTTCGGGCTCCCACACGATCGGCAGGGCGCTGCCGAGGCAGTGGCCGACGGTCGGATCGACATAGGCCAGCTTGCCGGCGTCGTAGGTGTCGCGCCACTCGGACGGGTAATTGCTTTGCAGGAAGGCCGACTCGAGCTTGGCGTGCCTGGACCCCACCACCCCGTACAGCACCTGTTCGAAACCTTGCGAGCGGGCCAGCCCGAACAGGGCCGCGCGCCAACCTTGCTCGTCTTTGCAGTCGAGCAGTTTGAGCAGTTGCGCGAGATCGACCATGGCACCCTTCCAAAATATCGCCGAACAGCATAACGCGTATTGGGATCCGCCACCCGATTTTGTTGGAAAAACTTAATTTGTAGCCGATTTTTCCAGAAAATGCGCGTTTTCTCCCTGCCATGACTCTCCGCTTTCCCGGGCCAATGGGGCGCCCCGCGGCCGCGCGCCCCGCGGCGTGAATCGTGCGTCATAGAAATTTCCCGCTTGATAAACTCGGAAGGTTTTTTGTGCCATTTCTGCCAAGAATTGTTAAACTGGCCCCGCGCCGACCAGTTCAAGGCGTTCGCAACAAGACAGGCCGGCCGGCAACCGGCCGGAGAGAAGGTCGCTTCCGGCGTGCAGATTTCGACAACCGCAACACGGATCATCCCGGCGCCCACCCCAAAATTACAATCAACACCGTTTTGCAGGATAACCGAGGACTACGTCAATGAACAACATGACCGAAATGACCGAAGAGCTCGACGCGAAACTGCTCCTTGCCACCCTGATGGCCCTCAAAAAAGGGGACTTCACGGCGCGCATGCCCTCGGATTGGACCGGGGTCTCCGGCAAGATCGCCGACACCCTCAACGAGATCATCGAGACCAAGGAACAGATGGTGCAGGCGGTCACCGACGTGAGCCGCGTGGTCGGCCGCGAGGGCCGCCTCACGCAGCGCGCCTCGGTGCCCAATGTGGTGGGCGGCTGGGCCACCATCATCAGCTCGGTCAACACCCTGATCGACGACCTGGTGCGCCCGACCACGGAGATGGCGCGCGTCATCGGCGCGGTGGCCAAGGGCGACCTGTCGCAGACCATGGCGCTCGAGGTCGACGGCCATCCGCTCAAGGGCCAGTACCTGCGCGCGGCGACCACCGCCAACACCATGGTCGAACAGCTGTCGTCGTTCTCGTCGGAGGTAACGCGCGTGGCGCGCGAGGTCGGCACCGAGGGCAAACTGGGCGGCCAGGCGCAGGTGAAAGGCGTGGCCGGCACCTGGAAGGACTTGACCGACTCGGTCAACTCGATGGCGGGCAACCTGACCTCGCAGGTGCGCAACATCGCCGAGGTCACCACCGCGGTGGCCAACGGCGACTTGTCGAAAAAGATCACTGTCGACGTGCGCGGCGAGATTTTGCAGCTCAAGGACACCATCAACGTCATGGTGGACCAATTGCGCTCGTTCGCATCCGAGGTCACGCGCGTGGCGCGCGAGGTCGGCACCGAGGGCAAACTCGGCGGACAGGCCTATGTGCCGGGCGTCGGCGGCACCTGGAAGGACTTGACCGACAACGTCAACTTCATGGCCTCGAACCTGACCGGCCAGGTGCGCAACATCGCCGCCGTGACGACCGCGGTGGCCAACGGCGACTTGTCCAAAAAAATCACGGTCGACGTCAAGGGCGAGATCCTCGAACTCAAAAACACGATCAACGTCATGGTCGACCAGTTGTCCTCGTTCGCCTCGGAGGTCACGCGCGTGGCGCGCGAGGTCGGCACCGAGGGAAAACTGGGCGGACAGGCGCAAGTGAAAGGCGTGGCCGGCACCTGGAAGGACTTGACCGACTCGGTCAATTCGATGGCGGGCAACCTCACCGGCCAGGTGCGCAACATCGCCGACGTGACCACCGCGGTGGCCAATGGCGACTTGTCCAAAAAAATCACGGTCGACGTCAAGGGCGAGATCCTCGAGCTTAAAAACACCATCAACGTGATGGTCGACCAATTGAACTCGTTCGCCTCCGAGGTCACGCGCGTGGCGCGCGAGGTCGGCACCGAGGGCAAACTCGGCGGCCAGGCCAACGTGCCCGGCGTGGCCGGCACCTGGAAGGACCTCACCGACGGCGTCAACTCGATGGCGGGCAACCTGACCGGCCAGGTGCGCAACATCGCCGACGTGACCACCGCGGTGGCCAATGGCGACTTGTCCAAAAAAATCACGGTCGACGTCAAGGGCGAGATCCTCGAGCTTAAAAACACCATCAACGTGATGGTCGACCAATTGAACTCGTTCGCCTCCGAGGTCACGCGCGTGGCGCGCGAGGTCGGCACCGAGGGCAAACTCGGCGGCCAGGCCAACGTGCCCGGCGTGGCCGGCACCTGGAAGGACCTCACCGACGGCGTCAACTCGATGGCGGGCAACCTGACCGGCCAGGTGCGCAACATCGCCGACGTGACCACCGCGGTGGCCAACGGCGACCTGTCCAAAAAAATCACGGTCGACGTCAAGGGCGAGATCCTCGAGCTTAAAAACACGATCAACGTGATGGTCGACCAGTTGTCCTCGTTCGCCTCGGAGGTCACGCGGGTGGCGCGCGAGGTCGGCACCGAGGGCAAACTCGGCGGCCAGGCGTATGTGCCGGGGGTCGGCGGCACCTGGAAGGACTTGACCGACAACGTCAACTTCATGGCGTCCAACCTGACCGGCCAGGTGCGCAACATCGCCGCCGTGACGACCGCTGTGGCGCGCGGCGACCTGTCCAAGAAGATCACGGTCGACGTCAAGGGCGAGATCCTCGAACTGAAAGACACCATCAACGTCATGGTCGACCAGTTGTCGTCGTTCGCCTCGGAGGTGACC
>NZ_PXWF02000031.1 GCF_003011895.2 Massilia glaciei | reverse complement strand
TAAATTAGCGCGGTGCGTAACACCGTGGCGCGAACTGCACGGCTTCAAGTCGGATCTAGTTAAGCGCGACGGCGTATCTGCCCGCGCCGTCCACTTCGCGATCCTCACGGCCTGCCGTTTAGGAGAAGTGCGCGGCGCGAAATGGAGCGAGTTCGATTTGCATGCGAAGGTGTGGACGGTTCCCGCGGAACGGATGAAGGCGGGCAAAGAGCACAGCGTTCCACTTTCCACAGCGTCGATCGATTTGCTGAGGTCACTGCAGCGTGTCGGTGACCTTGTTTTTCCTGGTCGGGGTAAGGATACCCCATTGCCCGACATGAGTCTGACGGCCGTCCTAAGACGTATGGGGAAGGGTGACATTACAGTGCACGGTTTTCGTTCGACCTTTCGCGATTGGTGCTCAGAAGCGGAAGGAAATTCTTTTCCGCGTGAGGTTTGCGAGCACGCCCTGGCGCATAGTTTGCCCGACAAGGTGGAGGCCGCTTATAGGCGAGGCGATCTGCTAGAAAAACGCATCCTCTTAATGCAATCGTGGGCCGACTTCTGCTGTTCGTTTTAAGTCTTCGCTCCAGTCCGGCTAGCGATTATGCATGCATGAACCCATTGTTCCACCTCGCTTTTGACCCATGCGGAAGAGCGGCCCTGCAATTTGACGGGTTTCGGGAATTCGCCTTTCGCAATCGCCTCGTACACGCTGCTTCGCGATCTGCCACAAATTGCCAGTACTTCTTTGAGTCGTATGAATCGGATGTCCACCGATTGTGCGGGGGCCCGGCGGTCGAATGGAATGATGGCAACGCGCTGATCCATGATGAGCTCCTATAAATGTGGCGCTTTATTTTTGTGATCAACCCGGCAATCGACAGTTTTGTCACGACCACGCCGTGCTTTTGCAGACTTGGATTGGGTAGGCAAAAATCGCGGTATTTGGAACTTGGCCAATGTCGGTGGTTTGGATTTTTCGATCGCTTCCGTGAAGCGGGGCAGGCCACGCATGCTGACCATCTCGCCTTTGGGCCGTTGCGGCCCGACTTCGCCAGCGTAAGTTGTGCGAACAGGGGACATGTCCGGAGCTTGTACCACCGCCATCGAGTAACCTTCACCATCCGACTGGACGAGGTAAGTGCCACCGGTGCCAGAGTCGATAGCGTCGGCAATCGCGTCCCGCAGTTGGCTCAACGCGGTGAGATCGCCGACGATTGCTGCAACCCTGTCGAATCGCGATGGCGCAAGAATGTGCAACATGTGCTCGCTCATACTCCCTCCTTAATTTCCCGCGTCGATTTTCGGTATGCCGAAACATTGATCTCAGTATGTCGTTCGGCTGGGGTTCCAGGCAAGGCGAACACATCGTGTATATCGAATCGATCAAACGCGTGAGAGGGGTTGAATTTAAAATTTAGCGGCTAAAGTTTCGCCTGCCGTTCGTTTGCAATTTGGCTTCTGTGAACGGCTGTGGAAAACCGCGTAAATCTGGCTCTATCAGGCGGATTCGTTGCGGGGACAAAATGGTTTTTCTAAGAAAATGGGTATTGGCCGGGGCTGCCTGAAGTGAAGCTCCGATTGTGCTGGCCATGTCGTCCGGCCGGACGGCTGCCGGCCCCCGCCGTCGGCGGGGCAAGTGACAGCATGGCCTGCATTGCGCAATCGCTGATCAACGTCCAACGGCGTTTACAAGAAAGACCGGGCACGCTCGCTCTCGTGGTCAACCCGCATCCTCACAGCCATATCCATGCAATCCGCGCCTGGGCTGTGCCTCGAACATATCACACAGTCAAAGCCACGAAGTGCCGCGCAACCAGTGGGTCAGCTCTTGGTGATCATAAGTGGGTCAGAAAATTTGAGCGCCAAAGCATCTGCTTGCTGCAGGGTGTTAGGTACTTTGAACGGTCGGTGTAGACGAGTCTTTCGCCTTCATACGGCGCCAGTCCCGCATGCCATTAGTTGCATCGTTCATGTTGACCTTGGCATGTTTACGGACTGCGTCGACGGTAGGTAACGCCCGCCGACCGGCTTCTTCATACAGGGCTTCGGCGGCGCTGTTGATGCGATCAAGTACGGCAGGTGAGATATCCATATCAATTCTCCAGTTCGATGGGGGGGCCTTGGGAGTAAGAGTAGGCGACCCGTTCTAAGCGGAATTGATCCGGCTCAACCGGAAGAATAGGAATAAGAATAAGAATATAAATTTGAGCCGCTTCTTCTTACTCTTCTTACTGCGGGGGCAAGTTCAGCGGTGCTCTCGCGGCATCCGTTGTTGTGCCGCATGCGGTGTGCCGGATCCACGAATATCATGAAATTGCTTGACATCGCAACGGGTGCCAGACATCGGTGCCCCCATCTGGCTGCACCGAAAAGGGCGCCGCAAAAATGGATGCCGACGGGTTGAAAGTTAGCGGCTAAAATCTCTGATCTTAATGTCAATGAGTTCGCCTACCGTGCACAACCAAATATTTTTCACAAACGTACTGCGGCTGTTAGATGAGCAGAACATGACGAAGAGCGAGCTAGCAGACCACGCCGAAATATCGGTGTCGTTCTTGTCGGACCTTACCAACGGCAAGGCCAACCCATCCCTAAAGATCATGGAAGCGATTGCGAAGGCCTTGAACGCTTCGCTACCGGCTCTGCTGGAAATGACCGATCTTGACCAGGAAACCCTGGACGCGCTCGCTGGAGGCAAGGCCATTAAAAGCTTACCTGACGGCTATGTGCGCGTTTCGGCAGTCTTAACTGAATTTCAAGCTTTTAGTGTCAAGCAATGGGATCAAGAAAACCGAAAGAAGATCAGCAAGAAGCGCTAGGAGCGCAAATATTCCCTTTCACAAAGACTTTTTGAAGCGCTCGTCCAGTTGCGTACAGGAACCCCTTCTTAGTTAATTCCCTTAGGCATGAAAATCCGACCGTCCGTTTGATTTGCCACAATTTCTATCGCAATACGAAAATATCTATTGGTTAAGTTTGTTCCATTCGGACTTTCGTTATATCCATCGAATGTAAATTCGATGCGTTGAACGGGGGATCCATGGACGGCCACGACACTTTCATCTCAGATACCAGCATCCGTGCACAAAAGAAGCTCGAACGCGACATGGGTCCGACGCTTCTGGCGGCGCTGCATGATTCGAAGAGCGTGGAGATCATGCTCAATGCTGACGGGCGCCTCTGGCAGGAGCGTCTGGGCGAGCCGATGAGGTGCATTGGTTCGCTCCGTCCATCACAGGGCGAGGCGATCATCAGGACGGTGGCGAGTTGCCTCGGCAAGATGGTCACGGCCTCCATGCCCATTGTCGAAGGTGAACTCCCTCTCGACGGATCCCGTTTCGCCGGCCAGCTCCCCCCGATTGTCACCGCGCCGACTTTCGCCATTCGTAAGAAGGCGATCGCCATCTTCACGCTCGAGCAGTATCTGGAAACGGGAACCATATCGCAGCGCCACTATGAGGCGATCAAGGCGGCCGTCAAGGACCACCGCAATATCCTGGTCATCGGGGGAACGGGGTCGGGCAAGACGACCCTCGTCAACGCGATCATCAATGAAATGGTGCTTTGCAATCCTGTTGAGCGCATTTGCATTATGGAGGACACCGGCGAGATCCAGTGCGCCGCCGAGAACTATCTGCAATATCACACCACCGTCGACGTGCCGATGTCGGCACTGCTCAAACTCATTCTGCGCATGCGCCCAGACCGCATTGTGGTCGGCGAAGTGCGCGGGGCCGAGGCCCTGGATATGCTCGATGCCTGGAACACCGGGCATGAGGGAGGCACAGCGACGCTGCATGCCAACACGACCAGCTCGGGGCTTGATCGCCTGGCGTCGCTTATCAGCCGCAACGAAGCGGCGCCGTCGAAGATTGAACCGCTGATAGGCGACGCGGTTCATGTTGTTGTTCATATCGCCCGCATCCCCGAAGGCCGCCGCGTACAGGAGGTCCTCGAGATCTCCGGCTACGTGGACGGCAAATACCTCACCAAAACCATCTAGGAGCTTTCCAAATGCACCCTACTCTGTACCCACAACCACGCACCATCGATAGCTCTACGATGTGCTTCATCGCCTTCGCGCTTGTCGTCGCCTGCCTCTTCCTGAACCCGCAGGCCACGGCCGCGACCGGCACGGGCGGCGGCCTGCCTTACGAGGACTGGCTCACCAGTCTGCGCAACTCCGTCACGGGCCCGGTCGCGTTCACGCTGTCGCTCGTCGGCATCGTGGTCGCGGGCGGCGTGCTGATCTTCGGCGGCGATCTGAACGGCTTCTTCCGCACGTTGGTGTTCCTCGTGCTGCTCATGGCCTTCCTGGTCGGGGCGCAAAACATGATGAGCACCGTGTTCGGCCGCGGCGCCGAGATCGCAGCCCTGGGCGATGCGGCAGCAACGCAAGTGCAGTTCATGGCAATGGCCGCAACGGGCCGGGTGGCTTGATCATGGCACTGCGCACGATTCCCATTCGTCGGGC
The DNA here is from genome assembly GCF_003011895.2 of Massilia glaciei. Classification (GTDB taxonomy): domain Bacteria; phylum Pseudomonadota; class Gammaproteobacteria; order Burkholderiales; family Burkholderiaceae_D; genus Telluria_A; species Telluria_A glaciei. The sequence goes on along the minus strand of NZ_PXWF02000031.1, from coordinate 14,565 downwards.
CGGCAATCGACACAACCTGTTCATGGGTGGGGATCGTGAACTGGTCATGTTCACCGGGCTGATGGCGTTCGCGCTGATTTTCAGCGCGCAAGAGCTAAGGGCAACGGTGGTGGGGCTTCTGCTGTGGTTCGGGGCGTTGTACATGTTCCGGAAAATGGCGAAGTCCGACCCGCGCATGCGCCACGTCTACATCCGGCACCGGAAGTACAAACCGTACTACCCGGCGCGCAGCACACCCTTCCGCATCAATCCCACCAGTCAAGGGAAGCAATACAAATGATTATCACCCTAACCATCGTGATCGCGGTTCTCGGGGCCTTGATGCTGTTGCTGCTGTTCCAGCGCATCCAGGCCGCGAACAGCCAGTTGGAGCTGAAAAAACACCGCTCGAAACAGGCCGGTTTCGCCGACCTCCTCAACTACGCCGCCATGGTCGACGACGGCGTCATCGTCGGCAAAAACGGCTCGTTCATGGCCTCGTGGCTGTACCAGGGCGAGGACAATTCCAGCAGCACCGACGAACAGCGCGACATGGTCTCGTTCAGGCTCAACCAGGCCTTGTCCGGCATGGGCAACGGCTGGATGATCCATGTGGACGGGACGCGCAGGGAAGCGCCCAGCTATCCGCCGGCATCGGCGTCGCACTTTCCCGATCCGCTATCGAAGGCGATCGACGAAGAGCGGCGCCGGCTGTTCGAAAGCCTCGGCATGATGTACGAGGGATTCTTTGTGCTCACCGTGACGTACTTCCCGCCGCTGCTGGCCGAGAAGAAGTTCGTCGAAATGATGTTCGATGACGAAACCGAAGTGCAGAACCACAAGTCCCGCACGCAGGGCTTGATCGACACCTTCAAGCGCGATTGCGCGAACATCGAAGCGCGCATGTCGGCGGGGATCAAGATGACGCGGCTCCGGGGCAAGAAGGTTGTCCAGGAGGACGGATCGATGGTCACGCACGACGACTTCCTGCGCTGGCTGCAGTTCTGCGTCACCGGCCTCAACCATCCGGTCCAGCTGCCCAACAACCCGATGTACCTCGATTCGATCATCGGGGCGCAGGAGATGTGGTCCGGGGTGGTGCCGAGGATAGGCCGCAAGTTCGTCCAGGTGGTATCCATCGACGGCTTCCCGCTGGAATCGACGCCGGGCATGCTCACGGCCTTGGCCGAGCAGCCATGCGAGTACCGCTGGTCGTCGCGTTTCATCTTCATGGACCAGCATGAGGCGGTCGCGCACCTGGACAAGTTCCGCAAGAAGTGGAAGCAGAAAATCCGCGGCTTCTTCGACCAGGTGTTCAACACCAATTCCGGCGTGGTCGACGAGGACGCCGTGTCGATGGTGGCCGACGCCGCCTCGGCCATCGCCGAGGCCAACAGCGGCCTGGTCGCGCAGGGCTACTACACGAGCGTCGTCGTCCTGATGGACGAAAACCGCGACAAGCTCGAGGCGTCGGCGGCGATGCTGGAAAAGGCCATCAACCGGATCGGCTTCGCCGCGCGGGTTGAAACGATCAACACGCTCGACGCCTACCTGGGCAGTCTGCCGGGCCACGGCGTGGAGAACGTTCGCCGGCCGCTCATCAACACGATGAACCTGGCCGACCTCCTGCCGACCAGCACAATCTGGACCGGCCTGAATTATGCGCCGTGCCCGATGTACCCGGCCAACTCGCCGCCACTGATGAGCTGCGTGACGCACGGCGCCACGCCGTTCCGCCTCAACCTGCATTGGCTCGACCTCGGACACACGCTCATGCTTGGCCCGACCCGCATGGGCAAGTCGGCCAAACTGGCGCTGATCGCGTTCCAAGCGCTTCGCTACGAAGGCATGTCCATTTTCTGCTATGAGAAGGGCATGTCGATGTACCCGACCACCAAAGGGGTTGGCGGAAGCCATTTCGACGTGGGGGCCGACGACAGCCGGCTCGCATTCTGCCCGTTGCAGTTCCTGGAGACAAAGGGCGACCGCGCTTGGGCCATGGGCTGGATCGACACCTGCTGCGCGCTCAACGGCGTCATCACGACGCCCGAACAACGCAATGAGATCGGCCGCACCATATTCAACATGCAGGAGAGCGGTTCCAAGACCATGACCGATTTCGTCCTCACGATCCAGGACGAGTCCATCCGTGCGGCGCTCGAGCAATACACGGTCAAGGGGATGATGGGCCACCTTCTGGATGCCGAAGAGGACGGCCTCAGCCTGTCTAAGTTCACCACGTTCGAGCTCGAGTCGTTGATGAAGCTTGGCGAGAAATACGCGCTGCCTGTGCTGCTGTACCTGTTCCGGCGCGTCCAAGTAAGCCTGAAAGGACAGCCGGCGATGATCTTGATCGATGAGGCATGGCTGATGCTGGCCCACGCCGCTTTCCGGGACAAGATCGAGGAATGGTTGCGATCGTTCGCCAAGCTCAATTGCCTGGTGCTGCTGTCGACGCAGAGCCTCACCGAGGCGGCCAAGAGCGGCATCATGGACATCATCATCGAGTCGACAGCTACCAAGATCTATCTGCCGAACCGCGATGCCAGGACCGAGGATGCGACCGCGCTCTACAAGGCGACCGGCCTCAATTCCAGGCAGATCGACATCCTTGCGACCGCCGTTCCCAAGCGCCAGTACTACGTCGTCTCCGAGGCGGGGCGCCGACTGTACGAAACCGCGCTGGGGCCACTGGCGCTGGCGTTCGCGGGGTCCACCGACAAGAAGTCGATCGCCAAGATCAAGGAGCTCGAGGCCACGTACGGCGATGGCTGGATTCATGAATGGCTCGCCATCAAGGGCCTCAATCTCAACGACTACGGAGTTACAGCATGAATATCGGGAACCTGAAGGGGTTGGTCTTCAAGAAGCCGGGTGGCGGCGATGAGCGCCAGGGCGACGAAGTCATCGAAGGTGGACGGCGCCGGGCGGAAAATCCGAACCCCTATTTGAATGCGCGCCGGACCTGGAACCACATCGGCGCGGCCAACGAGGCCAGCCGCCAGATGTTCCAATTGCTCGGCGTGCTCTCGCTCCTGGTGGCCCTTGGCGCGGTCGGCGGCATCACCTACATCGGCAGCCAGTCGAAATTCGTCCCCTACGTCGTCAAGGTGGACAAGCTGGGGCAGCAGGCAGCCGTGGCGCCGGCGCAGCGCGCGGCGGCGGCCGATCCGGCCGTCATCCATGCCTCGGTGGCGGCCTGGATTTCAAACATGCGCATGGTCACGCCCGACATCGCGTTGCAGCGCAAGGGCGTCTTCCACGTTTACTCGATGCTGGCGGCAAATGACCCCGCCACCGCGAAGTCGAACGAATGGCTCAACGGCAGCGAAGCGAGCAACCCGTTCAAGCGCGCCGAAACCGAAACCGTCAGCGTCGAAATCGACACGGTGCTGCCGCAGACCGGCGATACGTGGCAGGTCGATTGGATCGAAACGACACGCGACCGCCAGGGCGGACCCAAGGGCCTGCCGCAACGCTGGCGGGCGCTCGTAACGGTCTACATCGTCGCGCCGACCTCGGCCACCACGGAGCAGCAGATTCGGGACAACCCGCTCGGTGTCCACGTGCGCGACTTCGCCTGGTCCAAACATGGTCCGAACAACTCTAATGGGGCAACGCAATGAAAAAACAGTTCGTAGCAATCGTCCTGGGCGCGCTGCCCCTCCTCGCGCCTGCCGCCGACAATGCGGCCGAGGCGTTTTTCACCAAGAAGAATCCCGCGCTGACGCCGCAGGAGAAGAACGCGATAGCAATCGCCAAAAAGTGGCAGGCCAATGGCGCCGATGCGGCCGGCATGAAGCCGGTCGCGGGTCCCGGCGGGGTGGTGCGCTTCATATTCGGGGTCCAGCAGATCCGCATCGTGTGCGCGGTCCTGCAAGTGTGCGACGTCGAGCTGCAGCCTGGGGAGCAGGTCAACAACCTGAACCAGGGCGATCCGCGCTTCACGGTCGAACCGGCTGTCAGCGGCGTCGGCGCCGGCGAGGTGCAGCACCTCATCATCAAGCCGCTCGACGTGGGCCTGGACACGACCCTGATCGTGACCACCAACCGCCGCACCTACCACATGAAGCTGCGTTCGCACCGGACGCAGTACATGCCGCGGGTCGGGTTCACGTATCCGGAGGACGCGGCGGCGAAATGGGACGCGATCCGCACCCGCGAGGTCCGTGAAAAGGCCGAACAGACCATTCCGCAAACGAAGGAGGTCCTAAGCGATTTGTGCTTCAAGTACGACGTGCGCGGATCGGCCAGGTGGAAACCGGTACGGGTCTACAACGACGGCGTGCGGACGGTGATCCAGATGCCGGCGGCGATGACGCAGACGGAGGCGCCGGCCTTGCTGGTCGTGCGCAAGGAAGGAGGCCTGTTCACCGAGGACGACACGGTGCAGGTGAACTACCGCGTACACGGCGACCGCTACATCGTGGACACCGTGTTCGACAAGGCGGTCATGATCGCCGGCGTCGGCCGCGGGCAGGACCGCGTGACGATCACGAAGGAGAAATGACATGCAAAAGACGTTTCTGCTTGTCCTGCTCATGGTCGGCCTGGCCGGCTGCGCCTCGAGCAAGGCGCCCCGGGTCCCGTTCGGCAGCTTCGTGCAAACGCCCGTGGCGGCCGATGACAAGGCGATCGCCGATGACGTTGTGAAGAAACTGGCGGCGCTCTACCCGCCTGCCAAGACCAGGTTCAACCTGCAGCACGCCACGCCCGACGCCTTCGGCACCTCCGTGGTGGCGGCCTTGCGGGCCAAGGGGTATGCGCTGGCGGAGGTGAAACAGGGCGCGCGCGCGGCCGCGCCGGCAGCCGGCGAACAAGCCCTCGCGTACGTCATCGACCAGCCGCTCGATGCCGGCTTGTACCGCGTCACGCTGCTCGTCAACAGCCAAACCCTGTCAAGGGTCTACCAGTCGTCCGGCGGGGCGGTTGCGCCGGCCGGCGCCTGGGTCCGGAAGGAGTAAACCTATGAGCACCACAACCGATGACGATATGGCCCCGGATGCGTCGCCCGGCGAAAAGTCGAACAAACGCAGCGGCGTTCGCCGTGTCAACAACCTGCCGATCTACATCATGTGCACGGGCTTGGTCATATTCCTCCTGGTCATGATCCTCGTCGCTTCGGGCCGGGCGGAAAAGCAAAATGACCCTGCGCAGGGCCGCGGCGGCGAGCAGGCGAAAGGCGGCGACACCAACATCTTCGCGAGGGAGATCGCCGGCAACCAGAAGGACGGGATTGTGAAGGCCAAGGCGGCGCCGCTCGTGGTGCCGGACCTGAACGCGCCCCCTGGATCGGTGGCCGTGGTTCGACCGGCCAACCTCGAGCTGCCGCCAGCGCCGCCCGGCGGCGCGCAGTTGCAGCCGCCGTCATCGCAGCAGCTGGCCCAGCAGCAGCGCGGTCCTGCCGATGAGCAGGCTGAGCGCATGCGCCAGGTGAAGGAGCAATTGTTGTTCGAAGCGATCCGCGCGAAATCGAGCGTGCCCTACGCCCCGCCGCGCAGCGCCGGGTCAAGCCAGGGGTCGGCGGGGCAGGCCGTGTTCGGCCCCCTCGGCAGCGCCCCGGCGACCCGCGAGGAAACCCTGCAGCGGATCGCCGCCGTGCGTCAGCAGCTCGAGGCCGCCACGCGCGACGATCCTTCGGCCGCCTACAAGGCCCGCCTGCAGCAGCTGCAGGCGGCCGGGATCGTTCCGGCCGGGGCCGGCGCGGGGTCGGCCGGGGGCATCGGCGGCGGCGTCGCGCCAAAGCTCGTCCAGGCTGTTGCGGGCCGCAACGACGTCGAGCAGTTCGCCGGGGCGGGGCAGGGCGATCGCTGGCGTCTCGAGTCGCAGCCGGAAGCGCCGCGCTCGCCCTACGAGCTCCGGGCCGGATTCGTGGTGCCGGCCATGTTGATTTCGGGTATCAATTCGGAGTTGCCGGGGCAGATCATGGCGCAGGTCAGCCAGGACGTGTACGACACGCCGATCGGAAAGCACAAGCTGATACCGCAGGGATCGCGCCTGGTCGGCAGCTACACCAGCGACGTCGCGTTCGGCCAGTCGCGGATCCTGATCGGGTGGCAGCGGATCGTTTTCCCCGACGGTAAGGCCATGGATATCGGCGCCATGCCCGGCGCCGACAGCGCCGGCTACGCGGGATTCAAGGACCAGGTGAACAATCACTACTTCCGGCTGTTCGGCTCTGCCTTCTTCATGTCCGCGGTCACGGCCGGCGTGGCGTTAAGCCAGCCAGACCAAGTCACGACAAACGGCCGCCCCACGACCAGCAGCGCGATCAGCGAGGCGCTGGGTCAGCAGCTGGGCAATGTCACGGCCCAGCTTATTTCCAAGAACCTGAACGTATCGCCAACGCTGGAAATACGGCCGGGCTATCGTTTTAACGTCATCGTCACCAAGGACATGACCTTCTCGAAGCCATACAGTGCTTTCGATTATTAACTCCAAGGAGAAATTATGAAACCGTTCGTCCGCAAAGTTTTAGCCGCAAAAGTCGCTTTGGTGATGGCCGTGTCCTCGATTCCGGGCCTCATCACGCCCGCCCATGCCGGCATTCCCGTCATCGACGGCGCCAATTTGGGCCAGAACATCATGGGAGTGATCGAAAGCGTCGGCCACACCGCAAAACAGATCCAGCAATACCAAACCCAACTCCAGCAGTACGAGAACATGCTGAAAAACACAATGCAGCCGTCCCAGCAGATTTGGGACCAGGCGCAGACGACGATGAACCAGCTGCGCGGCTCGATCGACACCCTGAGCTATTACAAGCAGAACCTGGGCAGCATCGACGCCTACCTCGGCAAGTTCAAGGATACGGCCGGCTACCGGTCCAATCCCTGCTTCTCGGTGTCCGGTTGCACGCCGGGCCAATGGTCGGCGATGAAGGAACAGGAACGCCTCGGTTCGGAGGCGCAGAAGAAGTCGACCGACGCGCTGTTCAGGGGCCTCGAGAAGCAACAGGACGCGATGGAAGGCGACGCGACGCAATTGCAGCGTCTGCAATCGGCCGCACGCGGCGCGCAGGGCCAGGTCGAGGCCCTCGGCTACGCCAACCAGCTCGCGAGCAACCAGGCAAACCAGCTCCTGCAGATCAGGGCCCTGCTGATCGCACAGCAGAACGCTATCGCGACCCGCAACCAGGTGCTGGCCGATCGCGAGGCCAAAGAGTCGGCGGCGTCGGATCAAATCCGTGCGGGTACGTTCCGTCCATCCAGCGGCAGAACTTGGTAAAGGAAGATTAATGATGAAAACCGAATGCAAAGGTTTGATCGTCGCTGTCGCGGCCGCACTTCTGGCAGGTTGCTATCAACGGGTCGATGTTGCAACTAGCCCTTGTGACGAATTGGGAAAGACTTCCGACGCCAAGCTTCAAGCAGAGTTAGAAAAAAAGTGCGGTCGTGGTGGTCCAGCTTTTAAACCAAGCTCCGGAAAAACTTGGTAGGGAACGACAATGAAAATGCCAGTCAGTAAAATTACTCGAATTTCGTGGCTGCTGTTCTTGTGGCTGGCGATTTTCTCAGTTCGTGCTTATGCGGCCGGTCCGGGCGCAACAAGCAACGACATATTAGACAACGTGCTGCAGCGGTACTCGAATGTGGCTAGCAACTGGGGAACACTTATTACCACTAGAGCGACTTGGTTGTTCTGGCTCCTTTCAATAATCAGCATGATCTGGACGTTCGGGTTTATGGCCTTGCGGAAGGCTGATCTGGGTGAACTTTTTTCTGAATTTATTAGATTTACGATATTTACAGGTTTTTTTTGGTGGCTACTGTTGAATGGTCCTCGGTTTGCGACGGACATAATGATGTCGCTTCGAATGATAGCTGCGCAGGCGTCGGGACTCCCAAGTGTGCTTGCCCCCTCGGGAATTGTCGATATCGGCTTCGATATTTTTTACAAAGTTGTGGATATTTCCACGGTTTGGCAGCCTATGGAAAGCTTGTTTGGCATGCTTCTGAGTATGGCAATACTTATCGTGTTCGCGCTCATTGGCGTGAACATGCTGCTGTTGCTTGTAAGTGGCTGGATTTTTGCTTATGCCGGGGTTTTCATTCTCGGGTTCGGCGGCTCTCGCTGGACGTCTGAAATGGCTATCGGATACTTCAAGTCCATCCTGAACATCGGCCTACAACTGATGACCATGATCCTGCTGGTTGGTGTTGGGAAGTCGTTCGTGGACCAGTATTACGCTTCCATGAGCGCCGGAATGCCCCTCAAAGAGCTGGCGGTTATGGCCGTTGTTGCGGCTGTTCTTCTAGCGTTGGTCGCGAAAGTACCACCTCAGATCGGCGCGCTCGCGGGCGGCACGACCGGCAATATGGGCTCCAACTTCGGAGTGGGCGCGGCCGTTGCCGCCGCTGCAATGGGAGCGGCGGCCGTCGCCTCCACAGGCGCCGCGCTGGCGGCAGGCGCCAGCGGCGCCGCTGGCGGTGCGCAAGCGCTGATGGCCGCATTCTCCAAGGCCAGCGCGGCCGAAAGTGCCGGAGGCGGCACCAGCGCCGTGATGGGTTCGGCGGGCGGGGCGGGCGGTGATACCGGTGGCGGTTTTGGCGGCGGTGCCGGTGCCGGAGGTGGTGGTGGCGGTGGTAGCAGTGCGCTCGCCGCAGCCATGGGCGATACCTCGGGCGGTGGTGCAGGCTCCGTCGGCGCGGATCCGGGGTCGAGCGCGACCGCAGGCAGCTCGAGCGCCGCCGGATCGTGGGAGCCTGGGTCCGGATCTGGAACTGGATCCGGGGCCGGGTCGGGATCTGGATCCGGGTCGGGAAGCGGCGCCGGCGGCAAGGGCGGCGCCGGCAAGCCCACTGCTGGCGGTGGCGGCTCGCCGGGCGAAGTCAAGCCAAGCCGGCCCTTGGCCGCCGCCGGCGCAATGGCGGCCAAGGCCGCCAGGATCGCGGCCGGTACGGCCGTCAACCTGGCGCAGGGGTCGTATGACGTCGCCAAGGGACGGACGATTGAATTGAAAGACGACTTTCTGGAACGTATCGCCGACACGACCGGTGGCCAGATCGCGTCCGCGATCAACGCACGCAAGGATGCAGTGGACGCCGGCGGCAAGTCGGCCACATTCGCGGAAAACAGTCTTGCAGCTGGAACCAGGTCGGCCGAAGCGGAAGCGGAAATCGCGGCCTTCCGGGACGGGAAAAATTAATCCATTTAACGGAGCAAAACGTGAAACTAAGAGCACTCATCGCTGCAACCTTGTTTGCCTCGGCCGCTTCGGCATCGTTCACGGCGAACGCGCAGGACACCCTGACCGGCGACACGAGGTTGGCCTGCGAGGCAATCATGTGCCTGGCTTCGCCCACGAGGCCGGGCGAGTGCGCGTCAGCCATAGCGAAATATTTCAGTATTTCCCTCAAGCGCTTTAGCAGCACCCTCAAGGCGCGGAAGAATTTTCTCTCGCTGTGTCCCCGGGTCGACCCGGCCACGATCCAGCGGATCGTTGACAGCAACCCTCCAGAACAGGATCCACCGGACAATCCTGTGCCGTTGCCGCCTGTGTCGCCGCTGACCCCGGCGCAGATCCTGGCGCGGATCGCGAAGCTTGTGCCGGTGTGGGAGGCGCAAGTTGCGAACAGCGCTGCGGCCAGAGCGGCGCTCGAACAGTGCGTGCAGCGAGACGGCCGCGTGCAAGACGGATTCTGTGGGCCCGAGCTGGCCGACTATGAGGTGAAGCTACAGCTTTCCGTCGCGACGAGGGACGAAATCGATCGGCTGCAGGAACTGCTGGATAGCTTGGAATGCAGCAGGAAAAGCAACGTCAAGTGCCTAGAGCGTTGATCGGATACCGACATGCCCCTCGACCTTCCACCGTACATGCAAGAGCGTATTGTCTGCTCGATCGCTGCGGCCGCCAAGTACGAGATCCCGGCCAATATCGTCCTGGCCGTCGCCGAGCAGGAGGGCGGCAGGCCGGGGCAGTGGGTCCGCAACAGCAGCAACGGGAGCCACGACGTCGGGCCTATGCAGTTCAACACGAATTACCTGCGCGAGCTGGCGCAGTTCGGGATATCCCCCGGTCACGTCGCGGCTGCGGGATGCTATCCGTTCGACCTTGCCGCCTGGCGGCTGCGCAAACACATCAAAAATGACAAAGGCGACCTCTGGACACGTGTGGCGAACTACCACTCGCGCACGCCGCATTTCAACCAGGTGTACCGCGCCGATCTGATGAAACGCGCCGCCAGGTGGGCCGACTGGCTCTCGGCGCGCTATGTGACCCACGAGGCCCCGTTGCCGAGGGAGACACCTCAAGTCGGCTTGGCCTCCACTGCCAGATCCAAACCGTTGAGCATGGCCAGGTGGCAGGCACCATCGGGATACGTCCAGCGCAAATTGATCATCGAAGGGCAACAGTAGGGACTTTAATCACGATCTCAGCGTTTTACGAAAGGGCTAATCATGGATTCATTAAGCCGTGCCGGCGAATCGACGGGATTTGGCGCAGCTGGCCACCGCTCGAAGCTGGAGCGCGCACCCCAGCTGGTGGTCCCGGACGGCACGCTGGAAGCATTCAAATGGATCGCTCTTATCTCGATGACTGGCGATCACGTCAACAAGTACCTCTTTAACGGAACCCACGACTGGCTGTTTTATTGTGGTCGTTCGGCATTGCCTCTCTTCGTGTTCGTCCTTGCGTATAACCTCGCACGACCAGGCGCTAAAGTCCGTGGCGCATACCACCGCACCATTTGGCGCCTCGTGGTGGTCGGCGGCCTGACCACGCCGGTCTTCATCGGCCTGGGCGGCCTGGTGGCGGGGTGGTGGCCGTTGAACATCATGTTCACTCTCGCGGCCGTGGCAGTCATGCTGCTCCTGGCCGAGCGGCGCACCGTCGCCGGCTATGTGTGCGCTGCCGGCGTTTCGCTCGCTGCCGGCGCGCTGGTCGAATTCGGATGGTCGGCGCTGGCGCTCGGATTGGCGGTTTGGATTTACTGCTGGCGGCGATCCTGGATGGCGATGGCACTGGCCGCTGCGGCTTTTGCGGGGCTCTGGCATGTGAACGGCAACCCATGGGCCTTGGTGGCCGTGCCGATCGTTCTAGGCGCTTCCGGCGTTGGTTTGAACGTTTCACGGCTGCGCTGGGTCTTCTACGCCTACTACCCGGCGCACCTCTTCGTGCTCTGGCTGATCCGAATCCCGATGAGCAAGGCGGGATACCTTTTCTTTTGATTCGGTTTACGTGTCACGCAACTCACCCCTAGAAAGACGCGAACTTTAGCGGCTAAAGAGAGAGACCATGGATAAAGATACACTAGGCGGACTGCTTCTTTTCGCGGCGTGCATGTTCGCCGCCTACAAGTTGGTCAAGCTGCTCTGGCCGATATTTGAGCAACGCAAGAACTTGACGCCTATACAAATGGTGGAGCGGGCGATGTCGGCACCCGGTGAAGAAATGGAACGCCAGGCGACAGTCTTCGGCTCATGGCGCAGGACGATCGTGGTCAACGTGGTCAATTTTGTCCTGTTGTTGGGATGGTGTGCCTTCGCCGCTGGGTCGCCCATCGTGCTTTGGTTTGGGCTTGGGTATCAGTGCATCGGGCATTTGGTGATTTACGCGATGCATATTAAGATCACGGCGCCGTTGAATTTGAAATTACGTGATCGCATATGGATTCGCGTGTTTTATGCATGGTTTTGGCCGGGGTATTTGGCATACCGTCGCAAATGAGTCATATTGGGAGGTTGCGACTATTGAGGAAAGTCACAAGATATTAAATAAGGGAGCAGGGCGATGAATATTGATGAAGCGAAGCGGATTATAGTTGACGTGCCTAGGAACCAGATCGGTGTGCTCGATGCAGCGTTGGAGCGGTACAAGCGTTTCTCTGGCATTTACACGGTGGATGGGTGCGCGGTCGATCTGGCCGGGGATCGGGCCACCTTTCCGCATTTGTTGAAATTCGATGACGGCATGCCGGTCATCAGCGACGACAGCTGTGTCGAATTCATGGCGGTGGTTTCCGGCCTTCCAGCCGTCTGGTGCGCCGCGTGGAACGAAATTGATTTCATGGATGTGCACGTCGACGTGGTGTCCTAGTCGGCGTATGAATTGACTCCAGGAGGCAATGCTATGCCGACGTTCGATGAAATCAAGAAAGCCCTCAATACGTGCATGGTCGCCGAGCCCGCTGTTGATTTTGTGCTCTCGAAGGACGCAAACCAGCTCTGTACGGTGTTTGCTGAAATGATGCACTTCAAGCAGACGGAACGTCCGCTTGGAACGCTGAGTGACAAACAGGTTATCGCCTACCAGCGATGGCGTGATTCTATGAAATAGGTGTGACGCGTTCATTTCCGGGACGTGGCACAAATCGCTGACCTAGTCAGGGCAAGGGGAGGATCCCGGGATGGGTTAAGGATCTGCGCGCCGCCGGAAAATCGCCGATCGACTTGACGGCTTAGGCGTAGGTCTGCGGCACGACGAAATCGGCGTCGACCACGTCGTTGACGCGCGCTGGTTCGTTGCCGGGTCCCACAAAAAAAAGCGTGCCTCAAAAAAAGGCGCATGCAGAAAAAAGCGCCTAGAGAATTCAACCTGCGGGCTGGAGAAAAAATCAGATAAACACGGAAACGTCGACCCGGAAACGCTCGGCAAGGCACTTTGCAAGTCGCTTGCTGATTTCACGCCGGCCAGCCAGGATGTCGCTGACCAACCCAGTTGAGGCGATATCTTCCAAATCTTTTTGCTTAAGATTATTTGCTTCAAGTAGATGCCGCAAAACCTCACGCGGTTCTACTGCCGGGATAGAGACATGTTCATCTTCCCAACGCTCGATCAACTCCATCGTCAGTTCAAAAAGCGAGAAGAGCGGGTGAGTGTCATCATCGCCTACCGCGTCTGCCAAAGTGTCGGCCAGCGCGCGCACGCCTGCGAAGTCCACTTCCGTGCGAATTGGTCGCAAAGGAACTTGACTCTGAAGAGTAGTCCAAGCTTGGGTAAGCCCAGATAAGGTACCGAACTGATTTTGGGTGTTCATTTTCCTCGATTGTCCTTAGTCCACTTGTCGTACTCGGCATGCGTGAGTACTGCACGGATATAGGCCATCTGGGTGTTGTAGTGGATTACAGCGATTACGCGGTAAGCGTTGCCACCAACGTCAAACACCGTGTACTTCTTGGGAACATAGTCAGCCGTCGAAAACGTCTGTTTGAGCTCGTTGAAGTCAGACGCTTGGCACTTCGACAATGCCGCATACCAAGCTTGTAGCCTACTTTCCGCCTGAGGATGGGCGGTCCAGAACTGCACGAGTGCAGTCTTCGAAATTATGCGCATTAAATTTCCTGCAATTAATATTGCCTCCCCAGACAAATCAATTATATACGCGTTTTGAGAACTTCGCAAATTGCGTAGGGAATTCCATGGCAAGGGTCTCTTGTGTGACACCCCAAGGCTCGTGCGCCCGCTGTCCGCAAGTGCGAAGCAATGCACACGAACGGATTTGGCCGCCAGTTGCTCTACTGTGGCACGCGGCCGCACTTGGTGTGAGCCGGCCTTGCGGCAGCTGGCCGCGATCGATGCCGTCGACTGGCCGGTTGCCGGCGCTCCCTTCGAATATGTCAAAACGCCTCTGAGGGGCCGGCCGGGTCGGCAGGATCTTGCCCGGCGGCGCCAGCGCGATCGCGCGCGGTCGACCAGCTGGCCTCGGCTCCAGCACGCCATGCCGCACATTGTCAGCGTGGCATGCGTAAATTTTTCCGCTTGAACACTAAAACCGCTGGACATTGCCTGAAGTAGCAATCAAAATCAAACAACGGAAACGACAATTTCGTCAAAAAATACCGACAAAAATGTCGCAAGAAGTAAATGAATTTAAGTATTTCCCGCGGCGCAAAAATTCTCTGCTAATATCGCTTCCATGGACTCTCTGGCACCAAAAGACACGGCAGGTAATGAGATCCCAGCGAATGTTTGGGAGAAGTGGGGCGTGGCATCCCGCCGTGGCTATCAAGCGGTGCCACATGATCTTTTTCGGTTTCAGGCTCAGTTGCAGTTGAGCAATGGTGAGTTGGTCACGCTTTTGAATATCTTGGATTTTTGGTACAGGCCAGAAAAGGCGCCGTTTCCTGGCGTCACGGCCTTGGCAAAGCGAATGGGCACTGATCCGCGTTCCGTGCAGCGGCATCTGAAGACTCTGGAAGAAAAGGGTTACGCGACTCGTGAGCCAGGGCGAGCCGAGAAGCGCAACTTTCGGCTTGACGGATTGGTAAAGCGTTTGGGCAACTTAGTAAAAGCTGAGCTGGGTTTGGCCGACCATGCAGTAGTAGTGAGTTTCAGCAAGTAGCTTAAGGGATATAGCGTCAGCGTCATGCTGCCACTGACGGCAGCTATTTCCGGGATGGTCCGGGGATTCCGCTGAAGATGCCGGTTCGACTCCGGCCTCGCAGCCCGATTGGGCAAAAAAAGGGCTCCGTTGCCGCGGAGCCTTGTAGTTGTAGAGCAGGTAGCACAATTGGATAGTGCGCCAGCGCCGCTGTTCTCGAATGAACAGTATTGTAGGAGGTGGTATTCCTATGATAGCACGCTGAGGATCCCAGTTCGAGTCTGGGCCTGCTTACCACCAGGGCGATTGCATGAAGCCAAAC